>JADZEO010000059.1 GCA_020850475.1 Bdellovibrionales bacterium | reverse complement strand
CTCGGCAGTATTCGCGAAACTCAAACCTTAATTGAAATTCTTGATCTCGAGGAAATTCGCAAACTCACTGATCAACTCGCGGCCAGTACTTATTGTCTGTGCCGCAGTCTGCGGGATGAAGGTGCTCCTTAATCGGGCTCGGGCATCGGCCCATCTGGCAAACGGGCCAATGGTCACGGGTTGCCGTCTCCGACACCGACTCGGACACGGACTCTGACACTGAGCGGGGCTGCAAGGGGGATCAGGGGAAAATAAAAAAGCCCGGGTTTAACTCCGGGCTTTTTTTGGTCTCACGACCATTTACGCTTTGTCGGCTAAATTACTTGAGGCGATTGATGATCGTCTCAATGTCTTCTTTTTTGTAGCCGAGAGAAGACAGGGGCTCGCTGAAAACATCGGCGCCGAAGCGAAGAAGTTGGTCAGAACGAAGGCCCATGGCAGCAGCAGAACGATTAACTTTAGCTTTTACTGAGTTAATCGATTTCTCGTCGCCTTTGAGATAGTCTTTTACGGCAGCAGTAGCTGAATAGAAATCCATTCCGCCGAAAGTACCTTTGAAAGCTTTGTCCATATCACTGGTCGTGGTGTGGCCGCGCTCAGAAACGCCAACCATCCAACGATTCAAAGCACCAGCTACAGCTTCAGCTTTGTCCATGCTTGCAAAACCGTATTTGTCCATCAGGTTCTTGGCAGCTTTCTTGATGAGGGTCTTGTTGCTTTCGCTGCTAAGAGCTGCAAAGTTGGTGTCAACAGTTTCAGAAGCAGCTTCGTTGTTGATTGCTTCACCGAAGTTGCTGGCCCAAGCATTACCGCTGTAAAGAACGCCGTTCTTACCGAAGTAGTATTGTCCGCCAGAAACTGATTCCCAGAACAAGCCAGTCGTACCTACACCGATGTAGCCACCGCCGACCCAGCCTGCAAATGAAGAAATGTGCGAAGTGCGCTGGAATACGCCGAGGTTGTTGTAGATGTCGCCATAAACTTGGCCGTCAGAAGCTGTCCAGAAATTGACATAAGACATGTCGTCAGAGCCATTTCCGTAGTAGTTGTAGTGGGTGTCTTCTTCAACGGTGATACGAGAACCGTCGCGATAGAAGGTACAGCCGGGAGTGGGCTCAAAAGTTGAGCAAGCTGATCCGTAGACAGTTTCATACGGATAATAGATTACGGAGCCGCCACCGCCGCCTGTGCCGCCGCCACCGCCGCAGCCAGACAGAAGAGCAATTCCAACAACGCTAGCAGTAGCGAGCGCGATGGTCTTCATTGTATTCTTAAAAGCCATGTTACCCTCCAAAAGAGTAAAGATGAGTTGAGTGTTTGTTGTTGATACCTTTTAAAACCCTTCTTCGTTTTCAGGCAAAGAAGAGCACTTGGTTAAGGTTGCTGCATATCGAAAATCGTCACGCAGCGCAATTCCAATAATTTCAACCATGTAAGAGCGGAATGGAGAATGAAAAAACGATAATCTGTGAAGGTGAGATGGGGAATCTGTAAGTGCTTGAGAGTCTTGTAGTCCAGTCTTGATCTACGAATCAAGACTGGATCTACACGAAATCTGACATGAAAACTTTTCTAGAATTCGAGAGGAACGCGGATCAGGCGATCGCCGCAATAGTAATCGAGATAGATACTTCCCGCAGCTCCCGTCCACACCGGAATGTCCATGGGAGCACAGCCACGCTGTGACTGCAGGCGCAGCTTGGCAGGAGCTGTCAGCTCAATCAGTTTTCCATTCGAGTCATAGTACGGCACCAAGAAGCGCACACCCCGGCTAAAGCCGGAACCTTCAGAGGTAAAGAGGCTAGGAAGGTAGTTGTTCTTGAGGCGATCACGGACGATGAAGGGAACATTTGAGTTCGACGTCAGGTAATCAGGGTAAAAGGTGTAGCGATTTAAGCTCGACCACGTCGCTTGCTTATGAGTGAGGTCGTGAAACTGAACCTCAGTGTTGGTTAACACAAAGGCCGAGAGCCCTGACTTGCCAAAGAAAGCGTAACGAGCCCAGAGAGCAGCATCGACCTCACCGCGTAGAGCGGCGATATCGTAGTCCAAAAGGCTCTTGTCGTTACGAATGAGAGCTGAGAGCCGCGTTTGCTTTAAGTTGCCCGGTCCGAACCAAAACGTGCCAGCATAAAGATTGCGACTGATGTCGGTCGAAAAGATCGAGTCAACACGGGTGTCCAGGAGGTTACGATAAGAAGAAAAGTCGATTTTCTTAAAATCTCGGACTTCACCCTCTATGACGTTGGCAAGCGCAAAATCGATAATGTAGGAAGGAGCATTTTCTTTTCCGCGCGGTTTTGCCATTAACACGGGAATTTGGCCGGCGAGGACGTCGCTCATGGTGGGCGCCAGAGTGTCCACAATTTGATACTCCTCGAACTTACCAATGGACTGGAGCTTGTCCTGATTGTCGAGATAGTAAAAGCGGATTTCGCCTTCTTCGTCTTTGTCTGGGTTTTCCCACAATTCCCGCAAGGTCCACTTTTTGTCGGGCTCATATCCCCAACCCAACCAGGCCGGAACTTTGCGCTTCTCGAGCTTCATCCACTGCACTTGCGTGCTCGGGTTGTTTGGGTATTGCGCGCGCTCAGAATCAAACTCTGTGCGTTTTAGGAGCTTCATATTGTGATCAAAATACAAAAAGGTGACCGGCGACGCCTTCGGAGGTCGGATTTTATCGCGAACATCCATGATCGAAACCACGTATTCACTCACATTGTCGAAATCGATGTCAACGCGAGAAATATCATCGTAGTAGATGCCTTCAATTGGCGAGGCCTCTACTGTACCTGAGACGATCGAGTAAGCGTCGCTCTTGGGGTTACGACGATCTCGCTGGCTCATGAGGTTAAACGTCCATTGCTCTTTGGTGTACTCGAACAACACATAGTCTACGAACTGCGGTTGCTCGTCATAGTAGTGGGCAATCGGGAGGCGATCGAAGTCACCAGTGGGAACACCATTAATTGGCAAGGACAAAAAACCAGCCAAGGGTTTGGCCGGATCAACCTTGACGATGATTTCGGCCCCAACTTGGAAAGAGCGAGGTGCGCGATTACCAATGGTAATCTGGATCTCGAGATCAATTTCACTCGGAATGCGACTTTCAAACGGATTTTCTGTATCGACGATTTCAAAGGTAACCAAGAACTCTCGAGTCGCTTGCTCGACAGTGGACTCGGCCCCAGGCCAGGTCGGGCTGTTTTGTTTGGCTTCAACCGAAAGAATACGCGGACGAATCGACGTCGAGCCGGAGTGAACGGGCTGAACACTGACGTTGACGCGCTCACGGGTGGCTTGCCAGAAGTTGCGCAAGGCCACGGGCACTTGAAAACGCTTGGTCGCGCGGTCCCAATACAGGACGATCTTTTCCTTGGTGGCCGGAAGAATTAACGGCTGTGGTTCGACTGCTAAGGCCTTGTCGAAATCGGCATTGCCGGAGAGAGTCCACTTTTTGTAAAGCTCCTTGCGGTAGGGATTGGATTCGGGCGGACCCGGATCATGATGAGGCATTCCACCGACAAGTTTTAAGGGATCAAGGTGAGGCCGCACTCCTGTTACCAGGCGCGGGTAGACTTCATTGGCGGGCTTACCTCGACTCAACATTTCCGCAGCCATACAGGCAACGATGGGGGTGGCCTGGGAGGTGCCGTGAAGAAATTCATAGCCCCATTCCTGGCGAAAGCGCGCCGGGCGTTTGTTCATCGGCCAAGTGCTCAGGATGTTTAAGCCAGGCGCCGCAAGATCAACACCAATGCCGTAGTTGGAAAAGTGGGAAATCGCTCCGTCGGGGCCGTGCGCGGCGACGCAAATGACGCCGGGATAAGAACAAGGCCGCAAGAGAGCTTGAGTTGAATCATTACCGGCGGCTGCAACAATGATAATACCGCGCTTTTGTGCTTCTGCGACCACTTCACGCATAAATTCGGAGTCTTTGCTTTGCGGCCAACCCAAAGAGAAGTTCACCACTTGGGCGCCCGAGTGAATCGCATAAATGAGACCGCGAGCCACCATGTCGCCCAGAACTCTGACCGGGCGCCTTTGTTGACCAGGAGCAAGTTCGTTGGGATCCAAGCCAAATGAAAGGGGCTTAATCGGCTCCAAGGGTGCTTCGGTAAGAACTTGAATGGGAATAATTTGGGTGTTGTCAGAACAAGAGGCAATACCCTCGCCATTGTGATTGTCGGCGCCAACGAGGCCGGCGACATGGGTACCGTGCCCTTTAAGGTCATCAAAGTCGGGTTTGCCGACGATTCCCGCCGTGGTCATTCTGCCGACCACGCTCCAACCATAGCAGTCGAGGGGGTAGCCATTTTTGTCGGTGTCAACTTCGGGATTTTTTAGGTCGAACCAGGTTTTTTCGCAGTGAGTGCGCCGGGCATTCTTACAAGCCTCTTCCTTTTTGGCGTCGCAAAAGGTCCGCGTCGCCGTTCCGTCTTTGCACTCTTTAATATCAACTTCAGGACATTTGACTTCGTCGGAAGACTTAAGGCAGGTCTCAAATTTTTGCAAAGCGCGACATTCGCCCTCTTTGCGATAGATGCGCTTCTGTAGGTCAGGGTGGGTCGGGTCGATTCCAGTATCAAGAATAGCGACGCGAACTTTCTTTCCGCTAGAGGAGCGTCGTGAAATGCGGATGTCCTCGCGGGAAATGGACGGCTTAACCGCCGGCACTTTGAGCGCGGTCATAAAATCGAACTCGATGTTTTGCGCAGCTCCGGTATTGTTAAGCGACCATTGCAACGACTCAAAGGGTTCTTCCGATGCCAACTTACCGTCGAGATCATTGAGATCCAATACAAACGGCAACTTTTGAGCATCAACAAAACGCTGTAGAGAGCGGAAGGCGGCCTCGTCCCTTAGGGTGAGAATTTGCACATTTAAAAAGCGATCCATCTTAACCGATTTAACAACTTTTTGCTCTTGGGTAGAGAACATCGGTTGACTGGTCAACACGGCTTCATGGAGAAGGACTTGATTCCAAGAGGCGGCCGAGGGATTTTTGCCGCCGCGCTTAGGAAAGAGAGTTGCACTGATTTCCGCCGAAGCAGAAGGACCAAGCAAGCCGACTGTAATGAGGGAAGCTAAGGCAATCTTTCTCACTGGAAGCTCCCTTGTGTACGGCGCAGCTCAAGCGGAGCAATGCCAGTTTTCTTAGAATAGAGATCAATGATTCCGTTGGCGACCTCGAAGTCTTTCGCTGGATCGCCGGCCGAGTTAGAAAAGAATTCGAGGTCTCCGTCCTCGTCACCAGCCCTAAAGCCATTGACCCGGATAAAAAAGATGAAGTTCTTTTTGCCGACGAACTCCAAGATGTAGGGAAGGGGAATGTTTTCACTCATCGTCCACAGCACTTCAGTCGTCCACTCGGTTTGGCGTTGCCGGTCTTCGTCGGGGTAAGCGCGCTTGAGTTGAATGAGGCGACTCATCCACGAAGCCAAGCACTCATACTCAGTCCGGTACAACATGCCGGCGACGGTCGGATTGTGTTCGACAGTATCAGCGCTCCGGCCGCCGTTTTGGGCGCGAAGAGCTTCTTCTTTACAGGCACCCATGTACTCCGACTGGCCTTGCTGGTATGAGCCCCGTCCCATGAGTGCAACAATCTCTTCATAGAGGCCGCGGTCCGAAGGTAGGTACTTGCCTTGATACTTGTCAGAGATGGTACCGATACCTTGACTGATGCCGGCCCCGAAGCGGGCGAGGGGATTCATTGCCTGGTCGCGTTCGCGGCTCATTCGGTCGGCGTCGCGATCAAGGTTGGCCTTCTCGGGCTGCAGGAGTAGATCACGGATGCGATTCATTCCATCCTCAGTAATTGAGAGGTTGGCGGTGATGCGATAAAAGTCGACCGAGGTCACATTGATGAACGCTTCCGGCTCGATGATTCGGTGAGAACCCAAGTTGACGTTGCGGAATTGAGTGGTGATCTCGTCAATGAGTTTGAGGAAGTCATTCTTCTTGAGCTTCCAGCCGCCCCAGACTTCTTGAACAAAGCTGACACTCGGATACTTTTCGCCGTTCTTTGTGAGGTCGGACTCTGTGGTCACAATTTTCCAGTGGCCTTTGCCAAACGGCGTGTCGGCCGGATTGGTGGCTTTGGGACGCGACAAAATACCGACGCGTTTGAATAGCCCGTCGATAAAGTCACTAAAGAAGTCGATGATGTTGCGACCAATCAGTCGCCCTTTTTTGTAGGAAAAGATCGTAACTTCTTCATCTTCGGGCTTAAGATTTGGGTAGTCCGGATTTGCGGGATAGCGAATCTTAAGCAAATGCCCTTCATTCATTCTGGTAAAGCGCTCGGTGAGGAGCTTGACCTGTAACTCACTGGTCGTGAGTTTATGGTCAACTTCGAAGCGACGGTCCTTAAAGAAGGCATTAAAGAGTTCCATGTCGTTTTCCGCAAACAGCGCATGGAGTGCCGCCTTAAGGTTCTTGCCTCGATCGGCAATTTTCTTTCCGTTGGGGTCGTTCTTATCTACATATTGGGCCAGTTCCGCGTTGTAGTCGATAAGATAGGGAATCGAATGGATCTCAGTATTTTTGGTTTCCGCCCGAATTCGCAATAAGTTGAGCCAATAGTTCAGGTCGAATTGCGCCCCAATTGTTGAGGAATCCGCCGTCCGGCTGATAATTTGAAGGCCCTTGGAAGTTCGCAAAACATTCGTCTGTTTTAAAATCAGCGCCTTTGAGCTATCAAAACCGAAACTGACCGAGTTGAGAAAGCCCAGAGGACTTAGGCCCAACAAGATGTCGAGAGGGGAGTAAATATTGACGTAGCCACCGACCACTAAAGAGTCGGTGATGGTAAAAATCTCACCATCTTTGAGTTCGGTAATAAATCGGTGAAGGGGCTGACGGCACTTAGCTTGGTCTTCATCAGGCAGAGCAGTAACCTCGACGCCCTTTTCCTTGGCGAGCTTTGCCAAGTCGGCTTGGCATTTAGTGGGGTCGAAGTCTTCCGCCTCAAGAATTCCGGCGAGCGAATTCATAAAGCCAGGAACATACAGTTTGCCCCAATCATATTCCGTGGCCTGCTTAAGTGACTCAATGGGGCGCACATGGTTGAAGGTACGGTTGTAACTGACGTTTCCGCCAATGGTGGGAATCATGCCCGCAAAGGCGTTACTGATGGTTACCATGCCGTCGATAGCGCGGAAATATCCGACCGTTCCACCCACATTAACTGTGTCAACTAACTGAATGGGCGCGTGACTATCATAGTAGGTTCCAGTGGTAACGTGACGACTGGCTCCAATGTCAAAATTAGCAACCGGTCCGCCCCAAGACTCCAATTTGTATTCGAGAATTTCATTGGGGCGAGTGCGAATATGATCGATGACTCGCTGTTGAAACTCTTTTTGGCGTTTTAAGGCAAGATCAGCCACATCTTGGACGACCAGTTTTTTATTCACTTGGTCCAACGCATACTTGAGACCGGTCGAGAGGGCTTCGATCGAGACGTAACGGCCGATGTCGGCTTCGGTAAAGGGAGATTCTCGATCGCCGTGAGCAAATCGTTGCGGATAACCCTCAACGAATTCTTGTGTGACCTTACCATCTTTGACCAGACCCGAGGGAGAGGTGTAGTTCAGATCGGGCATTTGCAAGCGCTCTTGCGGCTCGATGCCAAAGAGCTCAAACATATTTTGGACGCGATGAAGAAGGCGAGCCAAAACCATGTGGTCAATTTCCTTGGGAAACTGACCAAGGCGGACAATTTCTTCCCAGTCTTGCTGCTTAAAATAGGACAAGCGGCGCACCACCCACTTTGCGTCGTCCAGGCCACAAGTGCGAAAGGTGCTGGCCTTTTCATGAGTCATGATAATCGAGTCGGATTGAATATGGCCAAACTTGGGAGAAAAGCGATTCACACTTTCGGGGACGTCGACCAACACGAAAGGCACAATTAACCCGCGAAAAGCTCGGTATTGACCCAGGTTCTGAACCATTGCTCTCTGCCGGGGATCTTCGGGATTGGGAACAAAAGCCCAATGCACATCAAAGTACTCGGGACGGGCGGGCTCAAGAGTTGCGTTAGAAAAGGTGACCGTGAATTTGGCTTCGTCTTTGGCGGTAATCCATTTGCGTCCCTCAAAATCGTTGATCGATTCTTCTTGTGAGACCCGCAAAAATTCTTCCATCTCTTCTTTGGAGCGGAAGGACACCGTGAGGTTGTTGTAAAATTTTGGAGACGTTACCAAATAGCCAAGCTTGCGCAACAGTGCTGCGCGCATCAACATGGCGTGAGTAAATCGACTGATGGCAAAGCGGAAGTATTTTCTTGGATTGCGCGGGTCTTGCACGCGGGCCATGTAAGTAAATCGGTTGTAGGCTTCATCTTTGACGAAGCGAACCGTCGCGCCGTTAGCGGGATAGCCGTGAGAGTTTTCGTCAGTTCCCGTATGAGCCTTGGGTTCCCAGAGACGACTGTTGTCGGCTTTGGGGTGGTAGATGCTGGTGTCTTTTTGCTGAGCGAGCAAACTAGAAACTTGGCCTTGGCTCAAGGGGTTGCCTTCGCCATCGATGAGGTCGATAGCGGGCTTGGAAGCGACATCGGGATTTTTTGAAAGCGACAACGAAGCCGAAAACGCAGACGGTGAAATGCTCACGACCGCGAGCAGTCCAACGAGGAATTTTAAATTTTTCATTCCGACCAATCTCCAGTTAATGATCTGGGCACTTTTGATGCTGCATAATGTCATAAATGGAGGGGGGGAACAAGGACCCGGGTAAGAATTACCTGGTCGACCAGAGTTCAAACACACAAAAAAAGCCATTAAAAACAAATATTTACTAAAACTTCAGTGACCTTTCGGGGATTCGTCGCCGGAAAAGGGGAGATGAGAAATTGCCCCATAGAGCTTGGCCAGCCCCTGGTGGGTGGGGTGGTAAAAGAGCCCCTCCTCCAGAACCGCCCGGGCGCGGGCCAGTTGGTTCTTTTGGATGAGGGCCTCGGCGGCAATGTGATAAGCGCTTCCGTAGGCAGGGTACTCCGTCTTCATCGTTTCGGCCACCTCAAGCGCTTCATCGTAACGGGCCTTTTGCAGAAGTGTTTCGCCCAACAAAATTCCCGAGCGATAAAAAATCTGATTGGTTGGATCAGCAAATACCACCCGCAAGAGTTTGATGAGTCGATCGGCCTGATGATTTTTGGCGGCGTCGAGGATTTCCTCTTGGACTCGACCCAGATCTTCAGTCGGGCTTATCTGAGGTGGCGCTAAATTCTCGAGGCGTAGACCACTGATGGCAAGGGTCATGTTTTCTCGCCGCCCCGGCGAGAGCAGTTGCACCAGTTCGTCGGCAATGGGTCGACCACTCCCGGCAAGGGGATCGACTGGAACTGAGGTTGCTGTTCGGAAGTGGTCGTCCGTGTTGACCGCGGCCGCCGCCAGATTCAAACGCTGGTTGAGGTGAGTGCGATCACCAAAGAACAAATTTGCAAGCGCCTCGGGCGAAGCCAAATTATCGCGCAAGAGGATGGCCTTAACCGCAGGGTCGCCAAAGAGCTCCTGCCAGCGAGAAAAAGGCACCGGTTGACTCTGCTTCGTGCCGAGCAAAATCGTGTTATCACCATCGATAAAAATAAAAGTGTTGCCGAAGGATTCGCTGAAAGTCTTAAGAACACTCAAATAAGACTCAAACGAAATGCCAGCACCTTGCACCCACTGACTGAATACACCTTGGGGCGTTAGGTGCCGGTTGATGTCGCGGTAAAACTCCGCCGTGTAAAGAGGGCCGTTGCCGTTGACCATCGAGTCAGAAGGGTCGCCCGTAATCACATCATATTGCTGACGCGAAAATTTGAGGTGAACTCGCGGATCCTCCTGGATGAATCGCAAGCGTGGATCTCTGAGGGGCTCTTGATTTACAAAGCGAAACCACTGAGCGGCCCGAATCATAGCCGGTTCAGGTTCAATGACCGAAACTCGCTCAACGGAAGTATTCATCAGAATTTGGCCGGAAGAAATTCCCGTGCCGAGTCCTAAAACTAAAATCTCCCGAGCCGAGGGATGAAAAACCAAAGGCAAAAAACTCAGCAAAGTAAGGTGGCGCCGCTGGGGCGCGCCGGACCCAGCCAACAGATGCCCATTCACGCGCAGGCTGAGGCGGCCCAAATTTTCTTCATTGGCAACCACAGCCACAGAACCATTGAGGCCTTCTTCGTAGAAGAGCAGGCGCGAGATCGCGGCGTCGCGATCCTCGATGAAGGCATCTATGGTCTTGTATCCGCGCATCTTGGCGAAGAGTCCATGACTCGTTAGGAGGGGATTGTGACGGGGCAAGGTCAGGGTCGAAACCAAAGCCAAAGAAGAAAGAATGGCCACGGCCTTAAATCTCCGTGCGACGGCAACCTTGGTCAGCCCGAATGCCAAATAAAAGCCACCGAGAAGCATTGCCGTTCCCAGGCCCACAAGGGTTTTGGCGGGTCCGATTTTGGGGACGAGCGCCAAGCCAGAGACCAGAACTCCGCTAATGCCGCCGAACACGAACCAAGCGTTCATTCGGCCGACGAGAGAAACCAGCGGCGAGGGGCCTTCAACATGGGTGTAGCCAACTTTAACCAAATAGGGCAGCACGCTGCCAAAGGCGAAAGAACTCGGCAAAAGGACAACCGCCGCAAGAATGAGTTGAGATCCTGGTGTGGCAAAGAAGTTGGAACTTCCGCCAAGCGACCAATAGAGTTGGGCGTACCAAACGGGCAGCTCGTTGACAAAGGCTGAGGCGATGATCGATAGCAGCCCGGCCATGCCGTATAGATAGAGGCCTTCAAGGGAAGAGTACCGGGTGTGGTGAACCAGGCGACTGGCCGCCAAACTGCCAAGTCCACCGCCAATCAAAAACACAATCGTTACAGCCGAGAGCGCACTCGACGTTGCGCCGAAGACGTTGGAGAGAAGGCGATACCAGGCCATGAGCAAACCCAAGGCCGCCAAGCCGCCGACGAAACTGCAGGTTTCAACAATGAGAGAAGGCGACCACTCGGGAGGTCGATCCAAGTCCAGTGGTATTGGCGTCTGCTGAGCCGCCTGCGCTTTAAGGTGTGACAAGCCCTGGGCCAGTCCCAGCATCAAAACCGTCATGCCGGCGGCATAGGTCGAGTGGAGAATTCCCAAATGCGGAAAAAGCCCATAGGCCGACAGAATCACCCCAAGGAGAACTCCAAGAAAGATCGCTGAATAAAGAAGCGAGGCCTTAACAATGTGGTGGGCGAGTTCTTCGTGGTAGATCAAGCGATAGGCGCTGGTCAGAGCCAAGCCAGCGCTCACGCCCGGTACTGCAACTTGGAGCGCGATTAAAAGCCCTCTCATCAGGCGCCGAACGACGAGGAGTTCTGACCCGCCAAGGTCGTACAACCACGAATGCAAGAAGGCGGTTAAATCAATGAGCCTGACCGAAAGCAGTCCCACGATCCCCACCGCGAGCAAATTAAGACTCAACACCAATCGCGGCGAGAGAGTAAGAATCGAGGGGCGGGTCGCCAGCCAGGAGCCGATCGCGAGACTGGAAAGGAAAGAGGCAAGCACAATGGAAGTGGAAGTGATCGACCCGCCGACAAAAGGTATGAACGCGTGCGACCAACTCTGCACCAATATTGAACATCCCGCGCCCAGGAAAATGAGAGTCCAGGTTAACCACGACATCAGCTTAGAGTCGCACGTCCTCCACGAGGGATCAATCGGCTCAGACTTTGGCCAAGGCAGAAATCTCGAGCCAGGCGAGCTTGGTCTCAATTTGCGACATTTCCCTTGAACAGTTGAACAAGTAGTAGACAGCGTCGACGGACTGACCGCCAAAGACCGCTCTCAACTTGAGAAGAGCCTCAGGATCTTTGGAATTTTTGCGTTTGACCAGTTGGAACGTGTTTTGCCTCTCTATCAGGTTGCGTGAAGGTCTCGGCATGAGAGGGGATGCATGAGACTTCAATCTAAAATCAATCAGAGCGTTATTTGGACCGCGTTTATCTTTGTGATTCTTGCCTTGAGCTGGGATCAATCCGTTGCGCAAACCATCACTCAAAAAGAAGGCCAGATTCGAACCTATGTCGGTGACGACTTCGCCAACAAGCGGGCTGAAGTTTTCGCGACCCTTTACGACAAGCTTTCTGGACAAGAGTTTGCTCTCAAATTTAAAGACGGCAAAACTCCTGCCTGGCTGCGCGAAGGGATGCAGGTTCGTGTTCGCGGCTCCGTTCGACAGCTCAACCTGAGCGTCGAATCTCTCGAGCAGGTTGCGGGTTCAGCGGACTCGAGTTCTGGCGGCGTGGGCGATTCAACTGCCGCCCTCTCCGGACGATCAGTGGTTGTTTTACTTCTGAATTTTACCGATGGCACTCATTACATGAGTAAGAGTTCCGTTGATAGTGTGATGTTTGGCGCCAGCGATTCCGTCACCGACATGTATAATAAATCAACTTCGGGTTTGATCTCCTTTGTACGCGACTCGAATGGCGATGGCGACGCGGACATTTATGGGCCTTTTGACCTGAATGTCTCGGGTGCTAACTGTGATTACAATCTGTGGGCCTCCGAAGGTGTCAAGGCAGCAAGTGCGGCCGGGATTGATACTTCGAGTGCCAAGTTTCAGCATATCATTTATGTATTGCCTCAAAGTGCCCAATGCGGATGGTGGGGCTTAGGAGGCGGCAGACAGTCTTGGGTTCGTTACGGCGGTATGATGGTATATGCCCATGAGCTCGGTCACAATCTCAGCATGCACCACGCGGGGACCGACACCAACAACGATGGCGCCATTGAATCGGAATACGGAGATTACTCTTGTGTGATGGGCAACAGTTCAAATGTCGCAGGCATTAACGGCGCGCACTTGATGCAATTGGGAACCTACAACTCGTTCCCGGATAAAATTGTTAACGGTACCCGTGGACAGTACACCGTGAGTCCGCTGGATTGGCATCCCTTGACCGCAACCGGGGCCCAGATCGTTCGAATTCCCAAAGCCAATACGAGTGAATACTATTACCTCACCTATCGGCAGCCGTACAATTACGGAACTCGCCTGTCGAGCACGTATCTCCGTGGTCTGAACATCCATGTCTTCAGGGGTTCGGGGTTCGTGCAGACTCGCTTCATTGCTGCCATCGCAGTTGGTGAGACCTTTAGTGATCCGGCCAACGGAATTGAGATCACCGCCCTTTCACAGGCGAGTGATGGCTCGGGGTTTACCTTCTCGGTCAATGCCGAGTGCGTGTCAGCAAGTCCGACGGTCGCGATTTCACCGAGCAGCCAGTATGTAGCGCCCGCAGGCCAAGCGAGCTATTCAGTATCGATTAAGAACAACGACAACCCGATGTGTCCCTCTACCCAATTTAGTCTTGCAGCCCAAGCGGACGCCGGTTTTAGCGGAAGCTTGAGTTCTTCGTCAGTGCAAATCGCCGCCGGTGCAACTACCAGCGTACAACTCACGGGAGCTACCAGTTTAAGCAGCGGAACGGGAGCAATTTCAGTTCAGGTTGCCGATAACGATGGACAAGATCCCGCGCATTCAAGTGTACAGGCTCAAGCCACGATGACGGTCGACAGTTTTGCTCCGACTGCGCCTTCGAACCTGCAGGCCAGTCAGTCCAAGGGCAAAGTTAACTTAACTTGGTCGGCATCATCAGATGTGGGCGGGGGAGTTGCAAGCTACAAGGTGATTCGTGACGGCAATGTGATCGCCAACGTGTCTTCGACGAGCTACACTGATAGCAGCGCAGCCGCCGGCTCAACGGTGACCTACTCTGTGGTCGCAGTTGACCGTGCCGGAAATCAGTCATCGGCTTCAAACTCGGTCACGGTGACGGTAACCACCAACCCAGGAAAAGGTCGCAAGCCGCGATGAAACGTCTATAGGACTTTTTCGGAATTACATGAGTGAAGCGCGACACGGGGAAGAAAAATTTTCTTCCCCGTCGTCATTCTGGAGTTTTCACAGTCGACCCCATAATGGTTCACACACCAACGTTTAGCAAAAGGGGTTATCATGGGAAAGCTTGGCAAATTGGTCGCTTTGGCTGCGATCAGCTATCAGGTCTCGGCGATGGCCGTGCCCGTACTTGAGCTTGAGTGTCGTATTGACAACAGTCTTTCGAGCTCAGTTCCACGCACGATTCAACTTAAGGATGGCAATATCGTCGATGTCGATTGCCAGAATCATCCGACGTGCAAGAAATCAATTTACAAGATCTCGATGAACTACAACAGCCTCTATGAGTATGTTGTGGTTACGGTGGAAGACACCGAAACCAAAAAGGGCCTCAGTGGGACGTTTATTCTGCCCCCTAATTCGTCCGGGGATTCGCTTAAGAATGCCTTGTTGGACTTTGGCTACGGCGATCTCGTCCAGTCAGGTGACGAACTCGATCAAAAAGATAAAAAGGGTCGATTCCTCAGAATTTCGTGTGAGCGTGTGAATTAAGGGTCGCGCTGCCAGTAAAAGAGGTGCTCACTCCAGCTTTGGGGTGAGCCGAATTCATCGATATAAAAGTGCAGACTCTCACTTGAGGCACATCTCAAGGTCAAAATCTGGCCGTTGATATCACGGCATTCGGCAGACATTCCCCCTTGCGGTCCTTCGGCACAACGGTGGCCAGCATAATCACTGCAGGCTGGCAACTGGTAAGGCTCTCCGCTCCGGGCAATGGCGGTGAAGTTTGGCCGCCCTGGAAAGAACGGACGCCACATGCCGAGACTGATCGTCTGGTTGGCTTTGATTTCAATCTTGCCTTTGAACACCTTGCTGGCTTGCTCGAGCCACGAATAAACGGATTCGGGATTTCTAAGGCCGTTGCAGGCAGTGTCATCAATTCGCAAAACCGAGAATTTTCCCTTCGCGCCCAGAGTTAAAAGAGGTGAAATGCGCTGCTCGAGAAAGGCAATGAAATCGGTTGAGAAGTCGCGTTCCGCCACCACGCCCAGGCGCAATTCCTCCGAGGAAAACGAATCTAAGCGAATCGGCCGATCCATGGGCTGAATGGTTCCGCGCAGGCACAGGTTTTCCGCGAGCCACAGGGCGCAGCCAGCTTTAAAGAATGGAACCCACAAATACGGCTGGGTGCCCGTGATGCATATACATTGGGTGGAAAGGCTGACCGCCCCTGCAGTCGGCGGCATCGAGATCACCGATGCCACCCAAATCAATGCTGTCAAAAACAGTCTTTGCATAAGTCCCACCACCCACGTGCCCGGCGTTGTTGAGAGACGCTGATTAGAGCATCATCAAGAGCTTGGCGGTCTTAGCCAGTAGTAAATTCACAGTTTGGACCTCTTCAACCGGAGCAATGTCATCGGTCAGATTGTACATAAACTCATCTGATGTAAGGGCATCGAGGCAACGATCCAAGCGACTTTTTTCGACCGGAAGGGGAAAATACTCGCGAACGGCAACGTCACAATAGGATTTGCCATCGCCCAAGGAAGCGCCAATCACGAAAAACAAGGCCTTCAGAACTTTTCGCTTCTCGTCTCTGGTGCTTTTGGAATTTGCAATTTCTTGAACTCGTGAAATGGTCGCATCGTCAAAGAGAACTAACTTTTGTTGGCGCTCAACTATAACCCGATATCTCTGGTCAGCTTGCGCCGTTAAAACACTCACTAAGGCGAATAAAATCAAGAGCCTTTGAAACATAACATCCTCCAACGTTTAATTGCCAAACGGCTTCAAGTGAGCAAGTTTCGTACCTCCTTTGAGCGCTAATATAGATAAGCTCTTTGCCAAATCGGGGCAAAAATAGGTAAAGAGTACCACCATGGAGACATTTGAAGGCACCGTTCGCGATCTTTCGGCCCGTGGTATGGGGGTGGTTGACCATCCCAGCGGGCAGGTCTTTTTTGTCCCTGGGACTTGGCCCGGTGACCGGGGCCGTTTTGCGGTGTTCTCAGTAAAAAAGCGCTACGGTTTTGCCGACCTGGTTGAACTCCTTGAGCCGTCTCCGGATCGGGTCGAGCCCCCTTGTCCCTATCAAGGCGTGGTTCGCGGCCGGTGTGGGGGTTGCCCGTGGATGATTGCCGATTATTCCTCACAACTGCGAGTTAAGCAGCACCTGGTGGAACATCTTTTGACAAGGTCAAAGGTGCTGGATGAGCGGTCGAGGGTTCTGCCAATCTGGGGTTCTCCGCAAGTTTTTGGTTATCGAAATCGTGCGCAGTTCAAAACCGATGGTCAACAGCTGGGTTTTGTTTCCCGCGACAGCCGCCGCTTAGTTGAAGTCGAAGATTGTTTAGTGCTCACTGACCAGAATCGCCAGAGGCTCAAGGACTTGCGCCGACAACTGCCCAATCCCGCTTGGCGCGCGAACCAGGGTTATCAGTGGAGCTTTCTGGAGATCAACGAAGACATTGATGTTAGCAAAGTTGTCCCGAACACCCGCTTGCCATTCAAGCAGGGCAATTCGGCGCAAAATCAAAAAATGCGGGAGTGGGTCCTAGCGAAACTCCAAAAATATCCGCGTGAGTACCAGCTTGTTGAACTGTTTGCTGGCTCAGGAAACTTCACCGAAGTGCTCGTAAAATGCGGATTCAGTTCAATTGTGGCCACTGAGGTGGTGCCGTCTGCGGTCGAAGAGTTGACCAACAATAACTGGCCCGGGGTGACGGCTCTTGAGCTTAATATTTATCTCCCCAGTGCCTGGAACAAGCTCAAGAAAGTTGCCAAAGAGGCCCGGGTATTACTCCTCGATCCTCCGCGAGAAGGATTTAAGGAAATTGATCGCTTCTTGAACGAGTTTCGACAACTGAAAGCAATTTACTACATTTCCTGCGAGGTCGCGCAGTTTGCACAGGATGCTGGAGTGCTCAAACGAGCCGGCTGGGACTTAGTTGAGGTTCAGCCGCTCGATCAATTTCCCCATACACCTTACGTGGAACTATTGGCTGAGTTTCATCGAGTCGGTCCCGACCCTGATCGGAGCTGATTGAATCGGGCGCTCATTTCATCGTACATCACTACAGCTTGGCTCCGTTTGAGTTCCAACGATTTTAGCGCATCGACGGCCCTATTTAATTCGCTTGAGGTCCTTCCAGAAAGCAGGCTCAGCAACAGTAAGCCCTTCACTCGAGCAAGCTGGCGATCGATTGCCGAGAGTTCAGCCAGCCGATCCCGTTGGATTTGCACGAGTGCAAAGTCAACAACAGCCTCTTCCATGGGAAGGCGAAACTTGGAACAGAGGTAAACGTCCATCATTACTATGTCGGTCTCCTCTTGAAGTTCTGCCTGAAGGGCCCTTTCGTCATCTCCAACGGCCGAGCGAAGACTCTCGCGCAGCGCCGGCGATTGAAGAAAATCAATTTTTGATTTGGTTACCGGGCATTTTTCGATGCTGCTCAAGTCGCCGTACGGAAGCTCTCGCTCGTCACCTTCCGCGGAGGCCAATTGGCCCGCGAGGGTGAGACCTAAACCGACAATCCAACACATTAGCTTTTTCATATCACTTACCCCTAGGAACAGTGTTCCCTAGAGTTAGCCGCAAGCCTTGGGCCAGGCGGCAAAGGGGTCTTGCTATTGTAAATCGGCCCCGGAACCAAAGGCCGGTGAAAATTGTTCACTTCGAGGCTCAGATTGGGCGCTCGTTCGAGTTTTTCATTGGCCCGAGAATTGAAGCTCTTGGGTTATAGGGTAATCTTGGACGTTCCTGTTTGACGGGCCATTACAAGGCCTTACCAACTGTTGAAAAGTGAGACACAGAGACAAAGATCTGTCTCAAAAGGAGACGCCAGAATGGCATTCTCAAGGATGTTCATTATTTTCGTTGCAGTCGCCGGCCTTCAAAGTTGCGCGCGAGTGAATTTGCGCCAACCGGCCAAGCCAGTTGTCGAGCAGCTTCAGCCAGCGCCCCTGCCGCCAGAGTTGCCGCCCGAAGTAACGCCACCGCCGCCAGCCACCCCGCCCCCCCCATCGGTGACTCCGCCCCCCAACCTCAAACCCGATACTCAGAGCTACAAATCTATAAATCCGATGACTACATTTGGTTGTGGCCAGGCCTACAGTGGGGAGTTGGAAATTTGGAACCTTACCACACCAATCAGTGTTCTTTATGCCGGGGTTCCCTATTCAGTTCGAGTGGTTGGGGCCGTGACTGTGCCCAACACTTGCGATCGACAAACACTCGATCCGCTGCCACCGATCTTGTTGGAGTCACGTCATTTTAAATTTCAAGGAGTGACGTCGTTTAGAATCCGAACTCCAGCGGTTCCTAAGGCCTTATGGTTTGCCTACGGTTATCAAAATCTGTTCGAACAAATTGGTGGGGCGGCCTACAGTATTTCTAAGATACCAGGGGAGCTGGATCCGTTGGAGCCCAATTCCGCTGAATATTGTAATTTAAGTTCGCAAACGCAAATTGAAGTCAATGACGGTGCCGCCGTCGATGCCCGACGCTGCAAAGTGGAACAAGACGCCATTTACTACATCAACGTATTTATGTCGGAAGAAATCCCTGATGACGGTGTCATTGATACGGGAGACCGGGTCTCGCTGACGATTCGAATTAACAACATCTAGTGAGTCGACTTTTTGCAGGACTATCGAGCGGAGGGCGACGCGTTCATCTGGACCTTTTGGAATTGGCGTGGCAATCTCGAGGGCAAAGTCATCAGTGAGCTGCGAGGTTGCCGTCATGATCCTATCCAGCAAATGCCTCTGGAACCCTAACCACCCCCTTTGGCTGGCGGGGTTTCGCCCGTTCTTTTCGCTTGCGATCATTCTTGGGGCCACACTGCCGCTGGCCTGGGCTCTGGTGTATTCGGGAGCGGTCACCTGGTCACCAACTCTGTCGATGGTTCACTGGCATGCTCACGAAATGCTCTTTGGCTTTGGTTGGGCGGTACTCGGCGGCTTCCTGCTCACGGCAAGTAAGAACTGGGTGAAGGTGCGTGGAATTTACGGCTGGCCCTTGATGGTCCTCGCGGGACTTTGGTTGCTTGAGCGCGGGGCGGTGTTTTTACCCCCGAGCAGTGTGTTACGTATTATTTTGCTCAACAGTTTTGTCCTCGGTACGGCCCTCTACATCTTGCAAACCCTCATTATCCATCGCAAGACGGACTCCTACTCAGATAACTTCCTATTTTACGCGGCCTTACTGGGGTTTTTGATTGCCAAGAATCTCTTGATACAAATCGATACTTACGGCCATGGCTTGGCGATGACCGTGGGTCTCTTTCGGCTGGCCTTTGCGGTGATGTTTGAACGGACGATGACCCAGTTTATGAAAAGCACGGAAGGGGTGGAATTGCCGCGGCAGCGCATTCTTGATTACGCGATCAAATTTGTGATTTTGCTGTGTGCCTTGCAAAGTTTTTTGCCTGATTTTGGTGCAGGTGTTCTCCTTTTGGTGGCTGCCGCCCTTTGGTTTGGTCGCTGGGTTTGGTGGCGTCCTCTCGTGGGAATGCGGAAATTTGGAAACGCGGTGATGTACCTTGGGTATTTGGGTGCAATCATCCATTTAGTCACCGAAGCTCTGGGGCGCTTCGGTTTAGCAATTGGTCCCGCGTCGCTGTCCCTCCATATTTTTACCTTTCTTTGCATGGGGCTTGTCATTCCCAGTATGTTGGTGCGAATCGCTCAAGGTCACACTGGGCGAAAGCCCGAGTTTAAGCCCTTAGATTGCGTGGCAATTAGTTTAATCGGCCTCGCGGCGTTTGCCCGTCTCGTTTTGCCCATCTCTTTCCCGGCATACTATGTTTGGTGGATTGCGGTCGCGAGCGTGCTTTGGTCGAGTTGCTATATCCTTCTTGGCTTTCGACTTATTCCTTTTCTGCTGAACCCTCGCATTGATGGCAAAATTCACTGAGGAGTGGCGTTCGACCGTTTTTTAGATATCATTGGGATATGGCGACTGGGCGAATTAATATGACGCTTTTGGCTCTCATGTTTTCTTTGAGTTACCCAAGTTGGGCGTTGGCAGATCCGTGTGATTTGGGAGCGTCACTGGTGCGATTGTTATCTGCTTCGCAGTGCCGAGAAGCGGAAGGTCCAAACGCCTGTTTGTCGGCAGGCTTGGGCTTGGCTGGAGTTGCAGTTGGGGGAGTGACCACAGGACTAGCGGGAAATCGAGGAATTGCCGGTTTGCTTGAGCGCGAACCCCTCGCCCGCGACTTTCTTCGCGAAGTACAACAGGCGGTGGGTCAACACGCCGAAGACTACCGGCAATATGCCTCCGGTAATCGCGAGGGAAAGTCCCTGCCGATTTTGGAAGAACGACTTCATCCAATTAAGATTAAATACAAACGACTGCTGGGCTCGTCGCCCTTTGCCACCGAAGTTTTAAATGTCGCTCGCACTCAAGCTGGTCTTGAGGTGACAATCAAGACGAGACTCGAGCTGGGCCGCCTGCGCGCTGAAATCAAAGCGAAGAGAGCCGCACTTACGGGAGCAGGTCCCCGCGATCGAATTTTAGCGGCCGAACAAGCCAACATGGAACGAGGTATCGCTCGCCTAGAAGGGCGAGAACGCTTATTGCGGCAAGATTTAGCAAGGAGTGAAAAGTCGGTGGTTAAACAAACGCGAACGGGCGCCGGACGAACTGCCGTGCGAGCGGCGGGACTGGCCGCAGCAGCAGTGGCGGTGTCGGCAGCGGCGGATCCGGTTAAAATTGCGAGTTGCAATTCGGCGTTGACCAACGCAGATGTTCAGTTGCTCACCGGAGTCATTGAATATCGCCACGGTCTCGCCGGCTCCTGCGAGCGAGGCGAGATTTCAAGTGGCGGAGTGATGGCCC
This sequence comes from Bdellovibrionales bacterium, assembly GCA_020850475.1. Lineage (GTDB taxonomy): Bacteria > Bdellovibrionota > Bdellovibrionia > Bdellovibrionales > UBA1609 > JADZEO01. The sequence goes on along the minus strand of JADZEO010000059.1, from coordinate 60,252 downwards.
TCGTTGAAAAGGTAAGTGAGGGCTCCGGCGAGCCGTCTGAAGAACTTTGCCAACTGATTGGCGCCCAAACGCAAAAGGCAGAATCGTGGATCAATTCCGATCAAATTGAGATTGAGAGCCCACCGACTTGCGGAACGACGAATAAAGTCAGTGCTCGAGTGGCCGGGCGTAAGGTTGAGCTGGCGTTTACACCGACCGGTCCCCAGTCAATGGAGGTCAGATCGGCTTTAATTCCAGGAAGTCAAAGACGCGAGTCTCAATTCACCCTACCAGTTAATTTTTCTCAAGAAACAACCGTATGGACCTTGCCCCAGGTACAAACCGTCACGTGGGCGGATCTTCATCATGGCGGAGGTTTGGACGCTCCCAACTTAGTGCGCTTTTATCGCGAAGAGTGTGCAAGCGCCCGCGAACTCATTGAGTCGGATCTCAATAGCCCAGCCGCTCAGGTCTCACAAAAATGCTCAGTGGGGCGCGCTTTGTTTGTTGCTCAACACGTGATGCCCGCAGTCCAGCTTGCCTGCGGAGCTCGCGGCCTTAACCCAGTTTCGGGCCAAGCTTCCCCTACGCCCGCAGGTGGGACGGAATAGTTACAGCACTTTGGCAAAAAACTGATGCAGAGCCGAGGGAATTTGCAGAAGGGCCTTGGCCTCGCTGGCCTTCTTGGCCCGGCTCATTAGTTCATGGGTGCTGTAGTCGCCGTTCTCCTTAGTGACTTCCGCCACTTCGGTTATTAGCGACGTGAAGGGAACGACACTGGTGCGTGTATCAAGCAAGAGGACTTCGAGCGAGGTAACGCCCTTAGCTTTATCGTTTTCGAAAAATTGCATCTTCCAATCACTGTGGGAAATGGGCTTACTGTCCAGCGAGATCAGCATCGATCGTTTGAAAATCCAAACCATCACTGCTGTCGGCAAGCCGAACGATGGCCAGAGTGATTTGCTTTGGCAGAATAACTTTGCTCGCAAGAATCTTCTGCACTGAAGCCTCAGACAGTGCTTCATTAGGGTTGATCAGGGACTGGCGCAAAGTCGGTTTGGAGGTATAAGCGGAGTCCTTCATGAATTCATAGTCCTTCTGGACCGAAGCACAGCTCGAGGTGAGACCCGTGAGCAGAACCAAGAAAGACAAATAACCGACTCTTAACATTGTAACCCTCCCTACCATAAAGTGAGCGTGACCGTAATCGAACTGAGGTTATCGGGTCAATGAATAACTCCAAACACAACCGGCGCAAGGGAATCCGGTCAATCGGTCAGTTGCACAAAAGGGGACGATGACTGAACCTATTAATATGATAATGCCGCGAGTACACTCCTTAGTCGCTCTCTTGAGCCTTCTCATCTTGATGAACTCCTGTGCCACAACTTGGCAGGGTTCACCGTCAGAGCGTTCACCCGCTCAGGCCTCGCTTGGACAGCAAGACGGCATTCAGGACAAGGGCAGAGAAACCCCAGACTATCCTCGCATTTTTACCCAAGTGCGTGAGGTCTTGCGGTTAGAAAAAGACGGCTCTCGTCGCTCAAAAAAGGATCTTGCGGAAACTCCCATTGTTGAGACGATTCAACGGCGCCCGGAGTTGATTCAGGCTGAGCGCGAAGCCGTGTTATCAGTGGTTGAAGAAGAATCCTCGCCGACGGCGGATCCCACCAAGCACTTGCGTTTGGTGCCACCAAAAGGAGAGTGGGGTTATTCGGAGCTGAAGGTCTTTTCGACCCATCCTTATTTTCGCACAGTCAATGGCAAGCGCACGACGGTTGCCGCCTCCAATGCTGTCCAGGTTTGGAGTGATTTCTTGGCGCGCGCACAAAAAGAAATCATTCTCAATGTTTTCGATTTCGACTTGCAACAAGTCGCCAAGGTCTTAGTCGACAAGGCCCAGTCAGGAGTCGACGTGAGGGTTGGAATTGACAAAGGAGTGATCGCCGCCCGCCCTGAAGTTAAAAATGTTCATGATCGGTTAGTTCAAGGCGGAGTCAAAGTTACGCCGGTCGATAGTGTCGCACTCAATCATCAGAAAGTGGCGGCGATTGATTGGAGCGATGTCGCTTTGGCTCGAGTTCTGTTTAGTTCAGGAAATCTAACCCAATCGTGTTTGGGACCAGAGGGGGATCTGGTGCAAATTCCCAAGGCCCAGCGGCCGTCAAAGTCGATTCCCAATGCCAACCATGTGGTAACCATGAAGTCCTGGTTGCTGGCGACTCTGGTCCACCATGAACTCACCAAGACGTTGGATCCTGGTTTTCAGTACCGTGGCTCTCAGTATCCCACCACCGGCTCCTATCAGGTGACCGGTCCCGGCGTTGATCCGGAAACCTTCGAGGCCTACCCCGAGCCGTCACTCGTGGTGTCCTTTTCACCCGGAGGCGGGTATCGAAACATTAATCGCAATCTCATTGCGCATTTTGTTCGCAACTCCACCGGGCCGGTGCGGATGACTCAGTTTGCGTACTCTTCGTCGGAAGTGGCCCAGGCGCTTCGCGAACGAGCCGAGCGTGACACTCAGGCGACTGGAAAATTTGACTTCAAATCAGTTGGTGACACTCCCTTTGCGGTCCAATTTTGGAGCCAGTTTCTAAAGATGTCGGGACTCGAATTGGTCGAGCAAAAGGACGGGCGAAAGCTTTATGATTTGAGCTCCGAAAATGACTGGGTTCGATTTCTTTCCCAAGAACAGCTGAAGCGATTGCGCGAAGGGGTGCGGATCGCACCCATCGAGTACGGAACTCATGCGGTGAAGGTGGGTGGAGTCAACCATCAGGTGACCGCGAAAATTCACCATAAAATCATATCAACCGGACCTTACGCGGTCGCCGGAACATCTTTTAACTTTAGCGAAGGCGCCGAAACCAACAACGAACAAATCATGGTTTTTCGTGATCCAACAATGGTTGACTACGTCAATGGGGCAACCGAGTGGCTCTTTGCCCGCAGTCCGCGATCGGTTTTTCAAGAAGCCATGCGACGCAATGAGCGCAGAGGCGGCATCCAACAGCCGAGTGGCGACCAAGCGGATAGTCAAATCAATCATTCGGCTGGCGAAAAGTAGTCCTTCAATGTCTAACCGTTTGACTCTCTAACGACCAAGGTCCGGGACGCAGACCTTTGGTCCAGATAAATCTCGCTGTTTCTAGACTCTTGTCGGTCGTCGAGCTCGCCGAAAGGCTCTGTACGGAGGTCTTAAGCCGTGACGAGAGTACTGCCGACATTCATTCTCTTGATGGCTGTCGCCGTCGCAACGGCCTGCTCAGATGTGCGTTTAAAGGGACCACCCGGGCCTGGTCCGGCCAATGCCCAAGGCAAAGGTCTCTTCTGTGTGAATCCTCCCGTCGAGGTCAATCGCTTTACAAAAATTTTGTTCATCGTCGACAAGTCCTATTCAAACACCGAAGTCTATCTGCCCGATGGCGGAACGCTACCGGGTACCGATCCTGGCGGCGGCAAACGCGCTGGGGCCATTGAGCGATTCATTAACCTCAATGCCAGCAAAAAACACTTTCGTTACGGGCTGGTGGGTTTTCAAGAAGCTTATGGGCAGTCCTATGTAAATGACCCGGTCACCAAACGCGCGGGATATTCGGGCGACATCCCGAGCGTGCTCGACTCGGTAAAGCGGATGCAGAATACGGACGACAGTGGTGAGACTCCTTACATAGAAGCGCTTGAAGAGGGAATAAAAGTCGTCAAGAACGACATCGATTCTCACCCCGACGAGGAGTCCGACTATTTTGTCTTGTTCTTGAGCGATGGCATTCCAACCGTGGGACAAGAAGATTCAACGATCTTTGGACTTATCAATCAGCTAAAGAGTTTAAGTCCCACGCTCGTTGTGAGTACGGCATTCTACGGAGATTATGGCAAATACACGCAAGACGCCAAAAATCGCCTTAAAGAGATGGCTCGTCTTGGCGGTGGCAAGTTCTTGGACTTCAACCAATCAACCGAATGGCATTTCGAGGATTTTTTCGAAAAGCCAGGATACGAGCCGTGGTTTCTCTCCCAGTTCATGGTTTACAACTTGAATGCGGCCTTTTGCCTCGACGGCTTCGTCGATACCGACTCGGATGTCGATGGAATGTGTGATCGCGATGAGTTGGCGCTGGCGACAGAGGGTTTTGATCCCACCAATCGTTTTACCTTTGGTGATGGATACGGGGATTTCTTCCACTGGCGCTCGAAAAAACTAAACTCGCCCTTGCCGCCGTGTCAGGACCGCTCCGACGAAGATCACGATTTACTCACCTTTTGCGAAGAAAAATTCATTAAGAACGACAACGCTCGCGCCGACATCGGCAAAGTGGGCAATCCCAAGCTCTTTGACACTGACCGCGACGGTATCATCGACGGCATCGAAACCTTTGTCTACTTCCCGCGGCTTTTGGCTTTTGCCATGGACGATGAAAATCTCAACGGCAACTTTGACGGTGAAGAGCCGGCAGGATTTCAGATCGCTCAACACCGCAGTCCCTTGAGAGTCGACGCCCAGGATGGACTGAGCTATGACGGCAAGCTTGAGCCCGTTACCTCGGCCTTCCCTGCGTGTTACAATTATTCTCAGCGGCGCTTGCCGTTGTATCCCACGCTTCCAGTCGCTGAGGGCAAAACTTTGCCCGGCTTGGAACATGGAGCCCAGGAAAATGTGGTGTTGATCTATTACATCCAAAAGCTGCAAAAGCGACCGCGCGAAGACGGAGTTTTAAAATACAGCTACCAACTTTTGCGAAATGACCCGGTCCGAATGGATCACAACCAATATGCCGGTTTATTAGATATCACCGACAAAGTTTTTAAGACGTACATCCCGCCCAGCGAGAAAAAGTAAATAGTCGGGGAACACTCAGCAATGACCGCCCAGCAGCGCAAGGTTACTGGTCGTAACGGTGGCTAGGTACTCCGGCTTGACCAACGCGTGAGGGGAGTTGACGGCCAATGCGTGACTCGATCCAGGGTCGCATCGCGACGAGCTTCGCCAAATCAACTCCAGTGCGACAGCCCATGCCGTGAAGCATATACACCAAATCCTCAGTCGCCAGGTTGCCCGAGGCACCCTTGGCGTACGGGCAACCGCCGAGTCCTCCTACGGACGAATCAAAAACTCGGATCCCGAGGTCCAAGCTGGCCAAGACGTTGGCCAACGCCGTGCCTCGCGTGTCATGAAAGTGCATAGCGATTTTTCGGAGAGAAACCTTGTCCTTGAGCTTGCGCAACAGCAGACGAACTTGCTTGGGTGTGGCCACGCCAATGGTGTCGCCAACGGAAACCTCGTAGACGCCCATTTTGAGCAAGCGCTGGACCAAATTCACTGCCACTTTGGGGCTCACCGCGCCCTCATAAGGACAACCAAAGGCCGTGCTTAAATACCCGCGCACCTTGATGCGATTTTGTTTGGCCAGGCGAATGACTTCAGCAAAGCGCTCAAAACTTTCTTCAATCGAGCAATTGATGTTCTTTTTAGAAAAGCTCTCGCTGCAGGCTCCAAATACCGCAATTTCAGTCAATGAGGTCTGCAAGGCGTCCTTCATCCCGGTCGGGTTGGGAACGAGGGCCGAAAACTGTACGCCCGAAGAAATGACTTTTTCTTTCTTTAACTCAAACAAGCCGCTGATCAGTGTTCCGCTATTTTGCATTTGCGGAACCCACTTTGGCGAAACAAAGGCGCCGACTTCAATGTAACGGAGCCCAGCACTGGCGAGGAGGGAAACCAACTGACGGCGATCTTCGAGACTCAAGTGGGCTGCTTCATTTTGCAGTCCATCGCGAGGGCCGACTTCGACAATTCGAATATCTTTTGCCACGGTCGTCCCCTATTCCCCGACGTGGGCTAATTCTTGGCCCAGACTGACTTGATCCCCTGGAGCGCACGCAATGCGGTCAATCTTGCCGCTGACTTGAGCCTCTAGAGTGTATTCCATTTTCATCGCTTCCATGACTAAGACCGGCTGGCCGGCATCGACGGATTGTCCCGCGCTCACCATGACTTTGATAATCTTGCCCGGCATCGGCGCCATGATTCCGCGGTGAACGAGCCCACTTCCTCCGGTTCCAGCGTGCTGTTTTGACTCGGGCTGAAACATAAAGGTTTCACCATTGTAGTGATACCACAAGGTCTTACCCACTTTTTCTGCCCAAACGCGGAAAGGGTGACCGTCAATTTGAATTTCGTAAGATTTCATCATGGTCTCCATCCAAAACTCCAAGGACTAGGTCCTTGGGTTTCACCACCAGCTGTCGTGGCACCCGTCGATAAGCTCGAAACGGAGCGATACAGCTCTTCCGCCAGTGCGAGCTGTGTGGCCGAAGGAGTCTTCGGCTTGAGGCCTTGGGCAAAATGAGATTCAACAAAGTGTGTGGTCATTCGGCCCTCGACAAACTCAACATGTGAAAGCATCTGGATCAGCAACGGGATATTCGTCTTAACCCCGAAGACGACCGTGTCGTGGAGAGTGCGAATCATCTTTTTAATCGCTCGCGGGCGCGTTTCGTCCCACACAATAACCTTCGCGATCATCGGATCATAAAAACTGGTGATCTCATCGCCAGCTTCAAAGCCAATTTCCAATCGGCGGCCCGGTCCCGAGGGAAAGCGAATGCCACTAAGGACTCCGGTACTGGGGATACCGCCCTTGTAGGGGTCTTCAGCGTACAGGCGACACTCAATCGCGTGGCCCCGCACAGGACGTTCGAGTGGCCAACCCAAAGATTGCCCCATGGCCGTAATGATCTGCGCCTTCACCAAGTCGATCCCCATGACCAACTCGGTGACCGGGTGTTCAACTTGTAAGCGTGTGTTCATCTCCATAAAATAAAATTGGCCGTTTTGGTAGAGGAACTCAACGGTGCCGGCCCCGACGTACTTCGCGGCCTCGGCAATCTTGACGGCCGTTGCACAAATTTGCTCTCGCACCTGCTCGCTCAGAGAAGGAGAAACCGCTTCCTCAATAATTTTTTGATGGCGCCGCTGAATCGAACACTCGCGATCAAACAGATGGTAAACTCGGCCCGCGCAATCACCAAAAATCTGGATTTCAATGTGTTTGGCTTCTGCGAGATATTTCTCTAAAAACACCCGATCACTTCCAAAGGCACTTAGGCCTTCGCGCTTGGCTGAGGCAATGGCTGCGGCGGCTTCACTCTTGTTGCGCACAACCTTGAGGCCACGCCCGCCGCCTCCGCCTGCCGCTTTTACGATTACCGGCAGGCCGATTTTGTCGATTTCACTCAACAGGCGAGCTTCGCTTTGGTCGTCCCCTTGATAGCCGGGAATGACGGGACCGCCGGCGGCCTGCACGAGTTTTTTTGCAGAAATCTTATCACCAAACAGTCGAATCGATTCACTGCTGGGGCCAACAAAGGCAAGTCGCGCTCGTTTACAGGCATCGGCAAAATCGGCGTTCTCAGAAAGAAAACCAAAACCCGGGTGAATGGCATCGGCGCCCGCGCTCAGTGCGCCGTGAACGTTGGCTTCGATATTAAGATAGCTCTCGGCGGTAATTGCGGGTCCAATGCAAACCGTGTGATCGGCCAGTCGATAAGCCAACGTCCCCCGATCCACTTCGGAGTGGAGCAGAACGGTTTCAATTCCCAACTCCTGGCAGGCGTGAATAATTCGGACGGCCACCTCACCGCGATTGGCAATTGCGAGCTTATCAATTCGCCCTTTCATGATTTGCCACTCCGCCAAGCCGGCTGGCGCTTATCAAAAAACGCTTTGATACCCTCTTGTCCTTCGGCACTGACCCGGCGCTCGGCAATGACCCTTGTGGTTTCGCTTCGACTTTCAAGCCACGACAGACTTTCGGACACGCGGTTGAGAAGTCGTTTGGTTTCGCGCACCGCCTCGTGTCCTGCGCCCAGCAGATCTTTTTCAAAAGTGGTCAAGCGAGCCAGGCAAGCACTACGATCGCCAACAAAGTGCACCAATTTTCCGGCGAGAGCTTCGTCCGCATCAAATAGGCGTCCGGTCAGCATGAGTTCTCGGGCAAGGCCACTTTCCATGCGAGCCAAAATGAAGGGGCTAATGACCGCCGGCACCAGACCGAGTTTGACTTCGCTAAAGCAAAACCGAGTGGTGGATTCCGCCACGACAAAATCACTGGCCGCGGCGAGTCCCGAAGCTCCACCCATCACATTACCAAACACATGAGTCAAAACCGGAACGGCACAGTGGCGAACGGCAGCGAACATATCAAAAAGCCGACCCGCATCTTGGCGGTTTTCTTCAAAGGAAAATCCGGCCATTGATTTCATGTAGTTAAGATCAGCTCCAGAGCAAAAAGAATTTCCGTGGCCGGAGAGCCGAACGGCGCGAATGCTTTTGTCTTTATCGGGGCGCGAAAAAACTTCGGTGAGTTCTTTGATCATTTCCTGGTTCATGGCGTTGTGGCAATCGGGACGGTGTAAAAGGACTTCCATCACGCCATTTGCAAGTTTTGTTTCAATTGTCGTCATAGCCATCCTTACATTCTGAAGACGCCCTTGGTCTGCTCTGGCCACGGGCGATTGAAGCTCGCACTCAAGCCCAAGGCCAGAACGCGGCGGGTGTCGGCGGGGTCAATGACGCCGTCATCCCAAATCCGAGAACTCGAGTAGTACGGAGAACTCTCTTTTTCGTATTTTTCTAAAATAGGAGCTTTGAATTCGGCCTGCTCCTGAGGAGACATCGTGAGTCCGTCTTTTTCCATTTGATCGAGTTTTACTCGCAACAAGACATTGGCGGCCTGCTCGCCGCCCATCACTGAGATGCGACTGTTGGGCCACATCCAAAGTTGTCGCGGTTGGTAGGCGCGACCGCACATCCCGTAATTGCCGGCACCGTGTGAGCCGCCAATGACCACGGTAAATTTGGGAACACGAGTGGTGCTGACGGCCATCACCATCTTCGCGCCATGCTTAGCAATCCCCTCGTTTTCGTACTTCTTGCCCACCATAAAGCCGGTGATGTTTTGCAAAAAGATGAGCGGAATTCCGCGCTGGTCGCACAACTCTACAAAATGCGCAGCTTTGATAGCACTCTCACTAAACAGCACACCATTGTTGGCGATAATCCCGACGGGGTAGCCCCAAATGTGCGCAAAACCGGTGACGACCGTGGTGCCAAAGTTCGCTTTGAACTCGTGAAGGGCGCTGCCATCCACGACTCGGGCGATGATTTCGCGAACGTCATACGGAACGCGATGATCGCGTGGAATCACCCCGTAAATTTCGTCGGCAGAGTAGAGGGGGTCTTCGACGGCCTGAGCTTGCACCGGAATATTTTTCTTGCGATTGAGATGAGCCAGAATACTGCGAGCGATTTCAAGTCCGTGCTCATCATTTTCCGCAAAGTGATCAGTTACACCGCTGACTTCACAGTGCACTTGGGCGCCGCCCAGTTCTTCGGCGGTGACCTCTTCACCGGTTGCCGCTTTGACGAGCGGGGGGCCACCCAAAAAAATCGTGCCGTTGCCTTTGACGATGACGTTCTCGTCACTCATCGCTGGGACATAAGCCCCTCCCGCCGTGCAGCTACCCATGACGACTGAGATCTGCGGGATTTGCGCCGCCGAGAGGCGCGCCTGATTATAAAAAATGCGGCCAAAATGATCGCGGTCGGGAAAGACTTCGGCTTGCAGGGGTAAAAAAGCTCCGCCACTATCGACGAGGTAAATACACGGCAGCCCGTTTTCAAGAGCGATCTCCTGGGCGCGCACATGTTTCTTAACCGTCATTGGCAGATAGCTACCGCCTTTTACGGTTGCGTCGTTTGCCACGATCAAACACTCGTGACCCTGAACAACTCCGATACCCGTGATGACGCCAGCCGAAGGAGCTGAACCACTGTACAAGTCACATGCCGCAAAGGCCGAAAATTCCAAAAACTGAGTCCCGGGATCGATGAGACGTTTGACCCGTTCACGGACAAAGAGTTTACCGCGAGATTCGTGGCGCCGACGGGCTTCGTCTCCGCCACCTTTTTCGATCTCCGCCAGCTGGGCCGCATGCTTTTTCATAAGCATACGCATTTGCTCAGCATTGGCCTGAAACTCTGAGCTCTTGGGATTAATGCGGGACTGCAGCGTAGACATCTGTACACCTTGGTAAAAGCCTGATCTGAAACCGAGATTTTGTTTTACTTAAGGCCTCTGCCGATGACAAACCTAAAACCGTGGCCATGTTGCGCCAAACGAAGCTGCGCTTACTCCAGGGCGGGGCGGGCCGTCCAAGCGAGCTCAAAACTACATTCGCCAACTTGGAGGCTTTGTTCGCTAAAAACAGGGATCGAGATATCCAACACGGCCTCACCGTCGGTGCGGGCCGCAGCGATGCGCAGCTTTTCGCGCATCAGGTGATTCATGCCAAGGCGAAGTTGCAGGGTGCCACTCCAACTGCCGAGCTTTTCAAGGTGGGCGGATCTCAGCGTGAGTTGGTCGGCAGGGCCTAAAAAATGCCGTTCCCAATAAAGTCGAAGGACCCTTTCGGCAAACTGCGTGAGCTCCGCCATTGATAATTCACTTTGCGCGGGAGCCTTAAGTGCCACCGCGAGTCCGTCCTGGGACCAATCCGTGATTTCAAAAGTGGGTCCGGTGGTGCCGGGGAGCCGGGCGACTGACGCGTAGCTTAATGCGCGCCGAGTGAGCTCAGGGCTTAGGTTTTCGGCCCAGTACAAAAGTTGGCGAGGTCGCGCGATGACCTCCTGCCAGAAGGGGGAGTGAAGCTCGGTTTCGAGTTTCCCCTTTAATTCCCAGGCTCGGTTCAAAACTTCAGAACCAAGCTCCATCCAAATTCGTTTACGACGGCCGCCAGTCACAGTTCTTTCCCTAAGGGCGGGCAACGGTTGTCCGCGCCATGAACCTAAAGTAGAGTTCTCAAGTGACTATGCATACTCTGTGTGGAAGGATCAGGGAATGAAATATCTGAGTTTGTTGGTTTTTCTCGTTGCAATGCATTGGAGTTGGTCACTCGTTCATGATCCGGCCAATGTGTCTGAGAATGTTCATATTGGCATTCAGGATGATCTCAAACGAGTTATCAGCGATTACATTCAGGAAAATCTGCCCCAATCTAAGAACCTCCGCTTTGAGCGCTTTTGGACGGAAAATATAAAAAAAAACCAGGTCAAAGCCTCGTTTATTTACTCCTTTGAAGACAACGCTGAATCAGTCGGCCCTGCCCGCGTGGAAATCGAAGGGTACGCGATCCTTAATCGCGACAGCAACACCGACGAAGAATATGATTTTTGGAATTTCGATGAGCTTTATATCTTGAATAACCGCATCGATTTCAAAGAGCCCCTCAAAGTCGATCCCCGCGGTAACGAATCCGAGGCCGAGGAGACGACCTCTGCCGCGCCGGAGCCACCCCCTGAAGTTCAACCGCAACCCCCAGCCCAACCTGAGCCACCGACAGAAACCCCGGCCCAATGAGTTTGGAGCGCTTCACTCAGATCGATGAAGAAGGCTACTTTCTCTCCAATGGTTTGCGGGTTACCGACGAAGACTATGGCCGCACCCTGCTCGCACAAATTGTTCGCGAGGAACGCGGGCGCTGTTTCTTGACGATCGAAGGCCATCAAGTTTGGGTGGAGGCCTTTGACGAACCCTTGGTAGCAAAGCAGGTCGAAAAAAGAGACGGCGATGAATGGGAACTCTTGTTTCCTTACGGATATCGCGCCCAGTTCAAGTTGTCGACTTTGTCACTCGACGAATGGGACCGCTTTCACGGTTCAATCCTCAGTGGGGTCCCGTTTGTTATGTCTCGTCCTGCGCAAAGTGAATTTTTCCGCATCCTCGATGATTATGACGACGAGTCCATCACCGCCAACGGAGTTGTCTACCAGATCCCACCGTGGCTGCTCACTGAGCCGGAAGTTAATCGGGCCGAGTTTTGGAGTCATCGTTACCAGGAAAAAGATACGCCGTGGGACCTCGCCGAGCCAACGCCGGTCTTGGTGGAGACTCTTGCCAAAATCAAGCTTCCTAAATCGCGCATTTTAGTTCCCGGCTGTGGGGCGGGAAATGACGCCGCCTATTTGGCTCGGCAAGGTCATGTGGTAACCGGCTTTGATTTTTCGCCCGAGGCAATTCGCGTGGCGCAAGAACGATACGGCCAAATTCCCCATTTGGAATTCCAGGTGGCGGATGTCTTTAAGTTGCCCGACACCTTCACCAACAGCTTCGATGTGATTTTTGAACACACTTGTTATTGCGCCGTAAATCCAGTCCGCCGCAATGAGCTGATCCGCGTTTGGAAGCGAGTTTTGGTCGACGGGGGACACTTGCTCGGCGTGTTTTTTGCCACAGACAAACGACTGGGGCCGCCCTTTGGCGGGAGTGAGTGGGAGGTGCGTGAGCGGCTAAAAGCGCACTTCGAATTTTTGTATTGGACCCGGTGGCGTAAGTCAGTTCCTAATCGGCAGGGCGCAGAGCTTTTGGTCTATGCCCGCAAGCGGAGCTAACCGCGATCGGGGAAGGGAAGGCCGGGCGCCCGCGAAGGAAGCGCGGGACGCCCGGTGTATCGAGGGGACGATAGGGGAAGGGATTATTGGGAATTGAGACCCCAGGCTTCGTGGCGTGCTTCACTCCATTGTTGAGCCGCGAGTCTGGCGTCGCGAATTTTTTGCTTTAAATCATTCATGTGAACGTCGGCCTTGATCGGCCACTCTTTGAGCAGCTCCCGCAAGACCCATTTCCAGTCTCTTGGATCTTCCGTGAGACTCAAATTCTCCCACATCGAGGCAATGAGTTGATCAAAGGTTTCTCGAAGGTGAGGGTACCGCCGCTGTCCAACATTGTACCGACGATAAACTCGATCGAGTAAGTCGCGGACTTCGGGATCATGAGGGATCCGTAAGCCCCACTTCTGACTGTCCACGGCAGCGCTCGTGCCCGTCGGGCTCCAAGCGGTAGTTAGAGGCTCGCTCGTTTCCTCAGTCCAATAGAACAACCGCTTCACCGCCATTGCCACCACCAAGACGCCGAGAAAGAACCAGCCCTTGATCAACAAAATTCCCGCGGTGAGGGCCAGCACGAGGCCGTTCTTGTCGTTTTTTACTTTCAATTGGGTTTGTGCCATCTATTTAACTCCCTTTCTTAGGAGATCGGCGCCAAGGCGCGGGTGACGGTCTGAGGTTTAAGTCCGACTTTGATTCGTCGTAAAATCTCGGCGTGCTTTTGTCGTTGGCGTTCCGAGCGCATTTTCTGTAGCTCTTGCTCGACGTGATCGGGTTTGTCGCCCATGGCTTCAATGTCAGCTTCGAGACGTAAAATCCGATCGCGAATACGACCGAGACCCTGGGCGGTCGCCACGGTTAACCGGCCCGCCGAGTCGATGTTTCCCTTTAACTCCTTACGCATTTGTAAAAAACGGTGGCGGGAGCCGAGAGACTCGAGTTTTTGCCGCAGTTGTTGCGTCTCTCGGGCGAGGGCCACTTCAGTTTGGCGAGCGGCCTCAATGTCGGCGTCCATCTTCATTTTTTGCTCAGCCAATTGTTGAACCTCAGTCACGATCCGTTCGATCCTCGCGATCAGCTCGAGGGCGATTTCATCGCGATCATCGGTGGCCGCGGTTTGCAAATCGGCCTTGAGTTGAGTTTCCTGCTCAGCCAGTTCGGCCAGGCGGTGCTCAATGCGCTTGCGTTGAAAGATCAATTCCGCCAGCGCCTCACGCAGCCGATGCAGTTGGCGCTGGTGGTCCTCAATGAGGCCCGAATTCAGTAGTTCGGGGTGCCGATTCTCCGTGCCGCCAAGTAAGTTGCTCCAAAAGCCAGTCCACAAAAGGCGGAAGCGAGCTGCGAGGTTCATAATGTCCTCCCGGAGTCCTGGACCGCACTCTCGCTGACGGTGTCGGGAAGGACAAAATAAAGTACCAAGTACCCGACCATCGTGGCGCCAAACGAACTCACCGCCAAAAACGCTGTGATGAATCGAACAAGACCCACATCAAAGCCCGTGCGGAGGCTGATTTTTCTGCAGACGCCGAGGAACTTTTCTTGGTGGCTCGAGTGAAGCTGATCTTCGCGGGGGAGAGTTAAGGCCAACAGGATGTAGACCAAAACTCCAAATCCGAGAAAGACAATGCTCGCCAACCAGGCGGCTCGCATGATCCAGGGTTCAACCCCAAATCGAACTGCCAGCCCTTGGCAAACACCAGCGAGCCAGCCGTCGTTGGACCGCACCCACTTTTCTTTCGTCGTCCACTCTTCCCATTTCATTTCTTTGTCCCCTTCTTAAGGTTATGTGTTAATATGTATTCGTACATAATAGTGAATAATGATACATACTGCAAGAAAAATTTGTAAAATAATGCATAATGGTGGTAAGATCGTGTGGTTCTATATTATGGACTTAAGAATACATAAGATATTGTAATTATTAGTCAAAATGGTGATGCAATGAAAGACGCGGCGTTAAAGCGAATCAGTCTGATGATTAGAGAAGACCAAGCTCGAGTTCTGGCAGACCGGGGTTTGAACCTCAGTGGCCTCATCCGCGACTTATTAGATGATTATCTGAGCGACCATAAGATTACGCTCAGTGTTTCGGAAGAAACTCGCGCCATTTACGACAAAATCATCTCCAACACCGGAAGTACCGACCAAGATGTCGAAACCTATTTGCGAGATTCACTAAAAATCCTGTTGCACGACAAAATTCAAGCCATGATGAAGCTCGAGTCGACCGTCTTTGGCAATCGAGACTGAGTCTCGCGGCGGAACCGACGGAATGAGGCCGGCGATCAAAGGCAAAAAAAGAGAGGCGGGCTGTAACACCCGCCTCATAAAAGCATCGTCACGGATTTGCTCTAAGCCGGATTCTGTCTGACAAACAAAACGATGCATTTTGTCTGTGAGGCTGTCATTCCTCTGAGAGTGCCATTACTGTCACCCTTAAGCGGCCTACCCGGAAACTTTGCGCTGGCCGCGCTCTATCGTTTCCCTATTTGGCCTTGCTCCGCGCAGAGTTTGGCTGTTTTCACTCCAGCGGCTCCCCTTAAGCTTCCCGTTCCCGGCCTAAGGATCACTGCCCCGGACATTCTCTCTGTTCCACTGTTCCTCACCTTGCGGTGGAGGGGCGTTACCCCTTGCGCTGCCATATGGAGTCCGGACTTTCCTCTCAGTCCTAAGACTGAGCGAGAGCCCACAATTCCGCTGCCCAGGTATATAGCACAAGTCCTCCCACCGTCTCAATCAACTGTTGCCGAAATGCCACGTTACGGGCCTCTAAAATTGAGAAAACCTCGTTGTGGCGCTAGCTTGGCGACTCATTTAGAGAAGGGGACTCGACCTCGGTGCGGCCTCTGACGATGAATATCTTGGAACAGGCGCTTTACTGAATGTATGAGGAGCCTATGCACCGACAGCTTTTTCTCATTGCGATACTGAGTCTAGCTTCTGCGGTCCTGATAATCGAAGGACTCCAATACTTTCCCTAGAATTTTGGTTTGGTTTTCGCGATTCCGTCTAGCGTTTACCGCGAATAATTCCCACGACTTCACTTTCAACATAGACATCAGCGGCCGCTCGGCATTGGGCGAAGTGGCCTTTCTCCGCGCGTTCGTTGTAGGTGCGAACACAACCTGCTGTGTATGCACTCCGCGCAAGTTCAATCGCGGCAGCGACGGAGACGAGGTCTTCTGGTGGTGACGAAGGCGTCGGCGCCGTGGTCATCGATTTGGGTGCGGAAGCACAGCCCACGAGAGTCGTCACAAAAAGAAATTTACCTAAACATCTTAACATAACAATTATCATAGCTCGTTTTCCTCGAGAGGGAAGTGATACTTGCACAAAAGTTGTGAGAGAGGTGTGGGGTTTAGTTCGAATACAATTTCACGACTTTCGTGAGCGGGGATTTCTCCTTCTCAAGACAGGTGAGGAAAAAATTTTGTTGGTCAATCTCGGTTGAATCATCTGTACTACTGCAATAAGGTCCGCGCCGAAACAAACCAAAAACCATGATTCGGTCAAACCCGGGGGGATTGATGAAAACTAAAATGATGATGATCGCTTTGACTCTTGCCTTTGTGGGCTCAGCTTCTGCCAGCGTCAGCAAAACACTCAGCTTTAATACCGGCGTCTACAATTTTTCTCTCGAAGATGCGCAATATGATTTGATTCCCACAAAAACCGTGACTCGCCCGATCCCTGGCTGTGTGGAAGGTGGCGAAGCCGGTAATGTCTGCGAAGAAACAGTAGTGGTCGAAAGCCAACCGGTGATTCGTGTTTACCTGAGCTACAGTGACACCTTTTTCCCGTCCAACGAGCGCCCCTATAGTTCAGTTACTTTTGATGTCGCGGATTTTTCTGCCGCTCAAGTGGAGTTGCTCAAGTCGGTTTACCCAGGCTGGAAGCACCCCTTCTCCAACGTGAACCGCCAGTTTGCGGCCGAGAACTTTACTCTAGAGGTGAAGACCGTTCGCAAAACGATTCGCATCGTTGACATGCAAAAATCAAAAATCTGCCCGATCATTGGCGAAGTGGGTTTGCCAGATCCCAATTGCCGTGAAGAGTTGGTTTACAAAGAGTCTTGGACCAATGCGGTTGAAGCAACTGTAACAAAAAAATAATCCGCTCCGCTCGTGCTGAGTTTGAACTTGGTGTGAGTGTGAAGTTGAGAGCGTTATTTAATGGTCAGCACTGCGTGGTGCTGGCCATTTTTTTTCCATTGAAGCTCACTAAAAATTCACAGCGCGCGTGAACATTCGACGGTCGCGTGACGTGGCGGGACAAATTGAGACGTGAAAAGAAATTCTTCTATTTGTGAAAAAAAATTGATGAGCGTTCAACTTGGCCTTATGGTGCCGCTCGAATCAATAACCAATTAACCGGAAATCCGGGGGTATTAATATGAAAGCTAAGATGATCATTGCGGCAATTGCATTTGTCGCTGCCTCTTCTGCCTTTGCAGGAGCAAGCAAGTCTGTTTCCTTTAACACAGGTGTAAGCCGCGTCACTTTGGATGGTGCTGCCTATGCTCTTATTCCTACCGAGACCATGACGCGTCCAATTCCTGGTTGCGTTGAGGGCGGCGAGGCCGGCAACGTTTGCGAAGAGACCGTTGTTGTTGCCAGCAAACCCGTAATCAAAGTTTTCCTTTCCTACAGTGACACCTTCCGTCCGGCGAACGAGCGTGGTCAGGCGTCTGTGACCTTTGATGTAACTGATCTTTCAGCTGATGAAGTTGAGTTGCTCAAGTCAGTTTACCCCAGCTGGAAACACCCGTTCTCCAACGTCAACCGCGAGTTCGGCAAATCGAAGTTTTCTTTGGACGTTCAAACGGTCAAGAAAACGATCCAAATCGTCGACATGGCCAACTCTAAGATTTGCCCGATCATCGGAGAGGCTGGTTCTCCCGACCCCAATTGCACCGAAGAGCTCGTATACAAAGAGTCTTGGACTTGGGCGGTAGTTGCTACTGTAACTAAGAAGTAATTCAGAATCACGATAGGGTGGGGCGGCGATTGAAGTCGCCCCTGGCCCTTCTCTCGAAAGCACCATCTTTCACACGCCCCACCATTACGCAGAGTGCAGGAAGTTCACAAGAGCTGGACCTGGCAGGTCCGGTCAGGACATAATAGCGGCCACAATATCTTTAATCGGTGTGGGTGAACGAATGAAAACATCAAGATTTCTCGCAGTTTTGCTGACCATTGGATTCGTGTTGGGTTGCACCAAAAAGGGCGACCAAACGACTGAGGGCGGAAAGCCCGCCGGCAGTTCGATTGTCATTGGTGAGGTGGGGAGCTTTACTGGCGACACCGCAACTTTTGGAATTTCCACGCATCAGGGAATCGAATTGGCGACGAATGAGCTGAACAAAGCCGGTGGCTTGTTGGGCAAGATTGTTGAGATCGTCAAGTACGACAATCAAGGCAAAGAAGAGGAAGCCGCCACGGCAACTAATCGATTGATCAACCAACACAAAGTGGCAGCGATTCTAGGCGAAGTGGCGAGCCGTCGAAGCAAAGCCATGGCACCAATTGCTCAAAGTAATAAGGTGCCCATGGTTTCGCCAAGCTCGACTAATCCTGAGGTCACGGCCATCGGCGATTATATTTTTCGCGTTTGTTTTATTGATCCCTTTCAGGGCGCGGTGATGGCCCGATTTGCTTTCGAAAATCTCAAAGCCAAAAAGGTCGCAATTCTTCGGGACGTGGGACAGGACTATAGCGTGGGTCTGGCCGACGCTTTCACCGAAACTTACAAAAAAGTTGGCGGAGAAATCGTTTCGGATCAGAGTTACACCGAAAAAGACGTCGACTTTAAGGCGCAGTTAACAGCTATTCGCGGCCTCAATCCCGAAGCTATTTTTGTGCCGGGTTACTACACTCAAGTCGGCTTGATCGCGCGCCAAGCTCGCGAGTTGGGCATCAAAGCTCCACTGTTGGGTGGCGATGGCTGGGACTCTCCGAAGTTGTTTGAAATCGGCGGCAAGGCGGTTGAAGGAAGTTATTTGTCGAATCATTACTCGCCTGACGACAAATCCGAGCTCGTGCAAAATTTTATTAAACGCTACAAAGAAGCCTACGGCCAAATTCCCGATGGCCTCGCCGCGCAAGGGTACGATGCCGCGATGGTCTTGTTTGATGCCATCAAGCGGGCGGGCAGCACCGACGCCAAGGCACTGCGCGATGCTTTGGCCGCCACCAAAGAATATCCTGGGGTGACGGGAAAAATTACGATCGATGACAAACGTAACGCCTCCAAGCCAGCCGTGGTTTTGAAGGTTGAAAACGGAGGATTCTCCTACGTCACATCGATTAGTCCCTGAGGACGCGGCGTAATGATTGATTTTTTTCAACATGTGATCAACGGCCTGTCCCTCGGTAGCATCTACGCGCTCATCGCGCTCGGTTACACCATGGTCTATGGGGTTCTGCGGTTGATTAACTTCGCCCACAGCGAAGTGTACATGATGGGCGCCTTCATTGGTTATTACACTTCGCGGATGTTTCAGCTGGATCAAAATCCGAGTTTCATGAACTTGCTACTCGTCATGATTGTGGCGATGGCAGGTTGTGCGGTCATTGGCTTTGTAATTGAGCGATTTGCCTATCGTCCGTTGCGGGGAGCCTCAGGCATCAACGCTCTCATCACCGCCGTGGGCGTGTCATTGTTTCTGCAGTTTTCGGGTCAGCTGGGATTTGGCGCCGATCCCAAGTTTTATCCCCAAATTTATCAACCCGCGGGAGAGTGGTCCGTTGGTGGCTTGCAAGTCAATCCACTGCAAATGATCGTCGCAGTGATCGCCGTGGTCTTGATGTTACTTCTCCAGTACATTATTTTTGGCACCCGCTTGGGTCGAGCGATGCGAGCGGTGAGCTTTTCTCGCGACACCGCTCGGTTAATGGGAATTCCCACGGATCTGGTGATTTCGGCCACGTTTATGATTGGCTCAGCCTTAGCCGGAGCTGCCGGAGTTTTGGTGGGACTCATCTATCCCAAAATTGATCCTCTCATGGGAGTCATGCCAGGACTTAAGGCGTTCGTGGCCGCGGTCGTTGGTGGCATTGGCAACGTGGTCGGCGCAGTGATTGGGGCCCTTCTTCTGGGACTCTCTGAAGAGTTTGTGGTGGCTTTTGGTCGCTCCACCTTTCGTGATGCTCTCGCCTTTGGCTTACTCATTTTGATTTTGCTATTCAGGCCGCAAGGTCTCATGGGTCAAAATCTGCGAGAAAAGGTCTAAAGTGATGGGCTCAGCAACACTCAAAGGATTGGTGCCGTGGCTTGTGGCCCTCTTGACCATGGCGGCAACCCACTTTTTGATTGTGCCGATTTTGCCGTCCACACTTTCTGAGATCTTAGTGTTTGCCGGAATCAACATTGTGCTGGCGGTAAGTCTCAATCTTGTTAATGGCTTTACCGGTCAGTTTTCGATTGGTCACGCGGGTTTTATGGCGGTCGGCGCCTATGCCGCAGCCTGGGCGACCCTCGCTTTGCGAAATGCCGGGATCGATTTGAGTGACGGCACGTTCATAGCGCAAGTGATTTTAGTTGGAGCGCTCGTTTTTGGCGGCCTATTGAGTGGAGTTGTCGGTTTCTTAGTCGGACTTCCCAGTCTACGTCTCAAAGGCGACTATTTGGCGATTGTTACTCTGGGTTTCGGAGAAATTATCCGAGTGAGTCTTCTGAACCTCGATTTTCTTGGTGGCGCTCGGGGACTGTCGGGCATTCCTCGCATCACCTCCTTCCTGTTGGTTTATCTGTGCGTGGTGGTGACCGTATTTGTCATTTGGCGGCTCATTCGCTCGAATCATGGGCGCGCTCTCTTGGCCGTTCGCGAGGACGAAGTCGCGGCGGAAAGCATGGGCGTTAACACCACTCAAGCCAAAGTCCGCGCCTTTGCGATAGGGGCTTTTTTTGCGGGCATCGCGGGCGGACTCTATGGGCACTATCTAACGATCTTGAGTCCGGCGGCGTTTGATTTTAATCGCAGCTTTGAAATTGTCATTATGGTGGTTTTGGGTGGAATGGGGAGTTTGTCGGGCTCAGTGGTGGCAGCGGTTCTGCTGACCTTACTGCGGGAGTACCTGCGCGACTTGGCGGAGTACACGCAAGTGGATTTGCGCATGATCATTTACTCGTTGATATTGATCGGCTTGATGTTGTTGCGACCAAACGGCTTGCTGGGGACACGCGAGCTTAAAGATTTTTGGCGGCGACGTCCGACGGGTAAATCCGCATGAACGCACTTGAGACACAGAATTTATCAATTCAGTTTGGTGGGCTTAAAGTCGTCACGGATCTGAATTTAGCAATTCCCAAAGGATCGATTTTTGGACTCATTGGTCCTAACGGTGCCGGCAAAACCACGGTTTTTAATTTGATCACCGGAGTTTACGAACCCACCAAGGGTAAGATTCTTTGCGGTACAAGCGAGATTACGGGTCTTAAAGCCTTCGCCGTGACTCGCCAGGGGATGGCGCGCACTTTTCAGAACATCCGCTTGTTCAAAGAACTTTCAGTCATTGAAAACCTGTTGGTGGCGAGCGACGTGAATCCGCGATTTCATCACTTTGGTTTTTTCCGATCTTTGATTCGCACTCCGTCTTTTTTGCGAGTCGAAGAGGAGCGCCAGCAAATGGCGATGACTTGGCTTAAAGACTTAGGTTTACATGATCGGGCCGAGGAGTTGGCAAAAAATTTGCCATATGGTGACCAGCGCCGGCTCGAAATCGCCCGGGCTCTGTCGACCGGCGCGCAAATTCTTTTGCTCGATGAGCCAGCGGCGGGACTTAATCCTCAAGAAACACAAAGCCTCATGTCGACCATTCGCGAGCTTCGCACTCGTTATGGTTTGACGGTCTTGTTAATTGAACACGATATGAAGCTGGTGATGGGAATTTGCGAGAGGATCGCCGTCCTTGATTACGGCGTAAAAATTGCCGAAGGCTCGCCCAAGGAAATCGCGCGAGACCCTAAAGTGATCGAGGCTTATCTCGGGAAGGCCTATCATGAATAGTGCGGCGGCGACGGGAACAACTCCCATGCTCGAAGTAAAGGACTTAGCCGTCAACTACGGAGCCATTAACGCCGTTCGGGGCGTGAGTTTTGCGGTTGCTCCAGGCGAGATCGTTTGTTTGCTGGGCGCCAACGGAGCCGGCAAAACCACTATTTTAAGAACAATTTCTGGATTACTCCGGACGACGAAGGGTGAAGTTTGGTTTAAGGGCGAAAAAATTTCGACGATGCCGGCGCATACGATCGTTCAAAAACGCTTGTGTCAGGTGCCGGAGGGGCGGGGGATTTTTCTTAATCTTTCGGTTGAGGAAAATTTGGATTTGGGCGCTTGGGTGGTTGGAAAGGCGAAAGATTATCAAGAAGATCTCAACAAGGCGTTTGAGTTGTTTCCGCGCCTCAAGGATCGGCGCAAACAAAATGCGGGCACTCTTTCCGGGGGCGAACAGCAAATGCTCGCCATTGCCCGGGCGCTGATGAGCCATCCTGAGTTTTTGTTGCTCGACGAGCCCAGCATGGGTCTGGCACCCCGAGTGATCGAAACCATTTTTCAAGTGGTTCAGGATATTAACAAGCGGGGCGTGACCATTTTATTGGTCGAGCAGAATGCCATGCAGGCTCTGCAAGTGGCTCATCGAGGTTTGGTCCTCGAAACAGGAACCCTCAAGCTGCAAGGACGGGCCCGCGAACTTCTCGAATCAGATGAGATTCGCAAAGCCTATCTCGGCGAAATCTAGCTGAAACCGTTCCACCGTCGACCCGCCCAAGCACACTGCTGCGCCATCAGCACGGACCTTTAATTCTTTTGTGAATCAATAAATTTGAGGACTTCTTCGCTGATGTTAGCAGCTTTGGGCCCTAAATAGACTTTCAACTCTCCGCCCTTGGCTTCGAAGCCCACGTCGGTTTCTTTTTTGCCGTTGAGACATGAGATCTTCTTCACTAACTTAGTGATCTTTTCTTTGTTCTTGTTGCCGAGTTCAGCCGCATTACGACAAATCGTCGAAAGCTTGGTGCGCACCTCTTCACAATAAAGCTCGGCGTTGGCATTGGCTTTCATAAATGGTTCTACCATCGCTTTGTCCATGGTGATCGGCATTTCATAACCGCACATATCGACAGGGTACTTCGCATAACTATTGTCCATGTCGTTTATATATTTTTGCCACTCGTCAAATTTGGCTTGCTGTTCGGGAGTCAGGGTCGCCGCCGAAGTGGATTTTTCTTTGGCCGAAGCGGCTTTTTTGGGTTTAGCTTGAGCCACAAGTGAACCGGAAACAACCACGGTCACGACCAATACCCATGGAGATAAATTGCTAAAAAGTTTCACTGAACAGCCTCCGCGTTGATTTATTGAGTCAATAGCTTAACGAACACAGGTGTAATTGCAACGGCACGGAGGACCAGGGGAGAGCAAATTATTTTACTTAAGAGTTTCGACGATCCAGCGGCCGTCGTGATTAGTGGAGTTGCTTAATTGAAACTTCATACTGTTCGCCGAGAAATGAATGTGATGGTAGGGAACTTGACGAAGGTCGTATTCCCCAATGACCTCACCAAACAAAGTTTCGATTTTAAAGTGATGGGATGGGGCGAGCATCGAGTCCCCGCCATCAACGCCCTCTTTTTGCGACTTCGCTCTTTGTTTCATTTCATCGTCGCTGAGTTTAACCTGGTGTACAAAAGTGAGCTTAAAATCTGCAAACGCAAACAGGGTGTTGTCGGGGGTCTGCTTGTTGCCAAAAGGCACGTTGTATTTGAGCATCGTCGACTCCAATTTCGGTCCAGGGTTTATGCCTTCTCGTGGCTGAGTTTTCGGCGGAGTTCCGTCGGCGGCAAAGGCTGTTGTCACCGTCAAATTGATCGAAGCAAGAGTCGCTAATAAAACACTGCTAATAAAGAACCGAAGCCACACAAAAAAGTCCTTTCTCGAAGGGGACTGGTTGGCGCTGTCTCTCGAGACCACGTCAAATCAGCGACAGTCAGTATCAAAATTTGCCCTAACCCTGAATCCTTTACAAGGGCCCTTTATTTTTTCAGTTCAAACTCTATACTGCGATCACTAACGGAAAGGCTCCAATGACTTACCCGAAGCGTCGCGCGGCTCTTCTCATTTTGCCGATTTTTACTCTCTTGTTCGGTCCTTTGGTCCAAGCCAAGGAATACACCGAGGTCGATCTCCTGTGCCGAATCAGCGGGCGTGAGGTCAGTGTCGTGCCCGGTAGCAATCGAGTTGTTGATAACCGGCTCTCGGGTACGGTGACCTTTCGGGCGCGCAGCATTTTGTATGAAAGCGACAAGCCGGTGAAGTGGATGATTCCTCTTTCCATCGTCTCCTATGAGGCAAGCTCGAGCCCGGGGACCTTAACGGAGAGTCTGATTGCTCAATTTCTCAATCCTCGCGAAGTGGTGGTCTTTCGTGAGGGAGCTCAAGTTGTGGTTCGCTTTAATTTCTCTCAAGAACCCAGTCAGTTATTTGATTTGCTCTATGTGCTCGGCTCCGATGAGGCTCTGAGTTTGCTCGCCGTAGAAGAGGAAGAAGAGATTCCCAGTTATCAAATCATTAACAAGAAATGGGCTAACCGAGAAACCTACCAACCCGTCAGTGAATTGGCTTTTACCGGTTGGTACGGACGAGAGAAGCTTGAGTCCTGTTATCAGCTGGACTTGATCCCGCCTCAAGCGGAGGCCGCTCAACGAGCCGCCGACACTGACAATACCCTGTACCTCAATGGGCTGTCCTTTCACCTCTGCGGCGAGTGCGAAGTGATCTACAACAGCGGCAAGCTGCCCATGCATTCGATCAAAAAGTGAATTAAAAAAGACTGTTCCGAGGGAATGGAAAAAATCTACGAACCTCAGTCACAGGGGGTTCCGATTTTTTCCGCAGAAACGACGATCTTTTGTTTTCCAGAGGAGTCTTTGAAGGGAAAGACGTCAGCGTATAGAAAGCCCTCAGGAAGGGGAAGCTTGGTTCGTTGGCCTCCCGTAGGTGTGGTGACATAGATGAACCGTTTCATCTCGGTTTCCGTCTTAACTTCAATATGTGAAAAAATGAGCAAATCGTTATTTACCCACTCCGGGAGCGAGTCATTGAGCAAAATGTTAGCACCCAAGTGCTTATAGGAGATGTCGACCTCGGCATAGGGATTACTGACATTGACGACGAACAGATGCCAGCCAAAGCCATTGGCTCCAGACTTGGCGGCATTTCGCATGAAGGCCACTTTGGAGCCATCGGGAGAGATCTTGGGGTCGTTCTCCATAATGTCGTCGCAAGACGGTGATCGGCAAACGATGAGGCCATTGGTGTGGTCACGACCCAAAGTTAATCCAATTAAGCCGGTCCCATCCGAGTAATTCATAAGAAAGAGACTCTTTATATATCCACCATAGGACGGGTGGAAGAACACCCCTGGAAACACGATCTTGTTAGTCGCGAGGTGGGGTGCCGGATCCAACGGCAATATCGAAGAAGGCACCGGAATCTGGGTTGGTCCTCCCAGCTTATTCATGCCGGCATCAACTGTTTGGCGCATCAATTTAAGACCTGAAGCGGGTCCCGACAGATAAGAAAAAGTATTGGTCGTTCCGAGGAAGTAGGCATTGGTATTAAACACACCCGCTTCGGGAGCAACGACTGATTTATCGTCTTGGCCGTTAAATCTGATTGCGCGGAGCTCGGAGTTTTCAAAACCCAACTTCATCGTGCCGCAGTTGTCGTTATCTCGATTATTGTAAGTTGTGTACACGATCCACTGTTTGTCTGCTGAAACGCGGGGGTGGGTCATATCCTGATAAGAGCTCTTCTTGATCAGTTGAACATTGGAACCATCAATGTCGGCCACGAACAAATTGAACTTTCCAGCTTGGCAATGCAGAGTCTTGCAGGCTTCTTCCGTTTGTTCATGCTGAGCTTCCTGCGGTGGAGGTGATTTTACGTCCAACGAAGAGCTGCAATTCTGAAAGGAAATAGCTGTCAAAACAGCTACGAGCAGCAGCCATGGAATGGGTGTACGCAGGATCGATTTCACGCTGTTTCAATTGTAGCACGACCAAGACTTGGTGGGGGCTGGATCTGGGCATCTTTTTTTAAGAGTTTCGTCTCATATAGAGACATTGATCCTCTGGGCCAAGGTCTTCGACGTTTGGGTGAGTCGAATTCTTTAAGGATTTCAACGTCCCGTTAGCCACCGAACTTAATCCAATTCATAATCACGGTTTACCAAGATCCAGTGCGCTTACTAACAAACTCTTCAAGGATTATGCCGTTAAAACTTTCCCGAAGCTTCTTTAGTTGGGTCTCTCTTCTGGGATAGTTGCCGTAGTTTTTGTAAATCCAATCATACCATTCGTGATAGCGGTCATGATCGCGACTACTCATAACGCATAAATTTGACGGCCTATTATCTGCTCGCTTGCCATTAATGTGATGAACAACCTCACCAGGCAATAAACGCCGACCTAAAATTTCCTCAGCGATCTGTCGATGTTCGTACTGAACTCCAGAGTCTGTTTTCTTTAGTACATAGCCGTCTTCACTTAATCGCCTTCGAACTCCACGCTTAAAGAAAAGCCGAAGTGCAAAAAAAATGGCCATAACAAGAATCAGTATAAAAGTGGGCAAGTCTTGTTGATCCTGCCGACTTACTTTCTTGGTCGATTGGTGTTTGACAGCCTTCTGAGTGTTCTTTGGCCCATTTACTCTTGGTTCGCTCATCCAAATTATATCGGAACAATCGTTCGTGGACTCAATCTCAATAATCCGACTTTAGACCTGAAGGCGCCAAATAAGCCACGCCTTTCTCTGTTCAAAATTTACGCGAGCGCTGACTTCCGGACGGTCCTCAAGGAAAAAAGCTCAGCATCGTTGAAGCTTTCTATCAAAACTCATGTTTTAGATATGGTCTTAATGTCGCAGAGGACTTACTTTTTTTTGGCAGAACTTCTACAGGTTCTAACTTTCTCAGATAAAACCTGAGGCAAAATTAAATCGTCAGAAAATTTAGACAAGCTATAAAAACTGCTCAAGACCATTTCAGACTGTCGACAATCCAATAATTGGTAATTTAGTGTGAACTCACCGTTCTTAAGGAGTCTCTCAACTTCCACATTCGTATAAGGATTTTTTCGTTGTTCAGATTTAGCTTTTAATTTTAGACAGTCGGAAAGATCTTGTAAATTGGTTGCCGAAGATTCCATTTTTCTTTTGCGGTCATTGTTGGCCTCCCTTAGTTGAGCTACCAAACCAGACATGTAGGACCCAAAACAATCTATAGTTGTCCTGTTTGATTCACTTGCTTCTTTAGATGTGCAGCCATGTTTGTATTGGATATCTCCGTACTGGGTACTTAGAAGTTGTGAAGTGGCCAGAATCTCCGACGCTAAATCCGTAAGGCCTTTAGAGGCACAAATTAACTGAAACTTAGCGTACTCTTCATCGATTTGTGCGGATGCAATTTCACCACAAAAAATGAGTGGCAAAAAAAGTAATCCAAGACTTTTAATTTTATCCACACAGATCCTCCAAGTAATAAGCTTAGGTAAATCACCCGAATATTATTTCAATTTACGTGCCAAGCCGAACAAAACCCAGTGTCACTTTGATTCTGGAGGGCTGTTTTCGGTTCTCGACGTTTGGGTGAGTCGAATTTGGTAGGGGCTCCAGGGCTCGAACCTGGGATCCGCCGGTTATGAGCCGGCTGCTTTAACCAACTAAGCTAAGCCCCCTCTGACCTGAGCTTCTCTTGTTTTTCGTTTCATCTTGTTGCGGGCTTCCCGATCAGCCCTCGCCGTCTCCAGCGCCATCCTTTCAACGTTCGGAGTCAGTGTTGCTGCTCCCTTCTATAAAAGCTTTAAGCTTGTTAGAACGGCTGGGGTGGCGCAGTTTGCGCAGAGCTTTGGCTTCAATCTGACGAATCCGCTCACGAGTGACGTTAAAGTCTTGACCCACTTCTTCGAGAGTATGGTCGCTTTCTTCACCAATACCAAAACGCATCCGAAGAACTTTTTCTTCGCGGGCGGTGAGAGTGCTCAAAACTCGACGGGTTTGCTCGGCGAGATTGAGGTTCACAATGGCTTCGGCCGGATTGATGACCTTTTTGTCTTCGATAAAATCTCCCAGATGTGAGTCTTCTTCCTCACCGACGGGAGTTTCGAGACTGATCGGCTCTTTGGCGATTTTCAAAACCTTGCGCACCTTATCGACCGGCATGTCCATTTTCTCGGCAATCTCCTCGGGCATAGGCTCACGGCCGAGCTCCTGAGTGAGATAACGAGAAGTACGAACCAACTTGTTGATTGTTTCAATCATGTGCACAGGGATGCGAATGGTGCGCGCTTGATCGGCAATAGCCCGAGTAATGGCTTGGCGAATCCACCAAGTGGCATAGGTCGAAAATTTATAACCGCGACGGTATTCAAACTTATCCACGGCTTTCATCAAACCGATGTTGCCCTCTTGGATTAAATCCAAGAACTGCAAGCCGCGATTGGTGTACTTTTTGGCGATTGACACCACCAAACGCAGGTTGGCTTCAACCAGTTCAGCCTTGGCTTTGTCGGCTTCGCGCTCACCGCGCCAAATGGCAGTGTAGGTGTCGCGAATGGCATCAAAGGTCATTTCAGTTTCTTGGTGAAGGCGATCCACGCGAACAGCGGCGTCTTTGGCGCGGCTGTAGTAGGCGCGGAATTGGTTAAAAGTCAGACCCATCTCGCGAGTCATGCGAGCCATTTCTTGGTCACTGCTCTCAACGACTTTGTAACGCTGAGCCAGCGCTTCGAGATCGTTCGTGAACGTATACTTGCAGGCTTCCTTCACGCGGTTGCGCAGCTCTTGCATACGATTTCGCAAGTTGCGGAACTTAATCACGATGCGATTGATGGTCTTGCGATTAAAGTTGATCGACTCGAACTTGAGCATCAGCTCGGAGTTGGCCTTTTCCAGTTCTTCATCCGCCGCTTTGTATTCGGCGGTATCGGCTTTGCCTTCCATGATAATCGGGAAGAGCCGCTTGACCTTTTTCTCGTATTTTTTGACGTGCCCGATGAGCTCGTGAATTTTCTCGATGTACTCGTTCTCATCGTATTGGGTTTCTTCGTCCTCAAGACCGCGGAAAATAGCTTTTACCTTAATGCGGCCGGCATCGAGGCGTTGACCCAGCTGAATGATCTCAGAAATACCAATTGGAGATTTAAGAATGGCGCGAACGATTTCGCGCTCGCCCTGCTCAATGCGGCGGGCGATTTCAACTTCGCCCTCGCGAGTAAGCAGAGAAACCGAGCCCATCTTGCGCAAATAAAGACGAACGGGGTCATTACTGCGGGTATCTGCGACTTCTTCCTCTTCTTCTTGTTCTTCCTTGGCGTTAGACGCGGAGTCGTCGAGGAAAAAGCTCTCGCCGTCCTCTTCCTCTTTCTTATTTTCTGACGGTTCAGTAATATTTACACCCGCCAGCTCCATCGACTGCATGAGGTGATCGAGAACTGAAGCCGCAATAATTTCCGGCGGCAGAGACTCGTTGATCTCTTCGATCGTGATTGCACCTCTGTCTTTCGCGGCCTTTGTAAGGCGTTGAATTTCTTCCTTTACGACGGCCAACTGCTCGTCGACAGAAAGTGCCTTGATAACCTCTTCTGTGGCTTTCGCCTGGGGTTCTTTGGTCATTAAATCAGCTCCCGAATGCGCCCGAATTGGGGTCCCGCTCACTGCCGCGGTCCCGCCGTTGGCGATGCATATTCATTATTTGTTCCAATTTTTCGAGTTGCTCA
The DNA here is from genome assembly GCA_020850475.1 of Bdellovibrionales bacterium. Taxonomy (GTDB): domain Bacteria; phylum Bdellovibrionota; class Bdellovibrionia; order Bdellovibrionales; family UBA1609; genus JADZEO01. The sequence continues at coordinate 31,052 of JADZEO010000059.1, read as the reverse complement.
GCCGCCGGGCGCCCCCGCAAGGTGGTGGTAATCTGGCGGCTTTGGGACTTCAAAAAAGCGTCTTGAACCTTGCGGTTGCAGTCGGCAATCAATTTTTGCGCCCCCTCTAAATTGAGATTTTCCAAGTGATTCTCGAGATGAAGAAAGAGAACCTCGGACAAATCCACCTGCGAAACCAGCAAAGCCGTTAACTTATCAAATTCATTAGGCATTTGTCCATGAATTAGGATGGCCCGTTGAAGAACCTCGCGGAGGCCCGCGTGGGCAAAGAACTGGACCACGCCGAGATCCACAATTAGGCGCATATAATCCGGCTTCATCAAAGCTAAATTTACTAAGAGTTCCTCGGCTTTAGGTCGTTTTCCACCCAGTTTGATGATCGATACTTCGGGGGGCGGGGTCGACTCCATCGTGGGCACCGCCTCCACCGCTTTATTCGCTGTTCGCAGGCCAGGGCGCTGTGAGCCCCGACTTTGGGCCAAGGCCTCTTTAAGCCATTCGCCCGTGACCCCCAGTCGGCTGGCGACTTCATCAACGTACAAGTCGCGCAAACGCGAATCTGGCACGGTCGCTAAAACGGGCGCCATTTTGTCAATGAGGGTGACCTTTTCCGCTGAAGTTCCGCGATATCCTTTAACGTCTTGATCGAGAATCAAAACAAACAATTCGGGTGCTTCAGCAAGCTTGCCTTTGAGAGCTTCAGCGCCTTGAGTGCGCACAAAATCATCGGGATCCATCTTGTCCGGCAAAGTAAAGCCGCGCGGAAGAACCCCAGCCCCGAGTAGAATCGGCAAACTCCTCTCGGCAGCATCACGTCCGGCTTGGTCTCCGTCAAAGAGGACAATCACGTTCTTGGTAAAACGCTTGAGCAGTTTGGCGTGATCCTCGGTGAGCGCCGTACCGAGGGGCGCGACGACGTTTTTGATTCCAGCTTGGTAGAGTGCGAGCAAATCCATGTAGCCCTCGACGACAATCGCCTGATCTTGGGCGCGAATAAATTTGGCGGTCTCAGAGAGTCCGTAAAACACTTGCCCCTTGTGGAACAAGGGTGACTCTGGACTGTTGAGGTATTTGGGCTCACCCTCGCCGAGAACGCGTCCACCAAAACCAATGCCACTGCCCTCGAGAGAAAAAATAGGAAACATCAGGCGGTGGCGAAACAAGTCAAAATAACCGTTGCCTCCCTGGCTCCGAGCGCGAATGAGTCCGAGCTTCTCGGCCAAATTCAGCGGTGCACGTCGGGCCTTCAGTAGGGAAGACAACTTTTCCCAATCGTTGGGTGAATAACCGAGCCGAAAAGTTTTAATGGTTTCGTCATTAAGGCCACGCTTTTTGAGATATTCTTTAACCGGAGCCGAGGGGCCGGACTGTCTGAGCTCAGACTCAAAAAACTGAATGGCAAATTCGTTGATTTCAGCCATGGCTTTACGCTCTTGAGCGTGGGCTACGACGGCTTCACTGCGCTGGTACATCTCTTGAGGAATGGGGATTCCCGCCTGGCGAGCCAGCCAATCGACGGCCTCAGGAAAACTGAGGCCCATCATCGCTTCGACAAACTTAAAAATGTTGCCGCCCTTTTTGCAGCCAAAGCAGTAGTAAAGTTGCTGGGTGTCGGACACGGAAAAGCTCGGCGTTTTTTCGCGATGATCAGGAAAAGGACAAAGGCCAACATAACGGCCACCAGCGCGGTTCAGCTGAGTGTACCTTGAGATCACGTCGACCAGATTGTTGGCGTCGCGGACTTTATCTAGAAAGTCCTGAGAAAAACGCATAACCGAAACACTCCCATCCCCCATAGACAGCGAGGTCATCAAGACCCATCTGCCTTATTGGAGCTTCGATTTGACTACTTCGCTGACGAGTTTTCCGTCGGCGGCCCCGGCCGTTTTGGCCAGGACCTCTTTCATGACGGCGCCCATTTGTTTAACGGAGGTGGCATTCATAGCTGTGATGATATCACCGACGATCTTTTCCAGATCCGCCCGTGACATTTGTTTGGGCAAATAAGTTTCTAATACTGAGAGCTCGTAGCTCTCTTTGTCGACCAAGTCCTTCCGCCCGGCATCTTGAAACTGAGTGATGGACTCTTTGCGCTGTTTAACTTGTTTGTTAATCACGCCGAGAACATCACTCTCAGTAATTTGATTCGGGCGGAGTTCAATTTCCTTGTTTTTGATGGCCGATTGGAGAAAGCGCAACACCTCAGTACGAGGCATGTCTTTCTGTTTCATGGCGTCCTTCATGTCAGAGAGAATTTTATCCTTCAGACTCATCGGCCCTTCCATCGAAAGAAATTTTTAGCGAAACGGGGAGCTAATCAATAGCTCCCGCGAAAGGTCTTCTTTTGTTTTTTGATCAAACGTTTACGGGCGGCCGCAGACTTTTTCTTCTTGCGTACGCTGGGCTTTTCATAGTGTTCCCGTTTCTTAACTTCAGAGAGAATCCCGGATTTTTCACAAGACTTCTTGAAGCGACGAAAGGCCTGTTCAAAGGCTTCGTTATCGCGAACTCGTATCATGGCCACAGAAAATCACCTGCCCTTCGCGGAGAATGCGGTCGATGTAATGACCGGCTGCTAAAACCTTGCAGCAAAGAGGAAATGAATTATCAAATGATTCACCGCTTGACAAACCCTATTATCGAACAGGATGGTGGCCAGGTGCCTCTGGCGGACTGCGAAATGAAAAACGATAACTCATTAGAAACAAAAGAGAAATGGATGCGAAGAGCCCTCGAGCTGGCGGCCCAGGCAGGGGCTATGGGAGAGGTGCCGGTCGGGGCCCTTGTCGTCTTTGAAAACCAGGTCATCGCCGAGGCCTTTAATCGCAAGGAAACCGACCATTCGGCTCTCCATCATGCCGAGGTGTTGGCTATTCAGCAGGCTTCGGCACGTCTGGGGCGCTGGCGGCTCACCGGGTGTGACCTCTTAGTGACCCTTGAGCCCTGTATCATGTGCGCCGGGGCGATTGTGAGTGCCCGCTTGGACGGAGTCTATTACGGCGCGGTGGACCCCAAGGCTGGGGCGGTGGCTTCTCTGTACCAGATCCTTTCCGATCAGCGCCTGAACCACTTGCCCGTCGTTGAAGGTGGAATTTTAGCTGAGCCTTGCGGGCAAATTCTCAAAGAGTTCTTTCGGCAACGGCGCCAAATATGAGCCTCGCCGTCGGGTGGACGGCCGCAAATACGGCGCTCTTGAAGAGGCTAACCACCCGATTTTTCAGAGTGAAATGGTGGCATAAATCTTGGACTCTTGGCTCCGTTGGCGTCATTGCGCCTTAGCAGAAGGGAAAGCGTTATGCTTTTGTTTATGCAAATTGCCGGAGGAACCGCACTCGGGTTGTTGATCGCCCTTTTGGTGGTTGAGTACTTTGAGGAGATCGTCCTGACTTCGGTTTTGTTTTTGGGCTTGGGCATCCCCATGATTTGGGTTCTCACCTATTTGGAAGGCTCGGGCAGTATTCTTAAGAAGCTGGTCACCGTCTTCCGCCCCTTACTGCCAGTTTGATCACGGGTGGGCGAGAACGTCTGAGACCTCCCATATTCAATTTGTGAAATTGCAAAAAAAAACCCGCGGTATCCCGCGGGTTTTTTACCTTTTTGGCTTCGCCCTTACGACTGGCGTATCCCTTGGCGAAATTTTAAATCTACTGTTCAGACCCGCCGGGAGCTTGCTCCTGGGGAACTGTTTGGCTGCGCCGTTGAGCTTGCTGTTGAGCATACTCCTCGAGAGAAACTTGGTCCTGACGAGTGTTTCCGGCGGACTGGCCATCATAGGCAGAAGTCACAGAATTTGCGGAGTTCTTCAGAAGCTCGAGCACATCCATGACCGTACCGGGATGAACCGCGCCTTTAGAACTGATCTCAGTCCCGAATTCTGGCCCGGTCAAAAAGTACGGGAAGAAGCGCTCATTCCAAATCAAAGCCCCCACCTTGCCGTTCCAACCCCAGCTATAGTTCATCAAATTGAGAAACTTGCCCGGAAACTTTGAAGAAACCCAATTACGGATTCTTTCACGAGTGGCCGCGGGCAACTGGAAAGTTTTTGAGTACGACATCGTACCGCCGGCAAATTCCTCGGGGCGACGGAGTTGACCGTAGACAAAGCCTGCTCGCAATTTGGTTTGAACGGAAGGGCGCTTGGCATCGGGAGAGGCATCGCTGCGGCTTCCGACTTGCGTGTTGGCCCAAAACATCAGACGACGAACGCTGCGGACATAGGCCTCTTCGACCACATAGAAGTTGTTCTCCATGTCAGTGGCCGGTTCGTGAGCTTTGATTCGATTGATTAAAACCCCGATGTCTTCGGTGCAGGGGCGACCGTACATTTTGGTCAAGATAATGTTGTAGCTGCGGTCAAGTACGTTGGGTTTGTAATCCTGAAGCATTAACTGCAGGTCCTTGTCCTTCTCGGCGTCCTGGCGAGGAATCTTGCGGATGCGATGAACGCACTGGGGGACAACAACTTGAGTAAAGTTGCCGCTGAGCCCTTTAAGAAAGGACAGCTTAACACTGCCGCGAATGCCCACTTCGACCAGCAGGCCTGACGGGCGCCACCAATCGACATCACCGAGTTGACTGGGTTCAGTCTTAGAAATCCCAGGAAGGGCTTCCTCAAGCGCCTTGCGCACTTTGGCGCCCGAAGCCGACTGAATGCGATCATAGATTTGGTCGTACTGCAGTTCGCCCATCGATACGGTCGAGTCTAATAGTTGATGAAGAGCCGTCGGCAGCTTGCCCTCTTTCCACATTTGCTGAAGGTCTTGTTTGAGAAAGTACAGCGCTCGCGCGGCGGCGACGCGTTTGGAAGATTCGCCCATTTCATGAAAGGGAATCTCCACTTCGAACCACAAGCGGTTAACACCGTCGCGAATGTGCAGATTCACTTCTTTGTCGTCACGCTGATAGCTCATTCCGGCCTGAGCCGCCGAGCCACCAATGATCATGCCCCATAACCCGATTAATAGCGCCATTCGAAGGACACTACGCCCCATCATAACGTCTCCTTTATCGTGTAGGACCTCTCACCCTTTTAAGGGCCCATATCACACTCGAGCGCCATCTCCCGAGCAGTAAGTGTCATTGGAGTCGGGGATTGAAAATTTTGGGGATGAGTCGTGTAGAGAGTAAAGAGTAGGCCTTGCCTAAGTGTCAAATCCGTCGACAGCCGAAGGAGGGAGACGGGTTAAGAGAGAGTTTAAAAATTTGGCGGACGAATGAGCTCATCGAGGTCGCGGCCCGTTCCTGACTCGGGAAGCAGCCAGGGAATTAATTGCCACCGCAGGTGGTCCCAATGAGCCATGATCTGGTCGATCAGCGGGAGATCAAAGGGGAGGAACTGAGCGATGAAAAAATAAAGTGCCGGCGGCACGGCGAGCCCCAAATAGGTGGTACGCAAGGTTTGGTAAATGACATCAAAGCGGGCCCTCAGCCCGTGGCGCTGAAGACCGTAAGTCGAGATCATCGACTCAACGAGTTCATAACGAAACCCAGAGCGCACGATTTCGTCGAGGAGTTGCGGGTTTTTGCTCAGTTCCGCTTGCAGCGCCCGCGTGATCGGGAGCCATTCGGAGAGATTGATGTTGGGGAGATGTAAAAACCCAAACAGGTGGGCCATCGGAATGAGAATGTACCAATTGAGCGCAACACTGATTCCGGTCCCGGCGAACTGGCGAAAGATCTTGTTTTGTCGCAACGACGCGGCCAAGGGCTCACGCAGAGGCATATTCAATCGGTTCATGGCATCCTCTAAACCCAAGCGCATGACCTCAACGTAAAAGCGTTTAGTGACGGCGTCGCGATACCAACTCTCATAAAAATCACCGTTCAGAGGTAACACGCCCCAAATCATCGCCCTTATTTTGGTCGGTAAATTATTGTTGCCGCCGTTTTGTAGGGTGTAGAGGTCAACGAGGAGATCTTCCATCTGAGTGACTTTGAGTTTGGTAAAATTGAGGTCGTCGAGTTTTTTAAAAAAGCGGCGTTTAGCGAAAAAATCTCGCAAGCGGGTGTCGAGGATGCGTTCGGCGCGAAGTGGATTGGACGGGGAGCTGCTGACAAAGTGGGAGCTTACGGCCTCAAGAAACGCCAGTTTCTCCTCTGGCGTGGCCCGTTCAGAAAGCCTCAGTCGGGCCGAGGAGGGATCGAAATCGGTGGTCGCGGCACGCGGGTCAGGAATGAGAGACTTGAGTTTGGCTTCAAATTGGTCGCGGTGACGATCAAAGGCATTGAGGTCAAAAGCCCGTGTCCACCCAATATGAATCCGGTTCCATTCGCGCACGCGTGCAAGCTGATCCTCAAGATGGTTGCGGGCCCGCTCGGCCCAGGATTTGAGGCGTTCTTGGCGGGCGTTGTCTCGTTGGCAAGGGCCGGCACCGACGGCAAGAGGGGCGGGGCCAAGCAAGAGGCTCAAGCACAGTCCCAGCAACAAAAATTGTCGAAAATATGAAGCCATCGGAGGTAAAACCCAGCCTATTTGCGTTGGACGAGCCACTGCACTAAAACCCCCACGGAAGTGCAATTCCCATTCCCCGGAGGGTTTGATTCCGATCTAGACAGAACCCCTTAAGGGTGCTAAAAAATTGAATCTTTTACGGGTTCGACAATTCGTCGACAGACCTGTCCTGGGAGAGGTGGCCGAGTGGTTGAAGGCGCACGCCTGGAACGCGTGTAGACGTCAAAAGCGTCTCGAGGGTTCGAATCCCTCCCTCTCCGCCATTTAAGTCTCTAGTGACGGTCGCTCAGAACGTAAGTAGCGAAAATCACAAACCAAAGGTTTCAACGAGTTAGCAGGGTCAGAACGAAACGACGATCACGGATCATCACAGAAAATCACGGTCGTTGTCTTAGTAGAATCTTACTGAAGTCTTAGTCAGACGCAGACCTTCGCGGGTGTTCATTTCCACTTTTCCTTGTCCAAAGAGCCTCATACTTAACGGAGGTTCTTATGAGTTTAATTGCACGAATTGTTTTAGGGCTGGTGAAGCTGGCGTTAGTGGTCGGCCTCACCGGAGGGCTAATTGATCTCACGCAGGCCATGAGGGAAGAGGCGGTGAAGGCACATCGCCAAGGGATCGTTAGCTTGAAGCAGCTCAACCTTTCGCTCGTCGGACAACAGAAGTAAACCTTATCTCTGCTGAACTGTGTCCTCGAAGTAATTTGCAACGATGTTGTCGGTCGTCAGCTCGTGCTGAGTCAGCGATTGGTTGATAAACTCTCCAGAAATATCCTTCAAGTCTATCGTCTTAAACGAAAGCACGAAGGCCCTGAACTTAGACTTTAATGAGCGTAATGACCCTTTTCTCATCACTCTTACGTGCTCGTTGAAGCCTGTGTTCACATTTATTTTTTTTGTCGGAATAATCATCGCGTAATGTGTTTTATTCCCAGCATAGTATCGATGGTACCAAGCAATATTATTGTTGAACTGGCCCGTTTCTCCCTTCTCGATACATGCTCGATTTTCCGAAACTTCATTCTTGCATTCGATAAATAGGTACTCTCCCTCACGGAGGGCCCAGAGATTATCGGGACCAGACTTCCAGTTCTTGTCGGGACGCTCGGTTTCGTATCCTAAAAGTTGGCCCAAATCATCGACGGCTTTTTCAAACTTTTCCGAATCGCTACCAAAGGAAAGGCGCGACAAAACATCGTCTATGTAAACCAAAAGATTCTCAAAAGTCTCAAATTTGGAGACCCGAGTCCTAATATTTCTTATTCGGTCCTGCGAAGTAAGAGAAATTCGCAATACTTCATAGCCTGTAGGTGGCAGCAACAGTGACCTATTAATCTTGTGTGCCTCAATCTGAAGCGCCATAGATTTGGCCCTATCCACTTGATAAAGATAGCGGGCCATCATCTGCATGTACCAACCACGCTCTTCTTGCAACAAGGATGGTCCGAATTTATCCAATAACTTCTGAATTGTTGTATGGGCTTCGAGGGCCCTTCCCCTGACGTAAAGAGACTCCGCCTCCTTTTCAAGCGTCATGAGCTCATCAACCCTTTTTTGCGTAACTTTATCATCGGAAATTTGATTCATCTGTTCTGCGTAATAGTTTTTCCATCCCTCATCGCGCTGAAGGCACTGGTTCATGACTGCTCTAACAGTCTCAATGTCATTCTGCCCTTCTTTGCGATCCTCCTTGGCAAATTTTGCCAGATCCAGCCCGATTTCGATTTGCTTCCGAGTTTGCACAGAGAAGAATTGCCTAGAATCCTTGTATCGAATCTGTTTGACCAAATCTCTTCCGATAAAAATAACGACGGCAAAATCTTTCTCACTTCGAACGGCACGACCGAGACCTTGTTCGATGGTTTGAGCCATCTTGATTTTGAGGTAAGTGCTGTCGGGAATACATTTTTCAACATATCGCTCCAGTAAAGTCTCATTGATTGGTCGGGAGTCGATGATCAAAACTCTGCACATTGCGTCGGGTAAATCAACCCCATCGTATCTCGAAGCCATTACCAGCGGAGCGGGGAATTTTCCGTTTTTTGAATTTTCAATATGAGCATTCAGATTATCAGATCTGACCGCAATTGATCCGCAAGCTTCCCAGATGGCTGCATGCGCGAAACTTGGAACGAGTGCTACAATTCCAAATGCCGTATCTTTGGCTTTGCCGAGCCAATTGATTATGTCATCCCGAGTTAATTCCTCCCCAATCATAGAAGGGATCAAAATCATTTTTTCTCCCGACCACTTTTTCTCATAGGTAAGCGGATGCTCTACCGCTTCTTTATCAAGCCCCAAATCGCGAATAAAAAATGAATCGTCTGAAATCGTCGCGGACATAAAAATTCGATGAGTCGCATTGAAAAACCCACCGAACTTTTCCAAAGGAAGCGCATAGGAAGAAATTTCTATTTCGCTACCAGAAAATATGCAGATACAGTTGGATAAGCCATCCTTCAACAACTCCCATGAAAACCAAATGCACTGATCCTTCGCTTGATTGAATTTTGAGAGGACTTTTACAACATCATCGTGTTTATTCTGCCAGTCCCAGTAGGGTACCGTAATTTGAGCGCCAGTTTCTCCATTTTCAATATCGGCAAATGTCCCCGACCCTTGTGTCTTTAATGACTCCGAGAAGAGAGCAAGAAGCTCGGCATAACAGCCGGAATTTTTTTTTATTGTAAAGCGACAAGCAGACTTAATTGTCTCGATACAACTGTGGGCATCATCCAAAAGAATCGTGGCCACGTTAATAGATTTACTTCCTATTCCAAATTTTGTACTGCGGCCATTGAACAACATCTGGGCGTTAGTAATTAGGATCTTTTCGCCGCTAACAAATTCGTCCGGCAATTCATCGTTCTTAATCTCGCAAAATGGAACACCAAACTCAGTCGCTTGGCTTTTCACTTGATCCACGAGGTAATTGTTGGGGCAAATATATAGGCAAGGACTCTTGCCCTCATTCAGCTTAGATTGAAGTAGGAGCAGACCAACAATTGTTTTCCCCTCACCAGTGGGAAGCTTTAGAATTACGTCCCTTTTTTGGCGATAGTTATTAAACCAGTCTGTCAACACAGCCTCTTGGACGGGCTTTCTTAATGGCCCCTTGCTTGCGTGGCGGTCGAGCTTTTCATAGATCAAACAAGGATCTAATTCCTTCTCTACAGGTTTGCTCTGCGAGCGCTTGCCAAAGTTAATTGCCATACCCAGTCCTCTTTTCTTATCTCACTCAAATTTCAAATTGTCCGTGCTCCTCAATCTCGTATCGAAGTCTTTTGTGGATCGGTCCGCACTACTTCGGCATCTGGTCCCATGTGCGGCCATCCAACACGCGCCCGGTTCTCTTCTTCCAAACCCCACCCCATTGTTTGAAAAAGAAAGCGACCTTGGCCTTCTTGCATTGGTCTCGAATGTCTCTGACCCAGGCAGGGTCAATTGGACGCGCGCCAGGTCCGGACTCACCGCCAACGATAACCCAATCAATTCCCTTCAAATTTAATTTTGGAAGAGGTCCAAGCAGCGGTTCTAACGAAAGAAATTTCACCGCAGCGTCCGTCTTTCTTAGATCGTCAATTCTTCCCACATATTCCTTGGATTCAACAGATACGCCCATCCAAATGTTTTTCGACCATTTGAGTTTTTTGTTTATCTTGGACAGCCGATCAGCTCGCTTTGTTAATACTTGGAATCGATGCCAAGACGCCTCATTCATTACGCTGAACACATCTTCGATGAAGTCGTCTGGAACATCCTTGTGAAACAAATCACTCATTGAGTTAACGAAAATTATTCGAGGAGTTTTCCAGTGAAGCGGATAGCCGAGCGTATGTGGATGAAGCGTTAGCTTAAATCCATTTCTATAATTGTGCTGCCCCATTGCCTTTAAACGCTTCGCCATTCTTTCTGCATAGCAATGCTTGCACCCTGGACTTATTTTGTTACAGCCCGTTAAAGGATTCCAAGTTACTTCCGTCCATTCGATGTCTGACTTTGTTGCCATTATGTTTTCCCCAAGATGTCGCGAGCAATTTTCACCGCTGTTGGGCCACCTTTTTCATTTGCCGCCGCAAAACAGAGAAGGAACAAGGGAACTTTCTTTGAGTTGTAGAGCGGCAGTGGATTTGGGGCGACAGATGGGAAAATTTCTTTTAGTCGGTTAACAAAATATTTTTCTATGCTTTTAAAGTTGGCTACTTTTTCTACAGTTGAATCATCGTTAAAAAAGCTCTGCTGCTTTTTCTTCTCATAAAAAGCGTCATACCAAGCCTCTTCGCCGAAAAGATTATTCAGCTTTTCTTTCATCGCCTGATCGATTTGGCCATCACGACGAAGCAGACGACTTACGCCAGAGCCAAGCGGAAATAAAATCCAGAGGTCAATGGCCTTCGTTTTTGCAATCGTCTTAATTGTGTCCCAATGCACCTGCATCCCATACGGATCGAGGAAAACGACAGCTCTATGAGAGCGCCAATTCTTGTTGCAAAAATCCTTTAGAAACGTGTTGGCATCGGCGTTGATAAGCTGAATGTCCTTAGCTTTGTCAGAGAAATTCGATTTCAGAGCTTCAAGTTCTTTGAATCGGGTTTCATTTTTTTCGATAAAGATGTAGCGATCAAAGCGCGGCTCTACTTTAAGAGCGACACTCGCCGAACCATCTAAAAACTTCTGCGGTTCTTCACCGGCAAGAGCGGAAACAAGAAGTGATTCAGATGATGTAGTATCTTGAATTTTCTGTTCGCGGTATCCGGTTCCGGCAAAGGCATCGACGTAAGCAAACTTAAACTTTTGCTTCTGCATTATGGTTGCATATGCGGCCAGATATTTCTGAACACTGGCGAGTTTTTCTTCTGTCCAACTCCCGCCAAAATTTTGAACTCCGCGCTTTGCCATTAAAAAACCCAATTCCTCAAAAAGTTCCTCCGCAAATTCCTATCGAAGAGCGTTGTCCACTGACTTGGCTACATACTCGGCCTCTAAAGTCTTCGCCCAGCTCTCCGCCAATTCAATCAAAGCATCTTGCTTCACGAAATTCGTAAGCGTTTTACCATTAGAGACAGTTTCACAACTGATCGCTTCGCCGCTTGCGCTGCTGTATGAAATCGGCCACCAGGTGTCTTTCCCAGCAACTCGGTCGATTCTTATCTGAAAAGTGAACTCCGTCCGGTTCTCGGATTCTCCGGTCCGTTTTTCAATCCAAAGAACATTCTCCGCAGGCCCTCGGATAGCGATGCCTTTCATTGCACCACGATCCTGCAAGCTCTTGATTATTTTCTGCAATTTGGTTGCGCCGTTGGTGCTCACGATGTACCTCCGTGTATGCGTTGATTCGTCATAGTTGCTTCTCTAGGCAAGCGATGTGCCATCATTGGCTGTCACTCCCTTTGATGTCCGAATTTCTGTAAAATTCACTTCGATTGAATTGAAGTTCTTCGCACGCGGACAGGATGGTTTTCTGCACATCCTGTCCAAACTCGTGCTCATCAACTGCCTCAATGTTGATGGAGATAGTAACGGATGTAGATACGCGCTCCGTAAGTTGACGAAGCACTTTCTCGATCACATCATTGAAGTGGAGCTTGGCTGTTCTCGCATTCAGCTCCTTGGACGCTGTAAAGCAATTCGGCGATCCTGCGCTATGAACACCGACAGACCGTGACTCCATTGTTGCGCCGGTATAGCCACTTGTAGAAGGAGCGGTTAAATTTGGACCGGTGGTCGAGGAAGTCGGAACCTCGGCTCGCTCTTGTTCTCGTTGCTTCAGAGCAGCGTTTTTCTCCACAACAAGAGTCGCATCGTCGATAAAAATGCTGGCAGGTGTTCCAATTTTTAATCCAAGGTAACGGTCGCCGGACTTTCCTTGCGCAAAACCGAAGAAATCTTCTGCCATCACACCTTCGGCAATAGCACTTTTGAGAACAGCCTCAGACGTGAGCCTTGGAAGGTAGAGATAGCTGGCAAAATCATTAAGTATTTTCTTGGTAATAACGTCGGCCTGACCGTCCTTGAAATACCATTGCTTTAAAATGTTCGTTAGGTGGATGGGCGACCATTCAGTGATGATCCACTCTTCCTCGCGCATTTTGTTTTCAATCGCAATGATAAAGTTCGCCCCTCCCGCAGCGACCTGAGCCGCTTCCCATTTCAAGGTGAAGCGACCAGCCACGGGTTCCTCATAAGGATTCAAAATCCACTTGAATGAATCTCGAACACTTTGGCACAAGACCTTTTCAGACTGCTCGAAGGCTTGTTTTGCCTGCCGAGAATTGTGCATATCCAGGTTTAGTTTCTCTTCCTTAATATCCTTAACGATGGACTCCCATGCCAGGTAGGTCTTCGCATTTTCTTTCAGACGAGAGAGTGAATCGTAATCGGGGGCGAGAAAGACGATGCGATTGCGACGCTGCCTTGGCTGTTCACCGCGCTTTTCTAGAATTCTGCTGGCAGCATCTTGGGCAACAGTTGCGTTCGCACGAGAATACGCGCTTGAGTGCTCGGGAGCTAAAACCACGAGTCGCGGGCCGGGACCAACTTCGTCAGGAATATCCGCAGAATCCGTGAACACATGAACACCAGCAAATACAGAATTTCCACGCAGATCGCTGGCAACAAACTCACGAATGCAGGGAATGATGTGTTCCCGTCCCTCAAGACGAAGCTTTCGGGATTCCATCTCTTTGCGGAGATTTGCTCGGGTGTCGAACCAGAAGCGATTATTGTCGCCGAACAAGTATTGAAGTTGATCGCGGAGCCGTTTAAGAGCGTCCTCGTAAACTCCGATCACCTGACCGGGAATAGCAGCGCCAAGGATAATATGATCCAGTGCCAATCCTCGTGCGCCTTGTGCATTTGTTGAAGGTGCGCTTCCCAGAAATAGCGTTCGTGCCAGTCTACGAGCGGCGCGAATCGATCCCATCCGTGCCTCTTTGCCGTCAATCTCCGCCGGGGCGGAGCGCGGGCCGTCAATTTCTGTTTCAATTACTGGCTCCCATCCTTGCGGTAGGTAGTGAATGCTCTTAGTACGAACATTCACATCTTCGAGGGGAAGTGAGCCCGGCATAACCATAGGATCGCTGTCGCCTGAGTTCCAGAGCCGGTGAATGACGATTGCTAAATATTGAAGAACGCCGCGTGTTCTCTGAAACTTCTCAAGCGTTGACCAATCTGCATAAAGACGATCAAAAACTTCAGGATGAATTGGGTAAGATTGAATTAGTCGATCAAAATACTGGCTCGTCTGAGTTTCTGCCGGGAACTTTGTATTGTTCTCGATATAGAAGTTGAAGAATGTCTTACAAACTTTTTCGATTTCGGCTCGGTTTCCAGTCCCCTCAAACAGCCGACGCTTCACGATCTCGAACGCCTCTTGAGTTGCGACGGGCTTCCAAACAGATTCGACCCTTGCAAAATACTTCTCAAGAGAATCGAGAGCGAGCTTGCCCATTGGGCCGGCGACTTCAATTTCAGATTCAGGCAGTGATGCCAGAAGTAGTGCGTTGGGCACCGACTTCATGGCTTCTGTGAGGGCTTGAACGAAACTCAAATTGCTCTCGAACGTGCCACCTACGTAAGACTTCCCTGATTCGAGCTGACGGATGAATGCAACCAACTCGTCGATCAACACAACGCAGGGAGCGGAACTCTTAAGAAGTTCTACAAGAGATTCTTTGCCTGGAGATGTGCCATCACGATCTGCCTCGGCAACAATCTTATATCCGGGTTCTCCAAGAAGTTGCCACGCGATTTCTCCCCAAATTGTATTCACAGAAGCTGCGCCACGTTTTCGCGGTTTGCTTGGCGACATATTATTGCCGTCAATAACTGCGATCCTTGCTTTCGGGAGATCGGTAATCCCAGCAGCATCAAGGATGGGGGGAATCCCGCTCATTTTTTCGGGACTGACTTCTCGGCGAGCCAGATGAAATACCGCCAAAAGCGTGTGTGTTTTTCCGCCACCGAAGGAAGTCTGAAGCTGAATAACCGGGTCGCCACCTTTACCGGAAATACGTCGAGCGACTGAGTCTAAAAGCAATCGCATTCCTTCAGTGATGAAGGTGCGCTGAAAGAATTTTTCTGCATCCTTGTATTCACTCGGAGCCGTTCCAGTTTGTACTTGGGTGAGGTCGGCGGCAAATTCACTTTGCTTAAACGTACCGTCCAATACGTCTTTATGAGGAGTGATAAGTTCGCGCCAAGGTTTCAACGTCATTTCTTCTTCCTCGATTTAGCGTTTATCGGATTTTGAGATTCGCTTGGTGATGCCGAATCAAATAAGGGGATTTGAGTTCCGCTGTATCCAACAGCGCGGGCAGCAGATTCAATGGAGTCCCAGGCTCGCACCAGTCCATCGTAGCTGCTTGCATCTTGTGCCCATCCTTTTCGTTCACAAGTCGTGTACAGTCGATAAGCAAGTGTGCGTATTGCTTCACTGTGGCTATTTGCTTTGGCCAGCAATTCACCGGCGCCGCTTTCTCCACCAGAATAGAACCTTGCAATCATCTGATGTAGCAGCTCCCATATGGAAACTCTGGAGTCTGTTTCCGGCCTCCAAGCGATAGAAAGTTCACTCGGTTTTAGAAGTCTCAGTGTTCCGGACGAACTTTCGACAACGCCGCCTTCTCGTAAACCATCAACTGACGTGCCCTTCGCCCGCGCCAGCACATCTGCATCTCCAAACTTTCCAGAAGACCACCCGTAGTGATCAAACCACTGGAGACAAAACTGCGTGTCATGATCAAAATCTTCTTCCGCCAAGAATCTGTTTATAAGTCGAAGGGCCGTTTTCACAGACATCGGCTTCCCGTCTGCCTCAAGAACGGCAGAGTATTTTGTGAAAACTTCCATTCCCGGACCAATAATGGCTTGGGATAAATCAACTGGAGCGATAGGCGAGTTCACACCTCCGCGAGTCATTTCATCAAGTGCTGCTGGTAAAACAGCATTCAGTTCACGGATGAATTCTCTACGCCCAACAGTTGGCGCATCACTTGCCCTTTTCCTGCAAACCAAGACAACGCTGGACGCGAGCGCATTCGTTCCTGAAGCAATCATTCTGTTGCTCAACTCTGTGCGCATTGGCCAGGTGCCAGTTATTGCCACACCAGACTCAACCACCGCCTGTAGAAAAGTCTCCCAGCCCGTACTGGATGTGCCTTTGTCATCTTCGGTCTCGTTTTGCTTAAAGGCGTAATAGATTGTAACTGGAAAGGCGGGATGGGCCTGCTGAACTAAATTTTGAATCGCCTCTTTCATTCCCTTTAAGAAGAACGATTCGGCCTCTGTCTTCCCGCCATGTCGATATGGGGTCGCCACTAATTCTTTATCTTTAGGCACGGTCAGCGCATTGAATAACTTGGGGTACACGTCATGGAGGCTTCTGCGTAGCCAAACATAGAAGTACTCCGAAAGATCCGCATACCCAATATTATCGTAGTAAGGAGGGTCCGTGGATATAACCTTTCCCTGACTTACTTGCTGTGTTTGAGCGTCTGCCTGAATCGCCACCCCTGCATTTTTTCTTTTAGTAGGACAAGTTGAGTTTAAGTTTTCTGAGGCGTACTCAACTGCATTCAACCAACAGATAGCTTTCTGTCCTAAGAAATTAGATTCGGGAAAGTCCCAAGTCATGGGAATTGCCTGGCGCTTATACGTCTGCATTACCTGCTCGCCCGACGATTTCCATGTAGCGATTGAACTGCCGTAGTCAGCCAGTCTATCTATCGCAAAAGCCAAATATACTCCGATTGCCTGTGAATAAGCCTTCGCACCGGAACCACCGTCCTCAAGACTGACTCCATCATCTGAAAGACCTGCGAGAACCGCATCCTTTTCGACATTTTTGATAACTGATTTGACAAGATCACAGAAGGTATTCATCGCAACTAACTGACGTGGAGTGAACAGGTCGCCAAAAGTAGTAAGTCCATAATTTGGTGTTTTGAAGTCCCTTGGATTGTGAGGTAATCTCTGTTCAGGCTTCCAGGCAGGAACAGCTCTTAATGAAATGTCAATCTGCTCTTGCGTTGGTGAGAGATAAATTTTCCCTCTCTTGCCCTCTGCGATAATCGCCATCAACCTTTGACCCATTCTCCCGGCTTTTCCTTCGGAGCGAATGTAATCATAGTCAATCGGGGAGCCAGACATTAGGCAAATAAACGCAGCTCTTTTTCCTGCGGTTGTTCCGACATTTGCCCCGGCGGGGATTGAACCGGTCTTTACAATAAAACTATACCCATCACTGTTTTTGACTGGTTCTACATAGGCTTCCTTACCGGCCTTACTTGATAGAATGAAATTTGAAACAAGAGGTACATCGACGTGCGAATATGCGGGACTGGGACTCTTCACGGTTCGAGCCCACACCCAGCCAATTACATTTAGTTTGTTGCCGATCAATGGTTCCAAATCGTTTCGATTGCTTGCCAATACCGACGTTACCTCCACCTGTGGATACAAATGGCCGATAAGCTTCTGGGCCTCATTCCACACCCAATAGCCGTATCTCCTTACGTCCTCCGCCAGTCCACTCGCTCCTTTCCATTCTCTATTCATCTCAATTTGTTTATCATCCGGGCGAACTTTTCCAACCGGACGACGATCCGAGAAGACAGGCGGAATTTCAATCATGGCCTTATTGATGGTTACAGCAACTGGGTTAAGGTCTGAAGCGTAGCTCTTTAATCCCAGGCGCTGCGCCTCTAATGGTATTGCGCCGCCACCAGAAAATGGGTCATGAAAGGCTGGCAAAACATTTGGATTAAAAAGTTCTTCAGCCTGAGGATGGTCACGATTAAGCTCGCAGGTTTCTTTCCATGATTTTTCAATTTCCTTCTGTGCTTGAGACAAAACGGATTCATTGTTTGTATTCTCCCACAGCACAAGATCTTCAATAATTTTGAAAAGGCGCTCTCGGGCTTCTGCCGCCTTTGCCTTACTAACTCCAAACTTAAAGCCCTCACCTTGCTGGTATCCAGGATCATTTACCAGTTGGGAAAACAGAACTGCACGTGATGCGGGCAAGGGCCGGCGAGCCCACCATAAATGAAGCCCTCTTGGATGAGCGCCTATTCCTGGTTGCTTCTCGTGTGCGCAGGCAGCATTGATAGCATCTAGTGGTAAAGCCACTTCTATAAGCTTCTTGGGAGATCGAATGCGAATACTCATTGACTCACCACTGTCTGCTCGGGCTTTACTGCCATCTTAAGTAATTCTTTGAGCGGAACATTTCTGCTCTCACTTTGAAAATCTGGCGGGCTCTTGAAGGGATTTTTGACGTAGAACGGCCCCTCGAATTTTTCACCGTCTACAATCACAATCGCCAGGATGAACTTCTCACGTTGGTTCAAAGCGTACATGATCTCGTTGGCTGTGACTGTGATAGTCTCTTGCCCCTTGGCGCGGCCCTTTACTTCGATATGCCGATCATCGAAAAGATTTTCGCCCTTCGCAGGAATTCGCGCCGTAACATCCCAGCCGCACTTGTCCGCAGAAACATCGAAGACGTGATGGCCGAAAGATCGCTCCACGTCCATCACTGCATTCATAGCGACTCTTTCAATCCGCTTGCGTGCTTCTGCGTCTATTGTAAACGTGGTATCACCAGCCTTCTGAGCAAGAAGGCCAGCCGGAATAATAAGCGCGCCACCGATCACATTAGGTGTCGATGAAATTACGTTTCTCATCGTGGCGATTTCTTTTTTCCGCTGCTCCAGCCGAGCGTTGAGTTCTTCGGCCTTACGACGAGCATTTTCGGGCTGCATTCGCGGTTGCTTACCTTCGCTTTGTTGCTCTTTAAGTTTGATGTAGCGATCTTCCCAATAGGAAATTTCCTTTGTAAGCCGCTCGT
Organism: Bdellovibrionales bacterium; assembly: GCA_020850475.1. Taxonomy (GTDB): domain Bacteria; phylum Bdellovibrionota; class Bdellovibrionia; order Bdellovibrionales; family UBA1609; genus JADZEO01. Next base: position 12,750 of record JADZEO010000059.1, on the reverse strand, counting down.
GAACCGCCTCCTTCACTTTGTCTGCAAAGGTTTCGCGTCGCTCTTTGGTTTCCCTAAAGTGATGAGGCGCCATTTCTTGCGAAGCATAGGCCATTGCTTTTGTTTCTAGCTCGGTCTTCAACCAAGGAGCGTTTATCACGTCAGTCACGAGCGCACGTTCTTCGTCCTTGATCGAGCGAAGGTCAATGTGCGGAGCCCATCCCGCATTAGTGGGTTGAAGGTTTTTGTCGATGGAAACAAACTGTAAAGCCTGAGAAACGACTTTCTGTTCTCCAGAACTTTCCTTGATCGAATGTTCCAGCATGAAAACCACGCGAGGCTCAGTAGACTCATCTGCTGGATCGACAAGGATCGCTCCTTCGCGGAGTTTTGCGCGATTCCTCTCCAGAATAATGTCCGTGACAGCAGCCATCAGAGGGTGGCCGGGGTGAATGAGATCGACTTTGGGCCGATCTTCGATCGGCACTACGTTCTTTTCAAAACAAACTCGTTGATAGGTTCTAGTCACGGGATGTCTAGAGCCGAGAAGTTGTTTGGCTCGTTCGATCACGACAGGCGGAACATGCGCGATTTCCCATCGACCAGTCTCCCGCGCGCGAATGTCGCCGCCGAGTGCTTTGAAAGCCTCATCGAAGAACGAGCGAATGAAGTAAGGCTGGAGCTTCCGCGCCTCAGCCCGATCCATGTCCTCCTTAACTTTGTATAGCTGATCGAGGCTCATGTGTTGCTCAACCAAAGCGTTGCGCTTATAGAGTTCCTGGATTCGCTCGGTTTCGAGGCTATCAGACACAACCTTCCGAATTTCTCGGCGAACAGCATCACTGTCAGCGGTACGAATTGCTCGAATCAGCAAGTCCTTGAGCGATATATTCTCAAAGGCTTCGCCGAGAACGTCAAACACTCTGCCGCCGAGAGCCTTGCTCTGAACTTCCAATTTTTCGCAAAGTGTATGAAACACATCACCCTCGCGGGTTCCCTTGGCGACCATGTTCCACAGATGGCATACCTCAGTTTGACCAATCCGGTGAATACGACCAAACCGCTGTTCAATCCTATTCGGATTCCAGGGAAGATCGTAGTTCACCATCAAGTTTGCATTTTGTAAGTTCACGCCTTCGCCAGCGGCATCGGTCGCGATCATTACATGCACATTCGGGTCGTTTCGGAAAAGGGCTTGGGCTTCTTTTCGTCGGTCGCGGTTCGTGCCCCCGTGGATCGTCACGATCTTATCGGGGCTTCCAAAGACGCCCGCGATCTTTTCTACGAGGTATTCAAGAGTGTCCCGGCTCTCCGTAAAGATAAGAAGCTTACGAAAGTTGCTATTCTTATCTCTCATGTGAGGGTTGCCCTGGAGTAAAGTAGAAAGCTCAGACCACTTCTTGTCTTCTCCCGACAGACGCACCTTGCGCGCCTCTTGCTCCAAGTCTTTCAAGATAATGATTTCTTTTTGAAGCTCCTCGACGGTTTGAGCGGCGGTGGCTTGGTCGATCACTTCATCGGTGAACTCTTCGTATTCCTCCGAACTCATTTCATCGTCAGCATCGTCGAAGTTCGAGGGAACTGTTTGGTTATATTTATCCAATGCGTCCTTAGGCAGTTGGCCTGAGCTAACCTTCTTCATTTCCTCAAGCCGCGTTTGAAGACGATTTAGACGGCGCTTGAGCGATTCGTGAATTGCGGCGGGACTTGAAGCTAAACGTCGCTGAAGAGCCGTAAGAGCGAAGCCAACAGTTCCGCCTCGGCGCTTGTCTACTGCGGCCAGTCGGTCAGCGCGGTCCATTTCCTCTCGAACGTAGGTTGTTACTGCGTCGTAAAGGTTTTGTTCGCCAACAGAAAGGGGGTAATTTACGGTGTAAGCAAAACGCGGAGGGAAGAGCTTTGTTCCATCGAAACGACGCAGCTCTTCTTTCACCATTCTCCTCATAATGTCCGTCACATCAACTTTGTGAACCCCATCGCGAAATTTTCCATAGAAACGGTCACTATCAAGTAACGAAAGAAAAAGCTGGAAATCTTCTTCTTTACCGTTGTGAGGCGTAGCGGTCATTAACAGCAAGTGACGGGTGATTTTTCCCAATAACTCGCCTAAAGCGTACCGGTCAGTGCGCTTAACCTCTCCGCCCGTAAAGCTGGCTGACATCTTGTGGGCCTCATCGACAATTACCAGATCCCACTCTGTCGCTTGGAGTTTGGATAAAAAATCCTCGTTCCGCGAAAGCTGATCGAGACGGCAGATCAAATAGTCTTGTTCTTCAAAATAATTGCCGCGAACGGACTGTTCCATCTTCTCTCTGCTGAACAGATCGAAACGGAGTCCGAATTTTTCGTATAGCTCTTCCTGCCACTGCTCAGACAGCGAGCCTGGTGTTACGATCAAAATGCGCTTGGCATCTGCACGCATAATGAGTTCTTTAATGAAAAGTCCGGCCATAATCGTTTTGCCAGCGCCAGGATCGTCAGCAAGAACGAAACGAAGCGGCTGCCTTGGCAGCATGGCTTCATATACAGCAGTAATTTGATGAGGAAGCGGCTCTACGTTCGAGCTGTGAACCGCCATCATTGGATCAAAAAGGTGTGCTAGCCGAATGCGCTGGGCTTCAAGGCCCAAACGAAACTCTGCGCCCTCTGCCTGAAAACTCCAAGGGCGGGAGCTATTGTCGACCAGCTCCATTCGAGCTTCGTCAGCCCTGTGAACCATCTGTTCGCGGAATTGCCCCTGGGCATTTTTATAGAGAACCGTCACTGCATCTTCGCTGACTTTCTCGATACTTTTAATCTGGACGACTTCGTTGCCCTCTAGTCCGCGCACATAAAGTGATTGTTTTAGGTCTTCGAGTTTTATCATTAGATCACACGCTGCTTTCCGGTGGATTGCGGTGCGTGCGATCGTCGGCAGCGCCACCATTTTGTACCCACGCGTCCACTTCGCTAGGCTTAAATTTCCAGAGCTTCCCCATGCGATGCGCAGGAATAGTTCGACGCTCTAGCCAGCGATAGATCGTTTCCTTTGAAACGCCTAAGTGACGAGCAATTTCCTCAACTGAGTACCAGGGCTCAATTGCCTGCATTCGCTTCTCCAATATGGGTGATTGTCCGGCTCAAAAATTATCTGTGACAATCACAGACAAGTAAAGACCACACGCGAAATCATATCCATAGAGCAATGACTTGATGTGCCAAGGGCTAGTTGTAGGACTTTCTTGTATGCTTAGGATTTCCGATCGAGCCCGTACTTTTCAGCGAAGTAGTGGAGTCTGTTTGGGGCAATGTCGAGTCGGCGCGCGGCTTCTGCTTTGGAGCTGGAGTCCTTAAGCACATCAGCCATCATCCGCCGCTTCTGTTCGTGAAGGTAGCGATCGATTTCTTCGAGTGTTCTTGGATTTTCGGTTTCTCTTTTTTGATACAAAAGAGCTTCGAGGTCTTCAGCCCGCACGATCTCGCTGTCCGCGCCGATCAAGTGTCGCTCAACGACCGAGCGAAGTTCGCGCACATTGCCCTTCCAAGAATATTCACGCAGCACCTCAAGACAGCGGCGATGGAATGAACGGTCAAAGCCGTTTTCTTTGCAAATTTCTCGTGTGAAGTGAATAACAAGCGGCTCTATATCGTCGGGTCGAGCGCGAAGTGGCGTGGTTTCCAAAATCACAGAACTCAATCTGTAGTAAAGGTCTTCGCGGAACTTTCCCTCGGCGATGAGCTTGGGTAAATCGCGGTGAGTGGCCGCAACAATTCGCACGTCAACCGAAATCGGGCGCGTCGCCCCGACTGGCGTGATCTCACGCTCTTGCAAGACACGCAGGAGCTTTACTTGAAGATCAAGACTCATGTCGCCGATCTCGTCGAGGAAAATTGTTCCTCGATTGGCAAGCTGGAATTTCCCAGCTTGATCGTGCGTGGCTCCAGTGAAAGAACCCTTTTTATGGCCGAACAAAGAAGAGTCGAGAAGTGATGCTTGCTCCGCTGCAATGTTAACCGCAATAAAGGGACCGCTAGATCGGTCGCCGCATTTATGAAGCGCACGAGCCACAAGTTCTTTGCCTGTGCCGCTCTCTCCGTAAATTAGTGTCGTTGCTTTTGATGGTGCAATCTTCTCGACCTGGCGGGCCAGCTCATAGAGTTTTTCTGAGCGACCGATCATTCCAATCTTCTTGATGAAGTCTTCCTTCTCGCTGTGGGTAAGGTTGTCGTCATCAAGCAGACGGAAATTCTGCTCGTACTTTTCACAGTAGGCGGCAACAGTTGAAAGCAGCACTTCGTTTTCGGAGTTCTTGTCGAGAAAATCCAGCACGCCAGCTTTGAACGTCTCGCGCATTACATCGCGGTTGTCGTCGAGCGAATAGGCTAACATTTGTTGGTTTGGCTTGATCTTTATGATCTCGGCTACCGCTTCCGCGCCCGACATTCCGACCATGTGGTAATCCATCAAGATGAGCGCATAGTCTTTCTTGGCCGCTTTGATGGTGTCTATGGCCTCTTGACCCGACTGCACAGTTTTGACTTGATAGCCCTTCGCTCTTAGCAGGGATTCGTTCGCCATCAAGTTCTCTCTGTCGTCGTCCACTAGGAGGATGCGGTAGCTCATGGGCTTACCTCCACGCGTGGGAAATCCAAAGTGAACGCAGTGCCGCTCTTGCTGGATGAAATAGCGATCTTCCCGCCGTATTGTTCGCAGACCTGTTTCACCACAAAGAGACCAAGGCCAGTGCCCTTGTTTCCTTTGGTAGTGAAGTCGGCCTCAAATATTCGAGATTGAAGTTCTGGAGGAATCCCGTCGCCCTCGTCGTGAACAAGAATTGAAACGCGGTCCCCCTTCGGTTCTACTTTTAGTGATAGCGTTGCTCCTTCAGGGCTTGCGTGGATGCTGTTGTTACATAGATTTTCGATAAGGCGACTCAAAGCTGGCGCAGGAATCGGACTTATGCACGACGATTCCGCATCGACTTGAAATCGGATGCGTTTTTCAATGACTTCAGAGTCGGTTAATAATTCCGAAGCCAACTCGCGCACTTCTTTGGCGACATCAGACGTTGAGGCGGTGTCAGTGACTTCGCCAAGTTGCCGCTTGTAAATGAGCTTCAACTGCTCGGCATAGCTTGATAGGCGTTTAAGGTTGGCGCGAATGTTTGCGAGTGTTTCAGGATCGGCACTGCTCTGAGCCTCAAGTAAACCTAACAGGCGTTTCATGCGGGCCACAGGATTTAGGATGTCGTGCCCGATTCCACGAAGTGTGACAAGTGCCCCTTGCTCGCGGGCTCGCGCTTCGAGTGCAATGACATAATCCTTCATGCCGAGGAGTGCATTCCCGACGGGCGCAATCTCAGAGAAAGGCACTTTGCGATATTCAGATTGATCCTTTGGATTTTCGGAAATCTTTTTTGCCCAAGCCGTCAGTGTCGAGCTAACTTTCCGAATGGACTTCATTGTGTTCCTATATGCACCGAATCCTTGGATAAGCATTCCCAAGATAACGGCAAGCGCAACGCCAAGGACGAGCGGCCAATCTGTTTGTGCTGCCTTTTCGATGTGGAGATAGCCCCAGAGGTGCCGTCCTTCATCGTCGAAGTAAATGGGTTTTTCAAAAACGATTCGCTGCTTGAGCCACAATCGGCACGGAGTTGGGTCCGCACATGAGGACAGAGACTCCTCTCGTAAATCACCAACCCAAGCCGCACGGTTCTGATCGAGAAATAAAAGTCGGTCGTTTGGTTTGAGGCCAAGATTTTTTCTAAAGCGAAGCTCGGTAGCGCGGACATCGCCAGAAAGAATCTCGGTACGTCCCGACGCGATGGCTGATGCTGAGATAGTTTCAACTTCGCGGGCTGCATCTTGGAACATCAAGAAAAGTGAAAGCGATCCTGTCAGACACAGGGTGAAGATGATTCCACCAGTTGTCCAAGCAAGAGCTTGTCGCTTTACGTTTTGTTCCAAGGACTCAGGTTTCATCGCATTCTCACCTTAGAAAATAAAATCGTCTCGTCCGAGTTTGGAACTTCCGACAGGTCAACGCCTGGCTTTGCAATGGCAAGGCTAGAAAAATGGAAAAGCGGCAGAACGTGACCCGCCTCTTGAGCGCGAATGATGATTTCTCTCATGCGGGCGGCGCGATCCGCTGACGTTGGCAATCCGCGAGCAGCGCGAAGTTGTGCAGCAAAATCCGCCGCACCATCGCCCGATGGAATGAACGGCGGCTCTCGCTCTATAAAGAAAGACATTGCGCCTTCAAAATTTGGATCAGCGACGGCAATCTGCACGCCGAAAATATCGAAGTCGCCGAGTTTCATGCGATCCCCCGCTTTAGAAACAGAGATGACTTCGATTTTAGCTGGTTGTCCCGATGCCGCAGAGATAACCTTCGCCAAGTTCTCGCGCATTCCCGCAAGAACTGTCGTGTCGAGTAGTAGAACTGTGATCGGGCCTTTGCCGCGCCACTTATCGACAGTGGGAACCTTCGGCTGCTGACTGGAATAAAGCTCATAGCCTCGCGGAAAAAATTGTTCAGCATTGGTGAATCCAGTGAGTCCACCCAATAGAGATGAGCTGTCCACCTTCTTTGAAAGCAACTTTATGAAATTTGCTCCGTCGTTTTTTAGAAATCGTTTTGATGGATAGAGGCTATAAACCTTGTCGAGACTGCGTTGCCAAGTTTTGAAGCCTTTGCTCTTTAGTTGATCGAGGGTTTCTTTCGACATGAGAGAGCTGCCAGAGGTCAGATTCGGCCAGTCGTCTTTATCGAAGGTGGTCATCAAATCAACGCCATCTTTCGGGCGTTTGATTTCAACAAGTGTGGGCATCGCGCTTGTGTAGGCATACCAGTTCTTATTTGCTTCCAACGTCAGCGAGTCGCCACGATTTTCTTTCACAAAAAACGGCCCGACTGTCTTTGAAAGATTAAGGACGTCACCCTTCAGGGCCAGAAGTCCATACATGGGTTCAGTCAGCTTGAGCAGAAGTCCGCTCTCTGTTGCCGCGCCCTTGGTTACAAAAATCAGTGTGCGCTCATCAGGGGCCTCGATTTTCGTGACGGCTTCAAACAATGCTTTGAGATCGTTTCCATAGAGACGTTTAGCTCGCTCCAATGCCGTCTTATATTCCGCAGCTTTGACTTGTGAGCCATCTGACCAGCGTAGATTTTTACGAAGCGTGAACGATACTCGATCAGGCGGAAGAATCGTCCATGTCTCGGCCAAGCCCGAAACAACCTGACGCTCGTTATTGAACACGACGAGCGGAGTAGAAAGGGCAATAGAGAGTTCGAGATCAGCCATCGACAGGATGTGGGCTGGATCGACCTCTTTGGCAAAATTCATGTAGGTTCTTACGCTTTTCGTATGCACTGATCCCTCCGAGGCGGCAAATGCCAGATGGCTACTTGCCAGCAGACATCCCAATAGAGCTAGGGGCACCAGCGGCAACGATGTTTTCCATTTTCTCATCCAAGACATAGACCGTTCCTTTTTCATCGACCGCGATCACTTTCACGAGTGCGGCAAATTGGGGATTCTCATTCAGAAATTTCAAGACTTGCTTGTGAGCCACAACCCTCTGTTCGAGTGGAAGTTCTTCGATCAAGTGCAAGCCCTGCGGTAGCTCCCCAGCAAACGCAAAAAGACCTGTTACACTTGCAAGCGTGAATAAGACTCCTTTGATTGCTCTGTTACGCATATATCCCTCCTTTAACCCACAAAATGCGGGTGTTGGTTTTGTTTAGACACATCGTCAGTTCGGCCCCAGAAAATTTCTCGATACTTGGGGCTTTTCACTCTTGCCACGATTCGGTCGCCGACTTGAAAAGTCTGTGCGTCGAACGCAGCAAGATTCAACTCATTAAATAATGTCTGGTGTTTCTGCCACTTACGGCGCACTTCAATCTCTGTTGCAGTCAGAATCTTCACCACTTCTGGCATCGTCTCTTTGTAGGCATACGCCAGCGAATGAGCCGCAGGGCTTGCACTCACACCTTGGTTTTCAGAATGGAGAGCGGCAACCTCGGCGATAGAATCAAACTGGATTGCTGAGTGGGCGGCACGGAAGCATTCATTTGCGGCGGAGATGATTGCATCCTCTAGTTCAAACGCCGAAGCATGGCCCGCGACGAAATTCCCACTGTCACTAAAGAGGAGCGCAGATACACACGCGCCGTTGTCGGTACTACTGAGAAGAATACGAAGATAAGAAAATTCAAGGCTGGCGTGCCGCTCACTCTTCCATATAAGGAGGGGCTTCGGCCAAAGTGATTCAGGCACCACATAAAAAGGACCGCCGTTTTCCCAAACCGTTAGAGCAACATCGCGTTCGATCAGTTCAAACACCGCCGCACGGACTGCAAGCTCGGCGGTACAATGGGCCGCCCATCCACTACTTGTCTCTGATTTATTGGTGTCAGTACAAAATTTGAAAAGAGCCAGCCGCTCAAACGCCTCGGAAATCGCCTTTGCACGGGCAAGATCATGCGGGCCTTCGCCGTAGCCAGTGGCTGTGAATCCGTCCGCTTCCGCCGTTATGGAAAGGGCCACAAATCCAGGGAGTGCGTAACCCTCTGGCCGTTTGATTTCGTTTTCGCTGGTGATTTTTGGACCGAATAATAGCGGCGAGGTTTCAAAACCCCTTCTTCGTAGTCTTTGGTTGTCTTGAGCTAGATCGCTCACCATGCTTGGCCCCCTATACACTCGAAGAGAGCAAAGCCGATGCCACAACTAGAAGTTACTCTTTAACTGTCGTACCCCGCAAAAAACGCATAACCAGCATCCATCGGCCCTCTTAACGATGTGGATATACAACAGATATATAAATAATTCTTCAATTTATTTGAATACTAGGAGGAGACGGCATCGCTTAATACACGTTAAGTTATTGAAGATTAAACGGTTTCTGTTTTCTTCGAGATATTCAAATTTCTTGAATGGTTCGTGTAGAAAATTCATATTCAAGATTCTTGATGTTCTTCAAATTTTTTGAATACGCGTAGAGCCTCTAAATTTGTGCTCGCGCATTTTCATTCAAATTATCTGAAGGTTTCTGACCCAGAAAAATTCCGCGATTTCCACCGATTCCTTTTTGATGTTCGAGCGTTAGCTCATTTTCGCACCAAAGTTGGCACAGCTTGCAATTTTAATTGGTGAGAGGGCTGAAAACCATCCCTCCACCAGCAAAGGAGAAAGCTATGACCTACTGGCGAAAATGCCCACGCTGCAATGATCGCAGCTATGAAGTTCTAAGAACTCACGCTCACTGCGTGAGCTGTAACTACAGCCCCGATCTACTAGAGCGACCGATGTCTCCTGATGATCTCCCCATCCCAACATGGGCAGAAAATCTCGGCGACAAAACCACAAAAGAAGAAAGCGAAGAATCTGAGCCATCGCTGGAAGGTGCCGCGTGATCCGCAAGATCATAACTCGCATCAGGATGGCTGCTCAAAGGGTTCTCTTAAATATGCGTGGATCGGCTGCGGCATCAGCCCGCGTGCAGGAGCAAATCAACACGGCTCGTGCTGAGATGCTTCAGAAGTACCCTGAGACAGTTATCCGTCGGTGGTCACTATGAGCGAGATGCAAGTTCTGATGCTGCTCAAGCGGGAACTCTATGAACTGATGGGCGCACTCTCGATTGAAGAGATCATGTGCAACGCTCAACTGATCGCGGAGCTGAAGAATGCACTGAGGCTGTTGGGTCAATAGGGGGACAAGTGAAAACGGTCAAACAAGAGGTGGGGATGGTGCTTGATTCGATTTCCGCAGAAGAGGTGTCGAGAAATCGAAAAATCGCGCCCATCGTTCGGCGAATCAAAAAACTGCTCCTGCATTTGAAGTAGGAGCGTAACGTCGACTCTGAATTAGAAAACAAATTTATACGGGGGAATTTTAATGGAAATCGAAGTGAACAAAATGAAGCATGATGTATTCGTAGGAAACCACGTCGGCCAGAAACTTGATTGCGCACTCCATATTGGTTACGCGCTCAAGTACGAGAATCTGAAATACTACATTCTGAAACTCTGGCCGTTCCCGAATGTCACTTATTACCTGAGCATGAATCGAGATTCATCGGACAAGTTCACGATCTTCACAAAAAAAGTTGAGACTGAGACGAGCGTGCATTTCCAGAATCCTGTCGGCTACGCCGTCCTACGAGGCGATTTAAAGGACTATCTGGAGATCAACCTGCGCCTTCCAAAACAGAAGGTCTATATGTCGATCTATCCGAGCAACTAAAGCTCGGCGACCGTCTCAATAAAACCCCGCCACTAAAAAAAGTCCGCTTGAAGGGCTTTTGCATTTCGCAAAGGGGATTTTATGAAAATCAAGAGATATGGGGTCGCGCTTGTCGGCTCGTTGTGGATGTTTCTCACGCCAATAATGGCATCGGCCAGCGTTGAATCAAGTTTGATGGCGGTACAATCGAAGCTCATCAACACCGTCTTGCCACTGGTGGGGATTTTGGGACTGGTGTTCGCGGCTTTCTCATTCTTCACTGGATCGCAGAACGCTCGCTCGCATCTGATTTTGGCGATTATGGGGGCCGTTGTCGGCTTCGGTGCGCCATCCATCATCCAGTTTGTTCAGTCACTAATTCACTAAGTTAGTTACGCGCCGATGCTCGGAGGGCTTTGCCCTCTGGGTGTCGGCCCATTTTCGGAGATCGTGCATGGCTTTGAAAGTAACGCCTGTCAGTCAGTGCTTGGAGAAAAAGCTGCAAGTCATGGGTTTTGAAATCCCTGACCTGCTCTTTATATTTTTCTTGCTCTCGATTCTAAATTTTCTCTTCGGAGCCACTTCGGGAAAGTTGTTTCTGGTGTGGCTCCCGACTTTGGCGGTGGCTCTCACTATCCGCATCGGCAAACGCGGCAAGCCCGACAACTATCTTCTGCATTTGGGGAAGTTCTGGATGAGGCCAAAGGCTTTGTGGGCTTTTCCTGAATCAAAGACCTTTCAAAATCCGCCGCAACTCAAACGCAAGGGGGCTTAATGAAAACAGACATTTTGACCGATGAGCTTCAGCTCTGGGGTTTTGAACAAAATCGCATGATTTTCGAGGACGGCTCGATGGGCGCAGCTCTGAGGATTTCACCTCTTGATGTTGTCGCCTACTCAGACGAAGGGAAAAATGCGCTCGCTGGCAGTTTGATTCAATTTTTGAATAGCTTGCCAAGCGGCATCGACATTCAATTCGTCTGCGACATTCGAGACGGAAATGAAGATGAGATTGCAGGCTTTGAAAGCGTGGCGATGACTTCAACTAATGAGGCTGCCAAGGCACTCGCTCTCGGACGTGCCTCGATGTTTCGTAAGTTCGATCAACAGGGCTTTATCCCAAAGTATGACCTCCATATTTTTGTACGAAAGCCATTTTCACAGCGTCTGGCAGACAGAACGAAGTTCTTTTCTCTTGAGCCCAAGTTTCAAGAGGTGACGGAAGATCGCTTGAAAAAAGAGCTGTCGATGTTTGATCGGACTCTTGAAGACTTGCTTCAAGGTATCAAGTCGCTGGGGCTAACCGCTTGCGTACTTACGCCCGAAGAAGTTTTGAAGCTCGTCTATAAACAGTGGAATCCCACGCGGAAGATCGGGCTTGGACAATACGATCCCGAAGACCTGCGAGAATCGCTTTGTCTGACCGACGTTGCGATCTCACAGGAGGGATTTTCTATCGGGAATGTTCACCATAGGATTCTGTCGCTCAAGATTTTGCCAGAGGCGACTTACTCTTGCTTAGGCGCAATACTTCAGGGGCTTCCATTTGGCTCGCGGTTGTTCTTTTCGGTCCATGTGCCCGATCAAACAAAAGAGCTTGAAAGTTTAAAGACCCAACGGCGCATTGCTTTTTCGATGGCACGAGGAAAACGAAACGGCGTTTCTGACATCGAGTCCGAGGCAAAGCTGCAAGACCTAGAGACACTGCTGGAGCAGATGATTGCAAGCGGTGAAAAGGTGTTCCGCCTGAGTCTCAACGTACTGTTGAAATCGGAAAACCTAGAGGAGCTTGAGGACAAGGTAAACCAAGCCCTCATTGCGGTGAGAAGTCTTGGCAGTAGCGAGGCCATGCAGGAGACAATTGCGGCCTTTGATATTTTCTCGCAGATGGCGTTACCCAATGCGCGAGCGGCGGAGCGATCTAAGCGAGTGAAGACATCGAACCTCGCCGATCTTTTGCCGATCTATGGTGCTTGGACTGGCACGACAGAGCCGAGTGTACTTTTGCGGAGTAGCTCCGGTGCGCTTTTGAAATTCGATCCGTTCGACGCGGATTTCACGAACTCCAATATGCTGATTTCTGGTGGGTCAGGCAGCGGGAAATCGTTTCTTACAAACATCATCCTTATGCAGATGCTCAAAGAAAATCCTAAAATTTTCTTCGTCGATATTGGCGGAAGTTACAAGAAACTTTGCGAGAATCTTGAGGGGCAATACCTCCCGCTCGGCGTATCTGATGGAATTTCAATCAATCCCTTTGATTTGGCCGCTGGCGAGGAAGTCGTATCCAACCAGAAGATCAAATTTTTGGTGGGCTTGATCGAACTCATGGCTAAAGAAGAGGACGTTTCTCGTTTGCCAAAACTAGAGCGTGCCGAGGTCGAAGAGGCCATCCGCGAAGTCTATGCGACTTCAAAATCACCGCGACTTTCTGACCTTCGAGAGATTTTACTAAACCATAAAGATCCGAACATCGTGCGTTTCGGAAAAATTCTAACGCCTTGGTGTGGGGATTCGCTTTTTGGAAAGTTCCTCGATCAAAAAACCAATATCAGCTTAG
>JADZEO010000058.1 GCA_020850475.1 Bdellovibrionales bacterium | reverse complement strand
GAAGTCGCTTGTGTGAGTTCACAGCTGTTTTGACTGAGTCTACACGACCTCTTGATAAACTCCGAGTATTTTCTTTTTCTTTGCTCCAAAGTGAAGCAAAACAAAACCAAACTTGATTAGGATCAATATTGATTGGTCGGAGAAGAGCCGAGGAGCCAAGTTTTTACCTTGGGTGTAAACTTATTTGGTCACAGGAGCGGGCCGATTGAGAGAGCACTCATCCATCCAATCCCGATGGTAGCGAAAGCTGCGATCGGGAACAAAGTAAACGTTGTTTTCTATTGAAGTAAAGCGGTTGGTTTCACTCCAAACTAACTCCTCCAGCGGCGGGCTATTGTTGGGCGGCAAGGGTTTTAGGCCGTTAAATTCGAGTGCAAAGTTCAACACCAGCACCGTGTCTGGGCGCAAGCGCGGGGGTTTGGCGTTGGGAAATCGTGTGGCCGCTTGATGTAGTTGGTGCAGGGCTCGTTGAGACATCTCGGCAGCCAACATGGGATAGGCTCCAATGAAAGACTGCAAATAGCATTTGCTCTGCATCTGGTCCGTCCGCTGGGCCACCGCCGCATCGAGGGTCTCGAGGTTTTGGCAGGTGCGAAATCGCACCTGAGCTAACAGCGCCACGTCTCCCGTTTTTCCTAGTAAGGCCGCCAACTCCATCAAGAGGTGAAGATGTTGAAAGGTTTCATACTGCAGATCAGTTTTGCGAACCAATCCTACGAGGGTGGCGACCCTTTCGTTATCGAGAGCCTTTTGTAACTGGGACTCGTAATTGGGGAGAAGAATTTCGGTTGGTATGAGGAACACTTGAGGATTGGAGCACATGGTGATGGTGAGTTGGCGCTGAAGTACCATCGCCAGGGCGTTGAGAGCCGCAGACGGGAGCACGCCATGGGCCGAACCGGTCTCGAGCAAAAACGCCAAAATGATGAAACATCGAACGATCATTCTTCACCGCCATGAGGGAGATTTTCAATCCCTGTGCCTCGATTTAAAGTCTCAGATTAAGCCAAATGATTTTGAGCGGTTGGCCAAGGGCCGCGGGCTCTAAATTGCCGGTCGCTGTCTAGAATTTAAACGCCTTGGGCGCGGTTCCGGTAGATAGCTTTTGATCAGTGTGAAGGGGCTATTCACTCCATGGACGCTCAGAAGCAATCGGTGGGTAAACGGCGGGAGTTGTTCTTGCACATCATATTGATGGCGGCCTCCACGAATGGGGCGGGGATCGTTCGAAAATGAAACACGCAGGAATGGTTCACCTTTTGATGTTACTTCTCATCCTGATGCTTTCAGGCTGCGGATCTGGTTTTGCCGCTCGCCAAGCCGGCGGGAACAGCCAGAGCCAGGGCACACCTTCGATACCGACGGAATTCAAATTCAAGCGACTCGTTGAAGTCACCAGCGTGACCCAACTCAAGGCCGCTTTGTCGGTCGCCGAACCGGGCGATGATATCGTCGTAAAACCTGGCACCTACAATTTCGAAGGCGATGTTTTAATCTCGCGGCCTGGCTCGATGTACGATCGTATCCGCATTCGCTCGGTCTATGCCGGAGACTCACTCTTTACCATGATTCCAGGCTCGTCGGTGAGTCAAGGTTTGGTCATTAAGTCGCCCTTTGTAATTATCGAGAACCTTGTTTTGCGTGGCGACTGCGGAATCACCGATCATACCAAGTGCGAGACGGGCATTCACATCATGGGCGGAGCCAATCACGTGATCGTGCGCAATAGTGTGCTTTCGGAATTTAACGTGGGAATTCGCGGCTCGGGTGCTGGGGTTAACGGCAATCCATTTGAGTTTCCCGACGATGTCATCATCGAGGGCAATAAGTTTCATAATGTCTCGGCGCGGGAGACGACTGGACAAGTGGCGATGATTGAAGTTCTCGGCGGAGCGCGCTGGACCATTCGCCGCAATTTTATGTACGACTTTGTCAAAAACTTTGGTGATAAGTTGAGCTATGGGATCTTGGTCGGCGGCAATTCTCGTGAGGCCCTGATTGAGTCAAACCTCTTGGCTTGCTCTCGGCACATTGCTTCGGGCCAGCGCGTGGGGATCTCCCTGGGTGGAGCGGGTGCGTCCTCGGCCCAGCAGTGCGAGGCCATGGACTGCACTTTGGAACACACCAACGGATTTATCCGCAACAACCTCGTTACCGAGTGCAGTGAGGATGGAATTCGACTCAACAAAGCCGCCAATACTCAAGTTGTACACAACACCATTGTCGGAACAACGGGCGTTTATGTGATGGGCCCCGGTTCGACGGCGCAAATTCGGAGTAACATTGTGTCTGATAATATCTCGGCCTTTGATGGGGGTTCGATCACTCAGAAGGTCAACAATCAAATCATCGACGGTCAGAATCTATTCGACAATTATTCGGCCGGAGATTTTCATCTTACCACTTCAGGGCAGTCGACCATTATGGGCGCCGCTCGAGACGGACAAGTGGTCAGCGACTATTGCGGCCAAAGTCGATCGGCCACCACCGAAGCGGGCGCCATTGAATACGGCGGGAGTAGCACCAACAACTGCTTGAATGCGATAATGGATCGGTTCCAGGCCCTGTAGCCGAGCCTTAGTTTTCCAATACCTTGATACGCAAAGGTTGGTTGTTCATGGCTTCGCCGATGACGAGCTGGGCGGTCTTGGCGTAAATTTGAAAGAACTCCTCGTTGAATTCGGCGGTGTCAAAATCAAGACCCGTTTGATCGAAACGGGTGGAGAAGGTGACGTAACGGCCGTCGGCGGAAACGCGGACCTGGACTTTCTTGAGGACTCCACCAAAATTAACGCTGATCTCGCGATCGCTTTCGTGCTCGCGCAAGCGACCAAGGCTTGAGCGCACGGGGAGCTCGAGGGTGCAAGAGTAGGCGAGATTTTCTTGATCGCGCACCAAGGCCCGCCCGCAGATTTCATGATCGGTGGGAGTAAAGGTGTAGCGCTTGCTCTTAAGATCCAGAGGGGTATAAAGCCCGGTGCCATTCTCCGGAGTAAAAAAGGCCTTGCGCCGGACGACCTGATCTTTCACTTTAACCGCGTGGGCTGGGATCGCCAGCAATAGAATCAAAAGAGCGACAATGATGCCTAAGGATCGAATCATGGGGCTTCTCCTTCGCCAAATGCACTCCCCTCGATCAGCAACCTCCGTGCCGCAAACTTGAACAACCGAGTAAAAAGCACTTCGTACTGATCGCTCTAAGTGTCCGTTAAAAGGCTCTCGGTGACAAAAATGAGCGCCCGGGACTGGAAAATTTATGCTCCCTTGGGATTGGTTTTGGGCGCAAGCGAGGTACTACTCTTGCACTTCAGGGCCCGAGAACAAGCAATGTTCTACGGCAAAATGGTCTTTTAGGAGTACTGGATATGAAACGCAATTTGATTCATTTGATGTTGGGCTTCTTAGTGGGATTTGGGATTTTGTTGGGTGTGGCGCGTGCCTCAACTTTTCCCCCCAATTTTCCGCCGATTAAATCCACCTTGACTCAAGAGGAGCGTGATTACTTGGCGGGACGCCCGTGGCTTCTCCAAATTTTTGAAGATCTGCCGCCAGGGATTGAGCTGCGGTTTCGTACCCACGGACTCACCGGCCAACCTCTTTTTTCCATCGACTTCGTGTTAGGCACTCAGTATTCAGCTGACATCAAACGCGCTTGTCAGGAGCGAATTGATCGCATCGCCGAAAAGTTGCGTTCCGAAGGCCGCCAAGTTTTAAGCGGCACCTGTATTGATATTGTTAATTCATTAGAGCCGGGACAGAAGAAAATCAAAGGTCAGGTCATTTACTTGCATAATGATTTGAGCATCTAGGGTCGACCTGTAGATCCAAGAGGAATCAGTGATTTCTCATAAAAAAAGCCTCCCGAATTGGGGAGGCTTTTTATTTGGCGTTGATTCTTTGGCGCCAGCCGACTCAGGCAATTAAGCCTTACGAGCGGCGTAGTACTCAGTGAACAATCCCGCATCAAATTGGAAGGGGATGTGTTCGACACCAGGTACGGCCTGAACAACACCAACTTGAACGCCGCCTTCATCTTCTTTGCGAAGGAAGTCGGGAAGTTCAAGGCGGGGGGCTTGTTGAGCACGAAGCACAATTTGATTTTCATAAGCCTTTGGTTTCAAGCTGATCTTGGTACCGGGCTTCAGGGTTGCAGAGGAAACATTGCAAACCTTGCCGTCAACCAAAACATGGCCATGGCTTACCAACTGGCGAGCAGAGCGAATGCTTGGCGCAAAACCCAAACGGAAAACCACTGAATCTAAGCGGCTCTCAAGGAGTCCTGCGAGTTTAGCCACCCAGTTAGTTCCAGATCCGCGTTTAGAATCACGAATGAAGCGACGAAGTTGCTTCTCGCGCAACTCATAGTTGCAACGGATTTTTTGTTTCTCCTCAAGGCGAAGCGCAAAGTCGGAATATTTGCGACGGCGATTACCGTTTTGACCGGGAGGATAGGGGCGTCGTTCTAAGGCGCCAGCCTTTCCCAAACCAGGAAGTTCAACTCCCAGGCGACGTTGAATCCGATAGCGAGCGATCTTACCCACTTTTTTTGCCATTCCAAAACCTCATTTTTGCAGTGGAACCAGAATGGACTCGTATACTAAGAAAAATCTCAAACATCAACGGACTTTTGCCAAAAGGTGCGAAAAGCCAATCAATTTCGCGACCTTGTAGGAATGGTTAAAAAATCCCCACAATATCAGGAGCTTGAATCAAACCGCCAAATTGGGACACGGAAAGTCTCAAATGGAATCGCATAAGCGTCCCAAATTTCGACAAAAATCAAGTATTTTCAGCATGTTAAAAAGTTCGGCAGTATACTGGGAAAGGTTGTGAAGATCGGTCTAAGGAGAGTTTATGAGGGTCACGGTTCGTTTGTTCGCCCTTATGGTCCTTCTTGTGGCGGGATTGACCGCTTGCAGAGAAGGGGATTCGGTTGATGCCGGTGGCGGCACTGACGTGGATGTCGTTGCGCCCTATATGCCCCCCGACCCGAGTACCTATGTTTGCAATCCCTTCGATGGTTCAGAAGAACTTGGGGATCGAACCCAAGGTTTAGTGGGAAAACTCTATTACACTTTGCCCGGGGACCCCAATTACACCCGCGCGGTGGATTACATTAATTATGCGCGCCCCGTGGAAGAAGTGAGCCTGTTTTTCAATCAGTTGAATATTCCGACGCGCCCTTGGGATCGCGGCTTTGTGACTCGCTCCGGAGAGGTGATTACAACTCCGCAAGGCGACACGTTGTATGAATACTTTGGGATTCACTTTCAGAGTCATTTTACTTTGGCGCCCGAGGAGCCTTCTGGTCTCTACCAGTTTGCCATTCTCTCAGACGATGGCGCGGTGATGCGGATGAAAGACAGCAGCGGCAATTGGGTGGAGATCGTCAACAACGATGGCACCCATCCGACTCGCATGGGATGTGGAACCTTCCCCGTGGAAGTGCAGCAAGGTCAGTACCTTCCCATCGAAGTGGATTATTACCAAGGTCCTCGCTACCATATTTCGTTGATCGTTATGTGGAGGCCGTGGAATGGCTCGGCCGCCGATGCCGAATGTGGTCGGTCGGGCAACTCTCGATACTTTGATTATACGCAGGATCCTCCGACGCCCAAGGCAGCCTATCAGGGGCTCCTTGATCGCGGTTGGCAAGTGGTGAGTCCGGCCCACTATCGGCTTGAGCAGCCAGTGGAAAATCCGTGCAACGAGCCGGCGCCAGTCATTGAGGATTTTATGGTGACCGACGTGCAACAAACCACTCTGACGGTGTCGTGGGCCACTGATCGGGCGGCCACCACCGAAGTGCAGTGGACCAACGTGGGCACCGGTGAGGTATTTTCGACCACGGTGCGGGGATTTCGTTTGAGTCACCTCGTGACGATCAGCGGGCTGGAAGCCAACACCACTTACAGTGTTAAAGCGGTTTCAGCTTCTTCGTCGGGACTTTCGACCGAGTCGTCTCCCATATTAGTGCGCACTAAGCGGTAAGCATCGCGGTCTGTACTCGCACATTGCGGCCGCTTGGCTCTGGACCTAGGTGGAGAACTCGGGTCCGGAGCGGCTCATTTTGGGTCAGGCCCTGAATTCCGACCGCGCCTTCACCGATAAAAAGTTGGGGAATATATAGATGAAGTCGCTGTTTTCGATTCGCTATAAATTTTTATTCGTCACCACGCTACTCCTCGTGTTGTGCGTGGGAGCTTACTTGGGTTTGGCGGCCAAGATTCTTAAGGGCGACAAAATGGAGTTGGTGTACGACTACAATCGCTCGGCCGTGACCAACATTGCCTCGGACATCGAGACCTTTTTTCAGGGGATGGCCGACAAGGTCCGCTTGGTGGCGTTTTTCTTTAACGAGCGGCAAGAGCGGTCGGAACGGCTGATGCGCGAACTCCTGGATAGTGACGAAGAAACGGTCTTTGTCGGCGGCAGTGACGGTTTTAAGAATCTGGATCGCAGTTTGTATACCAACACTAAGTATCTTGAAACTTACGGCATCAAGGAAGATTACTTTCGGGCCGAACTGCTGGAGAAACGCCCAATTCCGTTCGATCGAATTCGCATTGATGGCGAAGCGGTATGGAATGCCACGATTGCTGACGGCCCTCCCTTGATTGGCTTTGGCCGAAGTGTGGTTGAAGAAACTGACGCGGGAATTCCGGTCCGGCAATACGCAGTGATTAGTTTTTTACGGGCCGACAAATTGATCACCGCCTTGGGCCGAGGCACTCTCAACGAAGTTTTTATTACCAACGCGGCGGGGGAGCTGTTGGCTCACTCCGAAATGGCCCGTATGGCGCAGTCATCCGCTCCCGATGCACTCATCGAAAAGGCCCTCAGTCATCCGATGAACACCAGCGTGCTGCCGGCCGAAGTCAACGGCCAACGCGTGCTGGGCGCCTTTTCCAAGGCCTTCAACAAAAAGATCTTGGTGGTTTCGCGAGTCAGCGAAGACAAAGCTTTTGCGGTGGTCTATCACCTGATCTATCGCAGTTTGTTCTTTGCCTTGATTGTCGTGACTGCCGCTTTTATTGCGGCGATCTTGTTTTCGCGCTCACTCACTCGCCCCCTTGAGACCTTAATGGGCGGAATGAAAAATGTCGCCGACGGCGATTTGGAGACGCAAATTGCCGTGAGCACTCGGGACGAGATTGCGGTGTTGGCTCGGTCATTCAATGACATGATTCGCGATCTCAAGCACTCGCGCCAAGAGCTTGAGCACATCAATGCCGAGCTCGAAAACAAAGTGAAGGAGCGGACGCACCAATTGGAAATTCAGAACCAGGCGGTTAAAAAGGCCCAGGAGGCTTTGCTGCGCACCACGCGTCTGGCGGCGGTGGGTGAAATCGCCGGTCGGGCGGCGCATGAGGTCCTTAATCCGTTGACGGGAATTCTTTCGCGAATTCAAAAAGTACAAAGTCGAATCAGCGCTCATGAAGGCGAAGAGGCTCAGGTGCTGCGTGAAATTTTGCAAAGTTGGGAAAAAGAAGTGAGCGGGCAAGGACTCGAGGGACTTGTCACCAGTTGGAAAACTCCTTCGGGCGTCATGCCGGGCGCCACTCTCTTTGACGAAGACCTAACGAACATTAAAGCAGTGAGTGATTCACTAACCGGCGAAATGGGCGCCTTAAAGAATGACCTCAATTTTTTGATGAAGGAATGTCAACGCATCAATCGCATCGTCCAGTCGATGCGGTCACTGACGGTGATGAAGGGTGAGCCCAAGCCTCATTTAATCGGCAAACTGGTACGGGAATCGATGCACGTAATGGCGGACTTGGCCACACAAATGAATGCCGAAATCACCATGGACGAGATTGATAAAAATCTAACGGTGATGGTGGATGCTGACGAGTTTTTGCAAAGCATGACCAACCTTTTGCGCAATGCCTTGCAGGCGACCAGAGCCCGGGCCGAGGCAGAACAGTCACGCGGCGGCAAGTATGTCGGTAAGGTGGAGATCTCGGTTCAAGCGGAAAAAGAAAAAGTATTAATCGGCGTGTTGGACAATGGAGTGGGGATTGAAGAGTCGAACAAGAAGCGCCTGTTTGAGTCGCAGTTTTCGACCAAATCACACGACGAAGGAACCGGCTTGGGACTCAACATCAGTCGTCGGTTCATTCGTGCCTTTGGTGGCGACATTCGGCTCGGCTCGTCGACACTCGGCAAAGGCACGCTGTTTGTCGTGGAGTTGCCTCTGGTGGTAAATGAAAGCGGAGAAAAGGTGTCAGCATGAAGAATACAGCCAAAAAACTAAGCCCCCAGACCGGTGATGATTCAGGTGCGCTGATCGGGGTGGCTCACAACTGGAATAAGCGCATTTTGGTGGTGGATGATGAGCCGGGAATTTGCGAAAGCTATGCGGATATTCTGGCACCCAAGAAAAACGTCTTACCGTTGCGCTCCACTCGAACTCTGAGTCGGCCGCCGAATGAAGCTGATCCAGGGTATGAATTTGAAGTCACGATTTGTGATTCCTATGATACGGCCTGGGAGGCCTTTCAAAAGGCCCAAAAAGACGGACGCCCCTTTGCCATGGGATTTTTTGATGTGATGTTGGGGGCGGAGAAAGACGGCTATGACTTGGTCAAGGAAATGCATAATCTCAACCCTGATTTGTACGCGGTGTTTGTGACCGCCTACAACGATCGCACGATTGAGTCGATCAATAGTCATTTGGGTGCCAAAAAAGTCGACCGCTGGGACTATCTCAACAAACCTTTCACCCAAGGTGAGATCCTCCAGAAGGCGCGCAACTTTATTACGCTGTGGAATTTGGAAAAGGAAGGCGAACTTAAAACCGCTCAGCTCGCGGAGGCTCAGGCGCGACTGATGGAAGGGGAAAGAATGGCGTCGGTGGCGGCCGTCGCTCGGGGCGTCACCCATGAGTTTGGCAATATTTTGATGCAGATCATGGGCAAGGCCGATCTCTGTCGCAAAAAGGAGCCTCAAGAAATGAAGGCGGGGCTGGAACGCATTCTTGAGGCTTCGCAAAGAGCCAACGAAATCTTGGAAAAGTTTAAAAATCTGTCTGGTACAGGCGAAGGGCACAATCAGAAGGATTGGGTTTTCCCTCACCACGTTCTGGATGAAGCCCTCGACTTACTCGAACATCAACTTAAAACGGCCAACGTTAAGGTGACAATTATTAAGCGTGATCTGGTGAAGGTGAGAGCCAATGCGACGAGTTTACTTCAGGTGTTGGTCAATCTTTCGATCAATGCTGTTCATGCCATGGGTAACTCCGGGCAAATTGATTATGCCATTGTCAATGACGGCAAATGGGTCGAGCTGCGCGTGCGGGACTACGGGCCTGGAATTAAGCGTGAGCTGTTGGACAAGGTGCTGGAACCGTTCTTTACTACCAAGGGCAAAAAGGGCACGGGCCTCGGACTGTCGATTTCGCGGGAAATTGTTGAGATGGAACACCGGGGTCAACTCAAAGTCGTTAATCATCCAGTCAAAGGTTTAGAGGTCATTATTCGCATTCCAGTCGACGGCGAGGGCCAATATGGGTAAGCCACTATTTGACCTTCCAATCTTAGTCGTTGATGACGATGCGATGGTTCGGGGCGTGGTGGTCGAGTACCTTAAAGACCTCGGCTTTTCAAACATCCTCGAGGCCAAGAATTCGCAACATGGGTTGAAGCTCATTCAAAACAGCAAATTTCCTTTAGGCCTGGTGTTGTCCGACTGGGAGATGCCGGGTGTGAGTGGACTCGTTTTGCTCAAGGCCTTGCGCAAGAATCCGGGACGCAAAGGGACCCGGTTTATCATGATTACCAGCCAGCGATCGATGGAGAGATTTAAGATCACGCAGGCAGCCCAGTGGGCGGTGAATGCCTATATCATCAAGCCATTCACCTGTGATGTATTGAAAGAAAAAATTTGGCAAGTGATGGGGTGGGATGAAGGCGGTGGGACGCAAGCGACAGGCTAATTGGAGTTTGTCGCCTCATTGGTGGTGTTGGTCGCTTCGCCGGTTCTTGTCGAGCCTGGCTCTACTGGCGTTTTGCGCAGGGGGCTGGTCGACTAAGGCTGCGACTTGGAGCGACGATTTCACCTCGACCTCGCTGATCGAAACCACGACCATGAAGTTCAATGCGGCCACCGGCGTTTTGTATCCCACCGTGCAGATCCAGGGCTGGAACTTGGGCTCGGGTGGCCAAGTCACGAATCTTGACTTTGGCGACGGTCGGCACGGGGCTTTTGATTCGACCACTTACTCTCGCTTTGGCACCGTCGTGGGATCAACGGTCACAATCAATACCGAGGATTTCTGTCAGAGTCCCAGCGATGCGAGTTGCCCTCTGCAAGTGACGAGCTTTAATCTGGCGGCTGGTACCACTTTGATTGGGACGGGTGCAAAGCCCCTCGAGATTCGCAGTCTCACGGACATCATTGTCGCCGGTACTATCAATTGCAGTGGGGCCGATGGCACGGCGATGAACTCCAATAACACCGTGGTGTCCAGTGGCGGAACCGGTCGTTGCGGCGGCGGTAGCGGAGGAAATGGCGGATCGATTGTGACGGAAGCCACGAATGGAACACTCGGTGGAACTTCTCTGACTCGCGCCGGGCTCGGGGCCAACACCGCCAATGCGTCGCCGGCTGCGAACAACGTTGGTGCCGCCGGTGGTGGCGGGGGAGGCGGCTACAGCCAAGTGGCGACGGGAGCCGAAGAGGGTTACAGCCAAGCGGCGGTAATTTGGGACAGCGAGGGTGGGAATTTTGATGACCAGGGTTTTTCAGAAGTGGGTGGCGGCTCGGGCGGCGGGGGCGGAAAACCCTACAGCGGCACCGACGTGGCCAATCACTCAAGTGGTGGCGGAGGAGCTGGCGGTGGGGGTGTGGTGCTGCTCTCGGCCTTTCGCGACATCACGGTGAGTGGAAGTGTTCTTGCCAACGGCGGGAATGGCGGTGGCACCACGGGAACCTTGCGCGCTGGCGCTGGGGGAGGCGGCGGTGGTGGTACCATCGGCGTTTGGGCCGGCCGCAATTTGAGTTTCCCATTAAGTGGCGTGATTTCGGCAATGGGTGGTAGTGGCGGAGCTTCGGGAATTGATGTGGCTGACGCCCCAACGGGCGACAACCCCGAGCAAGGCAAAGGTGGCGACGGCGGCGATGGCCGCACCTGGATCACCGACAACGATCAGTGTAACGGAGCGACTTGTCCGGCGGGCGAAAACCCCCCGTTTTTGGGAGTCGATGAGGGTTATGTGCGCTCCGTGATTTCTGCCTTTTCCGTGGTATCGAGGGAAATCGATTTGCGCAACACCGCACCGGTGCTGAATTCGTTTTCAGTCACGGCATCGCTCAGTGGTGGCAGTAGTATTACCAGCGAAATCGCGACCAGTGACCAAACGGGATTTGATCCCACGAGTCTGTGGGTGACGGCTTCCTCACTCGTCGGTCAACCTCTCAAGCGTTTTGTGCGATATCGTTTGACGGTGGACAATCAAGACGCGAATTCTCCGGCGATTGTTGATGCGGTCACTCTTGATTATTCTGGACATCAGCAAAATGACTTTGCCTTTACGGCCAGTTGCGCCTCTGTGGCTGAGCTCACCGCCCCTCCGACCGCGACATTGAATCCCGGACGGCCAAAACTTCCTGAGTTTTTCCGCTCCAGGCAACTCGGCGTATTTATGTTCCTCTGGGGATTGCCCTTGCTGTTGGTGGTGGTTCTCCGGGCACGAGGGCACTCTCGAAGCCGTCCCCGCCTCGGACTGCACTGATCCCGCACTTTTACTGGTGGAAAAGTTTAAGGGCTTGGTGCCAAGCAATTTTCAACCGCCGTTAGAGGCAAATCGTGTTGCTTGGCCCAGTTTCGCCAATAAGCGGTGGGCTGAGTCCTAAAAAAAGTTGCGAGATCTTGGGCTGAAAGTTCTTGGCACCCCAGCAAATTGCGTAAGGTGGATACAAACTCAGGCTCGAGGGCCGCGAGGGCGAGCCATCCATCTTGGCAGCGGTAAATCCCATAAAGTGGAAGGCCCCCGCCCAAGGGACCGCCGCTGCGACAAAGTCCCTCTTGCAGAGGGCGAGCGAGATCTTGCGCGGCCAACCCGAGGCTCACTTGGCAATGAAAGCCCTTTCCTTCACTGAGGCTCTTCCACAATGTGGCAATCACTTGCGTCGCGGTTTGTTCGGCCCCGAGCAAATCGGCATACGTAGACAAAGGTAAGGTCGGTGGCGCAAGGACTCCCGCCCGAGCGAGATAGTTGAGGTCGTGGCTTGGAAGTTCTGGGTCGTCAGCAAAGCCGACGATCTCAACCAAATTTAAATGCGGCGACTTTTTTTGAAGCGAACCCCAGTCGAGACCGAGGGAATAAAGGGCGGAAGGGCGAAACGAACTCACCAGTAGGTGGGACTTTTTCAGCACCTCGTCCAAGTGTTGTCGGTCGGATTTTTCTTTTAAGTTCAGATTAAGAATCTGTTGCCCTTGGGTTAGCTCGCGATACCAGCCCGGGCAGTGGTGAGCCAAAGGGTCGCCCCACGGGGGTTCGATTTTTGTAACTTGTACGCCAAAATTCACGAGCCGGGCTAAGGCGACGGGACCTGGTAGATTACTGGCCAGAGAGACCAGGTGAAGTTCACGCAGCTTGGGCAGATTTGTCACGTTTTGCGACCTCACGCAAAAATCTTGAGAACCTGATGATGAGCATACCTGGTCGCGCGCAGACCGCGAGTCCAGATTCGCGAATGCGCCTGGACGTCTTGAAATCTTAGCGAAATAATATTGACTCCAATTTGTCCAAGGAGGCTGTTCATGGGACTGAGCGCGCTGATCTTCGATGGAGTTCGCACACCGCGAGGGCGGGGCAAAGCCGGAGGAGCGCTCAGCACGGTGCGGCCCGTGGAGTTGGCGGCCACCACTCTGACTCAACTTTGCCAACGGAACCGCTTGCAAGGCGATGAAATTGAAGACGTCATTTTGGGATGTGTGACCGCGATTGGAGATCAGGGTGCTAACGTGGCCAAATCGGCGGCGATGGAAGCCGGATTGCCTGAGACGGTCGCCGGGGTTACCGTCAATCGATTTTGTGGATCAGGCCTTGAGGCTGTCAATCAAGCGGCGGCACGAGTTGCAGCAGGAATTGAACCCTTACTGATTGCCGGTGGGGTGGAGTCCATGTCCCATGTCCCGATCGGCTCCGACGGTGGGGCCTGGGCAGCGGATCCGCGTTTGGCAATTAAGACCCACTTTGTTCCACAAGGGATTTCTGCGGACCTCATCGCGACTCTGCAAGGATTTACCCGCGAACAGGTGGATCAGTTTGCCCTGACTTCGCAACAGCGCGCGGTGCGGGCTCAAGAGGAGAGGCGTTTTGCCAAGTCGATGGTCTCTTTCCGAGATCTCAACGGCAGGATTTTGCTCGAGCACGATGAGCACATGCGGGGCGACACGACTCTTGAGGGGCTGGGCCAACTCAAACCTTCCTTTGCCCAGATGGGTGAGGAGGGAGCTTTTGATTACGTAGCTCTACAAAAATATCCGCAATTGGAAATGATTGAACACGTCCATACCGCCGGAAACTCCAGTGGCATCGTTGATGGGGCCGCAGCTCTGCTTATCGGGAGCGAAGAGGCTGGCAAAAAATTGGGGCTCAAACCTCGGGCCGTCATTCGAGCTTGCGCGGTAACCGCTGCCGATCCGACGATCATGCTCACGGGGCCGGTTCCGGTCACGCGAAAGGTGTTGGCCAAGGCTGGGCTCAAGGCTTCCGACATTGACTTGTTTGAAGTCAACGAAGCTTTTGCAGCGGTGGTGATGAATTACATGCGAGAGCTACAAGTGTCTCATGATCGGGTCAACGTCAACGGTGGAGCCATCGCACTGGGGCATCCTCTGGGGGCGAGTGGCGCGATCATTTTAATGACCTTGCTTGATGAGCTGGAGCGAACCGGAAAACGCCGCGGCTTAGCGACCCTTTGTATTGGCGGCGGAATGGGGATTGCGACCATCATCGAGCGGGTGGGGTGAGGTAAATCATGTTTACGATCAATATAAATAAAAATTTCATCGCCATTGTCACCATCGATCAAGCGGGTCAGCCGGTCAATGTTTGGAATCGAGATTCGATCGAAGCCTTCCAGAAACTGGTGCGGCAGCTGACGCAAGATTCCTCGTTAAAAGGCGCGATCTTTATCAGTGCGCGCAAGGATTTCTTAGCAGGGGCTGATCTCAAGGCCCTGGTGCCCTTGGCCGATGTGCAGCGCAATTTACCCTTGGTGCGCGACCTCAATCGCTCATTCAGAGAGCTTGAGCTTTGGTCCAAACCCGTGGTGGCTGCGATCAATGGTTCTGCCTTGGGCGGTGGCTATGAATTGTGTTTGGCCTGCAACCATCGCCTTGCCTTGGTCAACGATAAAATCAGAATTGGTCTGCCGGAAGTCCAGTTGGGATTGCTGCCAGGGGCTGGCGGCACTCAACGCTTGCCGCGGATGATCGGAATCATTAAGGCGTTGCCGCTTTTGGCCGAGGGAAAAACCTTGGATCCCCGCCGTGCCTTGGAGGCCGGACTCGTAGACGCGCTAGCCGCGACGCCCGAAGAACTACTGCAGAAGGCCGAGACGTTTTGCTTGGCCCAGGCAGAGATTCGCCAGCCGTGGGACGACAAGAAGTTTAAAATTCCCGGCGGAGGGGTTTTAACGCCCTCGGTGTACATGACTTTTACCGCTGGCAATGCTCACTTGCGGAAAAAAACTTACGGAAATTTTCCGGCCGTCGAGGCGGTGATGAGTTGTGTTTATGAAGGACTGCAATTGCCACTCGACCAGGGTTTGCAGGTTGAAGAAAGGTATTTTGAACAATGCTTGCGCTCGCCGGAGGCGGCCCACACGGTGCGGACCTTGTTTTTAGGAGTGAATGCCTTAGCAGGGGGGCTTGAGCGTCCGCCCGGCATTGAGGCCCAACCGATTCGATGTTTGGGAATTTTGGGGGCGGGGATGATGGGCGGAGGGATTGCCTACTCCGCTGCGATGGCAGGGGTCAAAGTTTTTTTGAAAGACATGAGCTTGGCGGCGGCCGAAAAAGGCAAAAGCTACTCTCAACGTCTTCTCGAAACTCGAGTGCAGCGCGGACAGATGACGGAAGCGGAAGCGCAAAAGATCTTGGCGCTGATTCATCCTGTGGATCAATACCAACCCTTTGCCGAGTGTGAAGCCGTGGTTGAAGCGGTGATTGAAGATCGAAAAATTAAGGCTGAGGTGATTGGGGCGGTTGATCGGGTCCTTCCCTCGTCGGCGTTTATTTTTTCCAACACCTCGACCTTGCCGATTTCGAGTTTGGCGGAGTACTGTCAGCGACCGGAAAAGTTTGCTGGACTGCACTTTTTTTCACCCGTGGACAAGATGCCATTGGTCGAAATTATTCGCGGCGAAAAGTCCTCACCAGAAGCCATCGCCCGCTGTTTGGATTTAGTTCGGCAGTTCAAGAAGACTCCCATTGTGGTTAACGACGGTCGAGCCTTTTTCACCAGCCGAGTGTTTAAGAGCTACGTCAATCAAGGATGCACTTTGTTGCGTGAGGGAGTGGCGCCGGCGTTGATCGAAAATGCGGGTAAGATGGCGGGGATGCCGGTGGGCCCGCTCGCGGTGGCCGATGAGGTGAGTTTGGATTTGGTGTATCACATTTCACTAGCCACGCTAAAGGACACGGGAAAGGATCTGGCGCCAGATGCAACCGCAGTCGCCGAGCTCTTGGTAAAAAAGCTGGGCCGATTGGGGCGCAAATCAGGGGGAGGCTTTTATGATTATCCGGCCGAGGGCAAAAAACGTTTGTGGCCGAAGTTAAGAGAGCACTTTAAACCTTTGGCCCAACAACCAAGTGTTGAAGAGGTCAAAAAACGTTTGTTGCTCGCGCAAGCAGTGGAAGCCGTGCGAACCTGGGAAGAAGGGGTGATTCGTTCGGCGGTGGCGGGCGATGTGGGATCCATACTGGGTTGGGGCTTTGCCCCTCACACCGGCGGAATTTTCAGTTACATCGACTCTCTGGGTATTGAGGCCTTTGGCGCTGAATGTGATCGCTTGGCGCGCCAGTACGGAGACAGCTTTAAACTTCCGGAATCGGTGCGGAAGAGAAAGAGTTTTCATGAAGCGGCGATTGTATGATGAGAGTCACGAGGCTTTTCGCGAAACCTTTCGTCGCTTTATTGAGGACGAAATTCTCGGTCACTATGAAGAGTGGCAAAAGCAAGGTCAGGTGCCGAGGGAAATCTACCAGCGCGCCGGAGCACAAGGGTTTTTGTGTCCAACGGCAGCTGAAAAATGGGGCGGCGCTGAGGCTGACTTTCGATTTGCGGCCATCGTCGCCGAGGAACTTTACTTTCACTCGGTACCCGGGGTGTTTTTCCCGCTCCATAGTGATATCGTCTTTCCTTACTTGGAAAAGTTTTGCAACCAAGCACAGCTCGCCAAATGGGCCCCCGGTTGTGTGAGGGGCGAGCACATTTTGGCCATTGCAATGACCGAGCCGGACGCTGGCTCTGATCTCGCAGCCTTGCGAACCAAGGCGGAGCTCAAAAACAACCAGTATATCTTGAATGGCACTAAGACGTTCATTAGCAATGGGCAAATTGCCGATCTCTTTGTGGTGGCAGCGCGAACTTCCTTTGACCCAGCCAAGCCACATCGAGGTATCAGCTTGTTTGTGATTGAGAGTGATCGTCCCGGATTTAGGCGGGGGCGCAATTTACCGAAGATCGGCTTTCATGCTCAAGATACTTCTGAGTTGGCCTTTGAGGACTGTGTGATTCCCAAGGAAAATCTTTTGGGTGCCGAGGGTGAAGGTTGGCGTTATTTAATGGAGAATCTCCAGCAGGAACGATTGGTCTTAGCAATTGGGGCCGCCGCTGCTGCCGACTCGTGTGTGCAGATGACTCGGGATTATGTCAAAGAGCGACAGGTGTTCGGCCAACCTTTGGCGAATCAACAACACACGCGTTTTACCTTGGCCGAGTGTGCGACCCAAGTGCAGTTGGCGTATTCGTTTTTGGATGACCTCATTCCGCGACACCTGGCCGGCGAGAAGTTGATGGGCGAAGTCAGTATGGCCAAGTACTGGATCAGTGATACGCAGAGTTCAGTTGCTGATCGTTGCTTGCAGCTGTTTGGCGGCTACGGCTACATGACTGAGTATCCAATATCTCGGCAGTACGTGGATGCGCGCGTGCAACGAATCTATGGTGGCGCCAACGAAATTATGAAAGAGCTGATTGCCCGCGAATTGTTGGGTAAGGATTGACTCTTCGAGTTCTGAACTCTACCACTCGAAACCCAAGCGTACACTGACGGTGCCGCCGCTGTTTTTAACGTCTTTAGAACCCGTTTCAAGAATGCCATCGATTCCCAAGCCGATCACCGCCAAAATCCCCCAGGCGGGATAGCGATAATCGAGATGGTTGGTAAGTTGTGTGGCGAGGATGGAGTCTCCGGTGGTCAACCACAACCCCACCTCCCACTGACTCCGCTCGCCCAGTGAACCCAGGTAGGCGAGACTGCCACCATAAGTGAGGTGTTCCTTAAAGCGAACCGTTTCTAGTTCGTCGCGTTCGAGCAGCGCCGAGCGGTGGACCGCCACTCCGTAGCCCCAATTTCGCCGGGCCGGAAAGTGCATGAAGCGCGAACGCAAGTTCCAGCTTGCGAGACTTTCTTGGAGCGGCACCTGGGTCGGTGTTTGGGGTTCCCATTCATAACTGCTCAAACGAAAATGAAACACCAGCCGCCCTTTTTCTTCAAGGGGAGTGCTGACTTCGCTTTCCACGGTCACCTGCGAGGAGCCATTGAGCTGCCCCTCGACTTGATTCTTGTTTTGGTGTTTGAGTTGGGCACTCTCTGGGGCAAATACAAATCGAAAGGAATGTTCTTGCTCCACCTTGCGAAGCGGAACGGGAGGTGACTCGATCGCCACCGGAGTCGGAGCCGGTGAAGGAGTCGGTTTGGGGTCTGCCAGCTGCTGCTGGGTTGGCGGCGGCGGTGGGGTGGTTGGCGCGGGCTTGGGCGGTGGCGCAGGAGTCGACACCACACTGACCCCCGGGGCCAGCTCTGACAAGTTGGTATCGCTTAAGCGGGCCAGATCAACTTCGGACGCCTCACTGAACAAGCCCATTCGTCCGTTTTCTTGGCCCGCGGCCACTCGCCAATAGTAAGGCCGCCTTTCAAACTGGGACCACACGAATTCTTCTTTCGAGATTTTTTCGGCCACCACGGGCTTAGCAAAATCGGGGGTAGCCGAAATTTCTATGATGTAGTACTCGGCTTCGGGAACAGGATACCAGCTGAAGACCACCTGTTGCTTGGCGGTCGGTGACTGCGAGCGCGCTTTGGTCTTGGCGGATTTAGCCGCCTCTTGGGCAATGGCCTTCGCTTGATCGGCCATGTCGGTTTGGGCGTGGGCGGTGGGAAAGAGCCATTGCCAAAGTTTTTGCCACTTGAGGCGCGCACCAGGTTGTCCGGGCGGCACGGTGGGCGCGGCCGGTGGCACGGTGGGGGCAGCAGGGGGCGGAGGTGCAACTTGAGGCGGAGCGGTTTCGGTGTTTTGCTTTTTCGAGGCGGGCAGCCGTGAGCTTGGCGCCCTCAACTTGGGCGCCGCCAGCGGACGGTCAACGACGTAAAATTGCTGGGCGTACAGAGGAGGAATCAAAAAACCTTCACTATCGACTCCCACCACGCGCCAGTAAAGACTTCCCGGAGTCGGGAGGCTGAGATTAACTTGATTGACGTCACTGGGCTGTTCACTGAGCACTGAGCTGAAATCTTCATTAGCCGCAATTTGCAGGCGATAGCTGCGGGCCTGATCCGAGGGGGACCACGAAAAAGTGTAATCTTGGCTCAGCGGTAAGCGATCTCGTGGAAGAGGGGAGAGGTAATGCAAGCCTTCAGCAGGCCACACCGAAACCGGAAAGGTCGAAGACGTCTGAGTTTGATCTTGCAAACTGAGGTAGTGGGTCCCGGTTGAGAGCGGGAGAGTGAGCTCTCTTTGCTCGGCAGTCAGCTTAAGAGTGGAGACGTCGCCGCTCTGAGTGACGGTGCGCAGTTGTTGCGCGCTGCCTTGCCACCGCAAGTGGATGAAGGCTGGAAATTGATAAGAATAGATCCGCAAGTATTCCCCCGTCATTTGCCACTTGAGATCGGGTGATACTCTGAGTACTTCCTGTACGGCGTTTTCACTTAGGGTGAGCTTATCACCGGAGGCAAAGGATTGGGCTGCAGGATCTTTTGCCCCTCGGTTGAGGGCCACTTGCCCGGCGCTGACTTCTAACTCCAGCTTTCCATCATCAAGCGTGCGCAAGCTGATTTCGGAACCAGCTTGGGCGTCCAAGGTCCATTCCCCCGTGGCCAGTTGGAGATTTTTCTGGCCGGCGCGTGAGCGCAAGGTTCCTCGAGTGAATCGAAGTCGCAGATGATCGAGCCGATCTTGGCTGAGAGGTTCCAGCACCACCAGAGTGTTTTCGTTGAGCTGGAGTTGAACGTCGCCTTGCAGTTGCACTTTTGCTGAGCTGTTGGTCAAGGTGAGAATCGAATCAAAGGCGTAGAGCTGATCATCGGCGGTGGAGTTCTCCCAAATGAGCGAGCCCTGCACTTTGCGGCGGACGCTTTGGTTCACGTTAACGACTCGCCCAATTTCGCGAGTGAGCGCGGGTGTTGGTCGCAGGTGCAGTGGATCAAAGGGGAGAACGCCGAGGTCTCCGAGGAGCAAGGTGATCTCTATAAATAAGAGGGCGAGAGCCCCAATAAGAAGTTTGCGATCCACGCCTATCTCTTCGGAATTTTTTTACTTTCAGCTGATTGAGCGTTTTCAAACTGGACCTAAGGACGGGGCAGGCCACATTGCCAATCGGGGAGTGAGAAGGCTAGAATAAAAGAGTGAGTCCCGCGAAAATATCTAAAAAGAAAATTCTCGTCGTCGAAGACGACCAACCCGTCCTCGAAGTCGTCAACGAGGCTTTGATCCAGGCGGGATTTGAAACGGCCGTGGCGACTTCAGCGCACGAGGCCTTTGCCAAGATCGGCGAGTTTCAACCCGATCTGGTTTTATCGGATCACGATATGCCCCACATGACGGGGCTCGACATGCTATCGCAGCTGCGGAAGAACGAAAATTACGTGAGCGTAATTTTTATTTCGGGCCGCAGCGACCTCAGGACCGTCTGCGAGGCTCTTGAGATTGGCGCCGACGATTACATTCGCAAGCCCTTTCGGTTTGAGGAACTCATCGCCAGAATTCGCAATTGTTTGCGCACCAAAGAAGTTCACGTTCAGTTACGCCGGGCCAACGAAAAGTTACAGGAAATGGTGGACCGCGATTATCTGACGGGACTCTACAATATGCGCACGATGTATGAGCGAATTGACTTTGAGTTGGCGCGGGCGCGCCGGTACAGCCGCCAAGTTGCGGCTGTCATGATTGATATGGATCACTTCAAAACCGTAAATGATCAAAACGACCACTTGTTTGGCAGTTTTGTTCTGGGCGAAATGGGTAAGATTCTGGCTCAGAATGTCCGGGGAACTGATTTGGCCGCTCGCTACGGCGGCGATGAATTCTTAGTGATCTTGACCGAAGTGGATCGCGACGGAGCAAAAGTGTTCTGCGAACGCTTACGGGCTCGCATCGAAAGCCACGTTTTTGCCAGTGAGCGGAGTCAAATTCGCTTGACGATCAGTTTGGGCTACGCGCTGACAGGTGGCGAAAACAGTATTGATGCCCGAACCCTGGTCCGCAGCGCCGACCACGCCCTTTATCAAGCTAAGGAGCAAGGCCGCAATCGCTGGGTGGAATTTTCTTCCACCTCAGCTAAGCCCTAAGTCATCACTTGTCGTCTTTTTTGGTGCGCCACCAAGTTTTCCACTCGCGAATGGCCTTTTCGATTTCTTCAGGACTCGAAGTGAGTTCCAGTGTTGGCCCTTTGCGGTTGGCAATGCGCAGAATTTTGGTGAGTGCTGCCAGCAATTGGAGGTCTTCAGTTTTGTCCAAGGCCTTTACCAACACGCCAAAGTTCTCATCAGTGGGCTTGCGCTTCATGGACTCCGCCACTTCTTCTTTGACTCGCGGATGGTCATCGGCACTCAGCAGAATCGTGTGAAAAACGGCTTTGATCGAATTCGACCAAGAAGCTCCCAATTGTTGGGTGGCTTTGATGCGATTCTCTGGCGGTTGGGTGGTATCCTTGAGGGTCGCCAAGCTCATGGCATGACGGTCGCGCCAAAGGTCCGTTGACATATCAAACAAAAAGGCAAAGCTGGGGGAAGTCATCAGCCAATCCCGCTCGGGCCTCTTGATTCCCCAAAGATTGTTTGCCACTTTGTAGAACTCATAGGACTTCCCACTCGTGACCACTTGAAATTGCATCTTGCCATCTCCGGCCAAAGGATGAATGCGGCCCGAGACCTCGAACTTTTCCAGCGCGGCGATGAACTGATTAAAAAAGTCCCAGTCGGTGAAAAAGCCGGCGTCGGCATTTTCCCATTTGTCGCCCGTTTTTTTAAACTCGACAAAAACGGTCTCATCTTTGGTGACCTTCAGCGAACGCCCCAGAGGAATGCCATCAGTCGGTGGTCCGACAAACCAGGACCGATGCAGGGGCAAATAGAAAATGCCTTCGCCACCCATGTCCGCGCAGGCCTTGCCATCTTGCACCTTCTTGGCGAGAAGATAAAATCGCCGCTCGACGCTGGTCTTACCGCGGGTCCCAGTGATGACGACATCGGGTTTACCGGGAAGATCGTCGGGACAGTCGCCCTCAATGCCGGCGGTAAAAAATGGCAGGAAATCTTTCAGGGCATCGAGTTTAACCGTGGAACTTCCAATGAAGTACTGGCCGTCGCGCCTTTCAATCTTGAAATTGTCGTATTTGGAGCGGAACAGCCACTCGTCCATTGCGGCCGCCTGCGCCGTAGCCCAGTGTGCGAGCCCAATGACCAATACCAGAAAAATCCGGATGCGCTTCATGGTTGCCTCCTGGTCGAGTGCCTCTATTATTCCATAAATTGAGTCAGCGTTTCAATGAGTTTTGCTGATCCTGAGGCGATATCACTAACTTGAAAACAAGGTGACCAAATGAGCGCAAATCTTCTCGCGCTCATCGGCCCGTTTGAGGCTGCGGTTGTAAGCCTTCTCCTTGATGTGGTCGAGTCGCAATTGGCTGGTGAGTGCGCCAAAGAACAAGCTCGCCAGAGTAAAGGGATCGAGCTTGGTACTGATATAGTTCCGCTTTTGCGCATCCTGAAAGAATTGAATGATCATTTCGTAGAGCTTCAGGAAATTTTCCATAAAAACCCGTTCGGCCGGCGAGTTGATCCGGTCATATTCGCGAATCACGATGAGGCCGGTGTCGCGGTCGTCGAGAAACAGCTGAACTAGACTTTCGGCGAACATCTTGAGTCGGAGGCGATACTCTTCCAAAGTCTTAGGCCTCGACAGGATTTCGCGAGTAAACTGCAGGCGCGTCGTCGCAATCTCTTCGAGACAAGCCCGATAGAGTCCGTCCTTGCCATCAAAGTAATAGCTGATCATACTTGAGTTCATCTTGGCTTCTTGAGCAATATCGCGAATGGAGGTTCCGCCTAAGCCGCGCCGGGCAAACAGCTTTTTTGCAGCGAGCAAGAGGGTTTGGCGGGTGGATGGGTCATTCGCTCTCAAAGGACGAGGACCAGATCGGCTTTTTGTCTCAGATTGAGACCGTGTCTTTCGTTTTTTCGCGCGATTTGAGGGATTTTCACGAATTCTTGGCATACGCGTCTTAGTATTAATCAAAAGATTGAACAATTCAATCAAATGATTGAAAAGGGGTTGGAGCTGTCCTAAAATTAGATCTGAGGGCCGTCGAGCAAGACGACTTTCGGTCAACCGGAACAGGAGGTTGTTTTACGTGGGAGCACTTGATTCAATTTATGGAATTTTGGCGGTTCAGGAGCCAAGAATGTTGGTGGTCTTAGCCACCGTTTTGGTCCTGGTGATGGTGGGATATTTTGGATCGCCCTTTTGGCTATGGTCGGTGGTAGTCCTCGGAGCGGTTTTTGGCTTTGGCGCACCTGTTTGGTTGTGCCTTGCCCTGTTGGTGGTGGCCGCCATTGGGGTGATCAAGCCGATTCGAAAACTCGTCTTGTCGGGCCCGATCATGAAAACCATGAAGGCGCTCAAGATCATTCCGAAGATCAGTCCCACCGAACGTACGGCCCTTGAAGCGGGCGTGGTGTGGATGGAAAAGGAACTGTTTTCGGGAAACCCGAACTTTAAGCTGATGATGGATCAGCCTTATCCAAAATTGACCAAAGAAGAAGAAGACTTTCTTAACGGACCTGTCGAAGAAGTCTGCAAAATGGTCGATGACTGGAAAGTTTGGAAGGAGCGCGACATTCCTCAGTCGGCGATGGATTACTGCAAAAAGCACAAGTTCTTGGGTATGATTATTCCTAAAGAATACGATGGACTGGGTTTTTCACACTATGCTCACAGTCAGGTGATTCATAAACTGTCGTCCCGCTCGAGCGCGCTGGCGATTTTCGTGATGGTCCCCAATTCTTTGGGTCCTGCCGAGTTGCTGAATCACTACGGAACTAAAAAACAAAAAGACTATTATCTGCCGCGGCTCGCTCGCGGCGAAGAAATTCCATGCTTCGGACTGACGGAACCGACCGCCGGCAGCGATGCGGGCTCGATTCTGTCTGAGGGTGTGTTGTTCAAAGGTGACGACGGCAAAATTTATGTACGGGTGACCTGGAAGAAGCGCTGGATTACCTTGGCGTCGATTGCCACGGTGCTAGGCGTGGCCTTTAAGCTGCGCGATCCTGACAATCTTTTGGGTCGAGGCGAAGATGTTGGTATTACTTGTGCGCTGATTCCGACTAAGACCAAGGGTGTGGTGGTCGGGCGACGCCATGATCCGCTGACGATTCCCTTTCATAACTGTCCGATGGAAGGACACGACGTGGTCGTTAACGCCGAGGACTGCATCATCGGTGGCCTCGAAAAGGCCGGCCATGGCTGGGGCATGCTCATGGAATCGCTGGCCGCGGGGCGCGGAGTATCGCTGCCTGCACAAGGCACGGTGGGGACCAAATACACGGCTCGAGTGGCATCGGCCCATGCGGTGGTTCGTCGCCAATTTGGAATTTCCATTGGTAAGTTTGAAGGCATCGAGGAACCCTTGGCGCGTATTGCGGGTGCGGCCTATTACCTTGAGGCCATGCGCAAATATGTGCTCAGCGCCTTAGATCAGGGTGTGAAACCGCCTGTTGTGACCGCAATGGCCAAGTACAATGCGACCGAAGGAATGCGCAAGGCCCTCAATGATGGCATGGACATCATGGGCGGCCAGGGGATTTCTCTCGGCGGGCGCAACCTCATTGGCATCGCCTACATGGGGGCCCCCATCAGCATCACCGTGGAAGGCGCTAACATTCTCACCCGAACGCTAATTATTTTTGGTCAGGGTGCGATGCGGGCTCACCCATTTGCCTTCCGCGAAGTGGATGCGGTTGAAAAAGGCGACGTCAAAGAGTTTGATGCGGCCTTCTGGGGCCACATTGGTCATATCGTGCGCAATTTGTTCCGCTCAGTGGTCTTGAGTGTCACGCGAGGTCGCCTCGCGATGACGGGACGGCCCGCGCCGGTTCGTCGCTATGCTCAAAAGCTGGCCTGGGCATCAGCCTCATTTGCGATCATGGCCGACATCGCCATGGGTTCCTTGGGTGGGCAACTCAAAGTGAAAGAGCGCCTCACGGGACGCTTTGCCGATGTTCTCAGTTGGATGTTTATCGGGACTGCAGTCTTACGCCGATGGGAAGCTGAGGGCTGTCGCAAAGAGGATTTGCCGTTTGTGCATTACTCGATGAGACATTGTCTTGGTGAGATTCAACAGGCCTTTGATGGCATTTTTGGCAACATGACGGTGCCGGGTCTTTCCTGGTTCTTCACTCGCCCGATGAGGTGGTGGTCGCGCCTCAACTTCTTTACCATGGGGCCTGATGATCGCCTCGGGCAAAAAGTGGCGCGCTTGATTCAGACCGAAGGTGAACAGCGCGACCGTTTGACCGACAATATCTACATTCCGAAAGAAGAGCAGGAAGCGATGGGACGCTTAGAAGCGGCGTTTACTGCGGTCAATAAGGCGGAAGCGGTGGAGAAGAAAATCAAAAAGGCCGTCAAAGCCAAGCAGTTGCCGAAGAAAAAATCGATGCGTTACTTGGTGGAGCAAGCCAAGCAGCAGGGTCTCATAGATGCGAGCGAATACAAAATCATGCAGGAAGCTGAACGTCTCAGACTGGATTATGTGCAAGTCGATGACTTTTCTGACGAGGAGTTTAAGGCGGCAAGGGGAATTCCCGCAACCCGCCATGACTTCCATCTCTCTGAGGGTGGAGATACCGGTTCTAGTGGCGGAGGCAACGGCACGGGTCGCCCGGCCACCACAAGTCCGGTTAAGACGAGTGGCTCTAGTCCCACCGCTACCCGCCCCACCTGATTCTTAATTCGAGATGTCTCAAAAGAGGGAGCGCCAACGAGCGCTCCTTTTTTTTCTCAATCTGAGTTCTTGTCGAACTGTTAACCGAAAAATTGGAAATTGTCAGATCTTCGCGGTTCGGTCGATGATGGATTGGTTCCGCGCGTTGCACAGCCTTTGCAGATGTTCTGGGTAGGGGAAATCTGCGGGGGAAATATGTACCAAATCGCTATAGTCGGCAAACCAAGTCCATTACGTTTTCAGCTCAGTAAAACGCTTCAAACCAATCCAACGTATCATTTACTGACATACTCCAGTCCGGGCCAAATGCTTGAGGCCATCGACAAGTACGGACTGTCGGCGATCGTTTTTTCGCTAGACGCCCTTGGGCGTGCCCAAATGAAACAACTCGAGTTTATCGATAGTAACTTTCGAAGTGTTCCGCTTCTGCTGGTTGCCCCGCGGATTCCCGACGATTTGCGCTTTGAGCTCTCCAAGTGCTCGTTTGACAACATTCGCATTCTCGACAGTCGCTTTGAGATTGCCGATGTGAGTGCGGTTGTCGGCAAATTAGGAAATGGGGAGCCAGTGTTTCACCGCGCTCACTGCCGCTATCGGACCCATCAAACTGGCGAGATCGCCGGCAACTTGGGTAGCCATAGCCGCGTTCGCTTGATCAATATCTCACAAGGTGGAGTCCAACTAGAACTGCGTGATTTAGAGGCGATCTATGATGACACTGTGCTGCTCCATGTGCGCAGTTCACACCGTCCCCATCCGACGACGGTTCGCGCCGAAGTCCGCTGGCAAGACCCGAAAACTCGCCGCGTGGGTTTGCGCTTTATGGAAGGCGCCGAACAGCGTCCGATGATGCTCCTCTAATGCAGAGCAACTCAAATTTTCGTTCTCGATTCGCCCTCTGACCCAAACGGGCGTCGGGCGGGGTTCTCTCGCCGTTCACATTCCCTCCACAAGCGGTTGGCAAATCCAAAAGCCTAGGATCTAATAATTGGCTACGACTTGTCCCTACACCGTGAGGTTTTGCCTATGCTCTCTTGCCATCACCGACTTGTTGGAACACTTGCAGCTTTGTTGATCACCCTAGTGCCGCTGCCGTTGTTGTCGGACTCGACTAAGGATCTTAAATTTCCTCCGACTCAGCTCCCGGTGTTTGACCAAGTGGAACGCCTGACGGGAGAGCAGAAGTACCAAGAGGCACTGACTCAACTGGAAGACACCATCAAAGCCAATAAGGCCACGGGTCTGGAACAAGCCCGCCTGTTAGTCAAACGCACGCAATTGCAATTGGGACTCCATGGGTATGAGACGGCGCTCAAGAGTTTACGAACGACCGCCTGGCCAGTGGGGGCCGAAGCTCAGGCCCTGCTCCAAATCTACTATGTTCATGCTTTACGCCAATACGTCGGCCAATATGCTTATGAAATTCGCACTCGCGAAACCGTCGATACCGGTGGCGATTTGGATCTTAAGCAGTGGAGCCTCGAGCGAATTGCCCGTGAAATTGAAATGCAACTCTGGGAGTTGTGGAAAGGTCGCAAGCAATGGGGAAACTCCCCCCTTGGTACGGCCGGGGAATTCATCACCCGCAACAGCTTTCCGGAATCGGTGCGCTCAACCTGGTATGATTTCGTCACCTATCAGTGGGTGGAATTTTTGCGCGACTCCGGATTTTGGACTCCGGCACAGGGTAATGAAGTCTACCGCATCAACTTGGCAACCGAGCTTAAGGCCAATCGCTCCGACTTTGCCCAATTTGAAGGTTGGCTCAAAATGCACCCATTGGAGCGCGCCAATCGTTTACTCAGTGATTTGGAGAGTTGGCACCACGAACAAAAACGTGAGGAAGCCGCTCTCGAAGCCCGTTTGCAGAGAGTCTTGTTGCTCTTATCACAATTTAACGAAGCAGGCTCGCGGCGCACGCGGGTGATGAAGGTTCTTCGTCAAGTGGCGGAGTCGGCGCCGCAAGTTCCGTGGAAGGCCAAGGCCTTTTACGACTATGCCCGAGCGCGTTCCCAAGAGACCGACCCTGAGGCCTTGGTCGAAGCCATTGATTGGGCCGAGAGGGGACAAAAAGTGGCGCCACAGTCTCTCGGAGCTGAAATGTGTCGCCACTTAGCTGCGGAAATCCGAGACCCGAGCTATCAATTACAAAGTATGTTGAGTGATGCCTCGGAGCGGCCGTCAATCAAAATTGAATATAAAAATCTTAAAAAACTTTATTTGCGGGCTTATCGAGTCGATCTGGAAAAAATGGCGACGGCCGAAAAAGATTACAACTTTTTTCCGAATTCCCAACAAATCTTGGACCTGATGAAGAGTCAAAAGCCAACAGTGCAATGGGAAGTCGATCTTCAGCCGACCAAAGACTACCGTGAGCATCGGCGGTTGGTGGTACCGCCCCTCAAAGCCAAAGGCTATTACCTCATCGTTGCTTCGAGCCTGCCAAGCTTCGAGGAACAAACTAACAATCGCGTGTCAGGAGTTCATTTTATCCAAACTCATCTGACTCTGGCCACCGAACGTACCCGCGACGGCAGCTGGTGGGTGCGCTCCTTTGACGGCCGCAGTGGGGAACGTCTCGGCAACGTCGAATTGCGTCTCTACCGTTTTGACTGGCGAACCGGACATCGGCTTGAGTCCACGAGCTCGACCAATAAGGACGGCGAGGCCCGAGTCAAAGGGTCGGAGTCGAGCGGCTCATATTATTTGTTCGCCCAAAAGGGCGAGGACGTGGCGGTCATTCCCAATGGCATGAGCTTTTATTCGGTGGGCAAAGAAGGGGAACAAGAAGTTCATATGCTCTACACCGACCGCAGCATCTACCGCCCCAATCAGGTGGTGATGTGGAAGGTGGTTTCCTTTCATGGTCCCCCCAACCAAGGTCAATATAAGCCTTTTGCCAACACCGAGATGGAAGTCATACTCAGAGACGCGAATTACAAAGAAGTAAAAAAGCAAAAAATCCGAACCAACGAATATGGAACGGCAAGCGGATCGTTTGAAATTCCGGCGGGCCGTCTCCTGGGAGTGTGGAACCTGCTGGCCCAGCGGACTCCCAGCCGCGTGGGACAAACCAGCCTGCGAGTGGAAGAGTATAAGCGGCCCACTTTTGAAGTGACGGTTGGCCAATCAGAAAAACCCATGCGGGTGAACACGCCTGCGGTGGTAATGGGTTCGGTGAAGTACTACCATGGGTTGCCAGTCACCGCAGGCAAGTTCCGCTGGACGGTCTCGCGGCAAAAGATCTATCCGTGGTGGTGGGGTTGGTATTACTGGGGACATTCCACGGCGGGACAAAATCAAATTATCGCCGCAGGCGAGGGAAGTCTTTCGGCCACCGGTGACTTGAAAATTCCTTTCGTCCCGGAAGCCGATCCGGAAGAAGAAAAAAAGCAAATGTCCTATTCTTATCTGGTGAATGTCGATGTCACTGACGAGGGCGGTGAGACGCGCAGTGGGGCGAAGAGCTTCCAAGTGGGCTTTGTGGCGGTCCAGGCGCAAGTGAGTCGTGAAGTTAATTTCTTCGACAGTAAAGTTCGCGCCCAATTTCAAGTGAGTTTGAGTACGCTGGACGGCAATCCGCAAGCAGGCGTGGGACGCTACCGAATCGTCGGCCTGAACCAACCGAAATCAGTAAACATGCCTGCTGAAATTCCGCGGCCGATTCCGGAACGGCATCGCTACCTGCATGACGATGACTTCCGCAATGCCCGCTGGGAGACCACCTACAACTGGCAACAGGTTCTCTTCCAGTGGAAGAGTGGGGCGATGGTGCAATCGGGCAAAGTGAATCACGGTAAAGATGGCAAAGGG
Source organism: Bdellovibrionales bacterium (assembly GCA_020850475.1). Classification (GTDB taxonomy): domain Bacteria; phylum Bdellovibrionota; class Bdellovibrionia; order Bdellovibrionales; family UBA1609; genus JADZEO01. Next base: position 7,188 of record JADZEO010000058.1, on the reverse strand, counting down.
GCCATTCAACTAAACCCTTTGCCGCCGGGACCCTATCGCATCGAGTACGAAACTCATGATCGCTTTGGCAAAGAAGCCAAGACCACTCATGACTTTTTGGTGGTGGGCAAAGGGCTGGAATTGCAACTGCCCCTCGTCGTGGTCGCTGAAAAATCAAGCTACAAAGTGGGCGAGACCGCGCGGATGCTGGTCTATAGCGGAATGCCGCAACAGGCACTGGAATTCCAAATGGGTCATGGAGCGGACAAGACCCTGCGCGAAATTCGTCGCATCGCCAAGCAAGGAATCTTCTTTGACTTCAAAGTGACGCCGGAGTGGCGGGGCGGTTTTTTTATCGACGCGAAGGTCATTCGCGATTTCCAACGAGTGACGATCCCTTTAAATATTCACGTGCCTTGGGACAATAAGGAACTCAAGGTTGAATTTGAACGCATTCGCCAGAAGATGGAGCCTGGTGCTCGCGAGAAGTGGTCGATCAAGGTGGGCGCGCCAAGTGACTCGGGTGGGTTGCAAGCCGGCGAGTTGTTAGCCTACATGTATGATCGAAGTCTCGAGGCCTTTGCGCCTCACTTTCCCGGCTCGCCCTTGGATCATTATCCTACGAAATCCTACAATGGCTATCCGGATGAAGTTCACTTGCATATGGCACCTGGTTTTTCTCTTTTGGGCTACGGTTGGTACAGTGGTGGGGGACCGAGCTTTCATGGTGATTTTTTAAAGTCGTTCGCCAATTATGGGATTGGTGGACTTGGGATGCGCGGTGGCAATGATATGATGTCGAGTGCTGGTGCGCCCATGGAAATGGACGACAGGGCCGAAGTTGCGGCCTATGAGGCGGACGCCTCCGTACCCGCCTCAGCCCCCGTTTCGGCAAAGGCTGCGAGGTTAGCAAAGAGTGAGGAGTCCGCACCCGCCAAGGAGGCCGCATTTGGAGTTGTTGGGGCGGGCGCATTAAACAGAGCCGGCTTACAACCCCCAGCTCCGGCGCCTGTTCGATCGAATTTTAGTGAAACGGCCTTTTGGCAGCCGCATCTCAAGTGGAACGGCCAAGGTCAGGTGAGTGTTGAGTTTCAAGTTCCTGATTCAGTCACCAGCTGGCGAGTGTGGGCCCACGCACTTTCTTCGAGCGTACAAAGCGGCAAAGCCCAGGCGGATGTTCAGACGGTCAAAGACTTGATGGTTCGTCCCTACATGCCCCGCTTTGTGCGAGAAGGAGATCGAGCAGCACTCAAAATTGTCGTCCAAAATGCGGGCAAGGCGCCCCTGACGGTCGAGCTCACCGGAACGATTGAAAACCCGGAGACAGGAAAGAGTGTACTTTCGCAGTTTGGCCACAAAGGCGAAGTGTGGTCACAGACCGTTAAAGTTCCGGCCCAAGGGTCGGCCAATGCCACCCTGAACTTAGTGGTTCCGCCGCAATTGGGAATGGTTAAAGTCACGATCAAAGGAAAAGCGGGTCAAATGACCGACGGCGAAGAGCGCCCACTGCCAATTTTGCCGAGCCGAATGCATCTCCTTCAGTCGCGATTTGCGGCCTTAAGAAAGGGCAAAGTCCGGGAACTGAAATTCCCCGATATGGCTAAAGGTGATGACTCCTCATTGATCAATAAACAGCTGGTGATGACGGTCGATGCCCAGCTGTTGTATTCAGTGCTCTCGGCCGTTCCTTATTTGGTTAATTTCCCTTACGAGTGCATCGAGCAAACGCTCAATCGCTTTGTTTCGACCGCAATCTTAACTCAAGTTTTTGGGACTCATCCCTTAGTCAAAGAAATGGCCGCCAAGTTTGCCAAGTCTCGCTCAACCCAGTTTGAAAAGTGGCGGGCCGACGATCCCAATCGCTTGTTAATGTTGGAAGAAAGTCCGTGGATGGCCGATGCCGAGGGTGGTTCGCGCCAACAGGATGAGTTGATCAAGGTCTTGGATCCCAAAGTGGCGTTGCAGCAGCGCGAGTCGTCGTTGCGTAAGCTGAAAGAAGCTCAGACTGCTAATGGTTCATTTCCTTGGTACCCTGGCGGCGCTCCCTCGCCCTACATGACTTTGTTGGTCGTTCACGGGTTTTCAAAAATTACGGAGCTCGGCGGATCGCTGCCTAAAGACATGGTGGTTAAAGCCTGGGGATATTTAGGTCAGCATTTGCGCACCACCAAGTGGGAAGACCTCGGTGTTGAGTTCTTAGTTTTTCTTAACTACGTGGCCAGTTCTTATCCCGATGCCTCGTGGACCGGGAATTTTTTCTCTGAAGGCGAGAGGCAAAAGATTCTTGAGTACACCTTTGCTCACTGGAAGAAGGTTGCTCCGCTGACTAAGGCTCAGCTGGCTTTGACTCTGCAGCGCCACAAACGTGCGGCGGATGCTAAGCTCCTGATGGATTCCATCATGGATTCGTCCAAAACCAACGAAGACGAAGGCACTTTTTGGATTGCCGAGGATCGCGCTTGGCTTTGGTACAACGATACCATTGAAGGCCATGCCTACGCGCTCCGAGCTCTCACGGAACTCAATCCCCAGGACCCGCGGCGTGACGGATTGGTGCAGTGGCTGTTTCTCAATAAAAAACTCAGTCACTGGAAGTCAACTCGCGCAACCGCTGAGGTATTGTATGCTTTGACTTATTACCTCAAGCAGGAAAAGCTCATCGGCGTTGAGGAGCGAGTTAAACTCAAGGTGGGCAAAGAAACCCAAGAGTATATTTTTAAGCCCAACGAATACACCGGAAAATCCAAGCAATGGGTGATTCCGGGTCACTTGATCAAGCCTAAAGAAATGTCGGTCGTGCAGGCCGAGAAAACCGACAGCAATCTGGGCTTTGTTTCGGCCACCTGGCACTTCTCTACCGAGAAACTCCCAACCCAGGGCGATGGGGATTTTCTACAAGTGGCTCGTTCCTATTATGTTCGATCCACGAAAGACCAAAAAATGGTTTTGACGCCGCTCACGGCTGGAACCAAGGTCAAAGTGGGGGATGAAATCGAAGTGCAGCTTTCACTGCGATCCAAGCAGGCCATGGAATATGTGCACTTGCGCGATCCACGTGCGGCGGGCCTGGAACCAGGGATTGCAGTTTCGAAATGGGCTTGGGATTTGGGGCTCGCACGCTATGAAGAAATTCGCGATAGCGCCACTCACTTTTTTATAGAGTGGCTACCGGCGGGCGAGTACACCCTAAAATATCGGGTCAAAGCTAACATGGCGGGGGTTTTCCGAGTGGGTCCGGCGGTTATTCAGGCCATGTATGCGCCCGAATTTGGAGCCTACTCAGCCGGTCACCTGATTGAGGTCCAATAATCCTTCAACTGATCCTCGGCGGGCCACCACGAGGCAGTAAAGTGAGGGGCAGATTTTACAAGCCTGATGAATGGGGCGTGAACTGCCCCCCTTCTTTCTGCTAAGAAGGCCCAATTGGGGGTAATTCATGAGGAAAATCGGGGTGGGGTGGTCTGGGCGAGTGGGACTCTTGGCGATTCTGCCGGGGTTGATTTTTAGTTGTTCCTCTCAAGAAAAATTCAGCCGCACACTGGCGTCGGTTCGACCGGTGACTCAGGCCGAAGGGCAAGCCGGGATCTTGATGATCAGCGATTCGGCAGCGGAGCTAATCAAGCAGGCCCGCGAGGCGGGCTTAGCAGTCCGCGGTGATCACGTCCTCGAAATCCGTGGCGATCATGACAAAATCAATCGACTGCGTGTGGATCGCTCGGCCCGTTGGTTGCCGGCTTCGACTCGCCTGCGAGCTACAAAACCAACGGCCGCCGATGAACCCGACGAACAGGTTTACTACCTGGCGCGCAAAGACTTTGCGCTACCAGAGTTACTGAAGAATCATCCCACCTTTGACGGCCGCGGGGTTTTAGCCGGAGTGATCGACGATGGCGTAGCGCCATCGGGTTCAGGATTCCAAAGGACCACCGAAGGTAAACGCAAGTTTCTTCAGCATCATTGGCCGAGCCATTTGCTCGATACTCAGGTCAAGTTGATTGCGGATGCCAAAACCGCCTCGCCGTATTTTCAAACGGTCACCGAGAGCTACGATACAGCTTGGGAAGGAGTGCTCGATGAAGCTTCACTTAAGAGCTATGACGGGCAAACTTTTGATCTCAATGCCGACGGCAAGCAAACTAAAATTGCGGTCGTAGTTGTCAAGAAAGGCGATCAAACCCGCATCTGTCTTGATGCCGATGCCAACGACAAGTCCGACTCTGATTGTTTTGGGTCCTTTAAGGCGACTGGGGAATATGGATATTGGCGACGGGAAAAAGGGGTGCCGGTCGTAGCCGAATTCAATGAAGCCGACGCCGTCGTCCGATTGTCAGAAGGCGAAAGTTCAGGGGATAGCCACGGCGAAGGCGTTGCTTCGGTCATGGTGGGGCATCAAATTGGAGGGCGCTTTGACGGGATGGCCCCAGGCGCTCAACTGATGGATGTCGACTTTTCGGTGCCGGATAAAAACTTTGAAGATGGCTTTTACACGATTGGCAGTTTTGTCCGCTCACTTGAGTGGTTGGGCGAGCAAAAGGTTGAGGTGGTCAATATCAGCTACAGTCTCTTCTTTGAGTCAGTGGCGGCGCAAGAGTTTATGGCGACCGCCATTTCAGCCCTAGTTAAAAAGTACAACTTTGTGATCAGCTTTTCGGCGGGTAACAACGGCCCTGGACTAAACTCACTTAACCGTCGCAGCATATACCCCGACAATGTTTTGGTGGCCGGGGCCTTTGTGAGTCGCGAACTCGATGAGTATGTTCATGGGGTCACGGGGCTTCCTGAGCAAGGGCGGGTGATTTATTATTCTTCGCGCGGGCCGGGTCCTGACGGAGGCGGAGGGCCGCTGCTACTGGCACCTCTTTCAAGCCTCACTCACGCCGGTCCCGAAAATGCATTTCAAGCATTTAGTGGCACGAGTTCCGCATCTCCCGCCTTGGCCGGCGCGGCGGTTGTCTTAATCTCAGGACTTAAACAGTTGGGTCTTCCCATTGATGCCGAAACCGTTGTGCATGCCTTGCGCTTGAGCGGACAGCCGCTCAATGGCACAGCTTTTGTCGATCAAGGTTACGGACTGCCCAAATTGCCGAAAGCGATCGAGATTTATCGGCAACTCATTGCAGGCCTTCAGTTCATCCGCGTAAAAACCGTGGTTGCTCCCCTCAAGGGCCCAGACGATTTGGCGCAAAGAGGCGCCTTTCTCCACGCCCGCGAAGTCGCCGAAGATCTCGAAGTCAGAGTCCGAGTCACCGGCGTTTTGTCTCCCAAAGTGGCAGCGGCCGTCGGCGAAAATCTGTTGCGACCACTCAAGATCGAATACTCAGCTCCGTGGCTGAGCGGCCCGGCCCGAGGCTGGCTCAGTGTGGGGATGGCTCGCCTGGGAGTGAGAGTGAACGGCAAATTTCTCGCGGAAAAAATGCAGTCGCGGCCGGGTCAGGAGTTCTTGGGTGAAGTCCATCTGATCGATGAGTCGTCGGGACTGAGGCTTCACACGATTCCCTTCACTGTGGTGGATGATCGCCCCTGGGACAGCCCCCACAGAATGCAATTTAATTTAGAGACTCGCGATGCAGTTCGAGTTCATCTTGGCGCTGATCCGCGCGTTGCGGGCTACCGGATTCGGACCGCCATCAGTGATGTGAGGAGAAACTTTTTGTCTCTTGAATTTTTTGATCCCATGGGAATTGGCCAAATTCCGAGCTTTTGGGGACCGGCGGACGAGGAAGAGTTTTTTATGCCCACGGCGAAGACCGGGGATTATCAACTGACCCTGGCGCGAGCAGTGGGAACCGAGGCGGTGTTTCCTCTCGAGATCGAAGCGGCACCCTTGCAATTGCAACTGGCGACTCAGGTGGTGGCCCAACCCGAAGGCAGTGACACGGGCAAGCTCAAAGTATTCAACCACGGTCGAGTGGGCGAGAAAGTTCGAGTGGAACTACTCCGAGCGCCCACTCCGGCGGGAACGGTGGTCACCGGTCTTGATTCCAGTGGAGATTTTGTCGCGGAATTTGCGATCACCGAACCAGGTGTCTACGAGCTCGAGGTCAACACGGTTGAACCCAGTGATATGAGTTTTGGTTTTACTGAGTGTCTGACTGAATTTGTGAGTGCCGACTTGAAGTCGCACAAAACTTGGGGCCTCAATTATATGATCTCCAAGGACAAAGTCGGGGGGAAGTTGCGTTTTGTCTGCCGCCCCTTTTCGCATACCGGTAGTGACTGGCATCGCACCAAAGCGGTGGGGCAGCTTTACCGCCGTCCGCTTGAAAAGGCGGAGGAACCTTTGGTCGCATCGGCTGCCCAAGTGAGACTGGCACCTGGAGCGAATCAGCTCGATATCCCTTGGATCAGTAAAGAAGAACCGGGAACTCGTTTGCAAGTGGTGGTGAAGCCAGTGTTTGGTGGCGGGGAAATTTCACTCGGGATTGTGGAAGTTCACTAAGGAACTCCTGTTGCCTGCCCCGCGTGCGCGGGGCAATCCCCGGGCCCGGGTCAACTCGCGGCGAGCGCTTACGTCCTTTGCAGGAGGCTGCGGGACTGAGGTTGACGTAGCCTAGGCTAGCGACTCTGATTAGGAACATCAGCTCATCTTCTGGCTGACTGGTTGGCAAACTTTTAAAAAAATGGTTGACAGCAAAATCGTATTCTTAAAACTTGACCTATTTAGTTCCATTGTCTTGTTTCAAAAAATTTTGAATTTTTCTACGCCAACGTTGTGGTCAGCCGGCTGCGCATTTTAAAACGCGAATCACAAACTGTCGGTCGGGTACTCATCATGGTCCTCGCAAAACCCCGTGTTATAAGGGTTTGGTGTCGGGGGAAAAATGAATCAGCAAATGGCCATGTCTACTGTCGATCAATTCACAACGACGAATTCAATTTCAACGGTGGGTTTAGTTGGTGGTTCCAATGTCGATCCTAAAGTTGGCTCTCAATCCGACGTCGAGGTGCCCCCTAAAATCCAAGAGCTTCACGCCAAATCTCTGGCGGCGGTGGCAAAATGGAAGACCGCCGAAATTGAATTGCTGCGAGTTCTCGATGAAGTTGAATCTCACAAAGGCTACTTGCGCTACGGTTACAACTCACTCTTTCAGTATGCGGTCAAGGCTTTGGGACTCAGCGAAGGCGTCGCCTATAATTTTATTAATGTCGGCCGCGCCGCACGCGAAATCCCGGAGCTCAAAACCGCAATCGCCAGTGGGGAGTTGTCAG
>JADZEO010000057.1 GCA_020850475.1 Bdellovibrionales bacterium | reverse complement strand
GTTGCGGTCATGTAGATCCGCTTCTTGCCTTTGATGAACTTTTGTTCGTGAACCTTTACGAAGTGGGATTCCTCTTTATCCACCAACGTCACACCCGTAGTTCGGTGAGCTTCGTCACAAATGATCAGATCAAACTCTGGAAGGCCCTTCTTCTGGGCTTGGCTTACGACATCAATCGATTGATAGGTCGAAAAGATGACCGTCATCTTCTTATCTTTTTTGACCCGCTCAAGTCCTTTGATCAATGAAGTTGTGTCTGTTGATGCGGGGATTGAAAGATCATGCTTTGAAATGTCCTCGCTGTGTTTGCCGACTTTGCTATCAGAGCAAACGGCGAAGGCGTGAAACGGGGTTTCAGATTCAGCGGTCCACTCGCGAAGGGTCTGTGACAACAAAGAGATCGAGGGTACTAAGAATAAAACAAGGCCCTCTTTCTTTGTAACCTTCTCGGCAAGTTTCAATGCGGTAAAGGTCTTACCTGTCCCGCAAGCCATGATGAGCTTGCCACGGTCGCCTTCTTTGAATCCGGCAATAACTTTATCAAGAGCCTCTTGCTGGTGAGGTCTTAGTTTCTTCTTTTCTTTTAGAGATAGTTTTTCAGGTTTATCTAGGCTGAACTTTGACCAATCAATCGGACTTTGTTCAAGCTCTCTCACATGAATACGGCTAACTGGGATTGTCTGACCGTGAAGGGACTTTTCAGCAGGTTCACTCCAGTTATCTGAAGTTGAAATGATGATCCTGCGGGCAAATGACCTTTTCTTGCCATCAACGTTAAAGGTCTTACCGGATTCATTAAAGAATGAGTCGATGTCTTTTTTCTGAACTTGGTAGGTTGCTGCGTAGAACTTGCACTGGATAGCAGTGAACTCTCCATCGAGCCCTTCGGCCACCAAATCAATGCCGTAATCTTGGCCTGTGGTCTTATGTGGCCACTCACTCCAAAGATAAACCGTCTTGAACTGATCTTGATAAAGTGGGTCCAACTCAAGGTAGCTTTTCATCAGCCGCTCAAAGCTAGTTCCCTTGTCCCTTTGGTTTACAATACGTTCGTTGTATTGCTCGAGTAGGTCGTGGATGGATGTGATTTTCTTTGATGCCATGATCTACCCCTTCTTATCTTTCTGGAATGTTTTGCAGTAATCATCAAGGATGGCCGCCGAAAGAGTAGAGACAGTAAGGTTGCGAACTTTGGCCTCACGGTTCAGAAAGGTCTTCGTATCTTTTTTAACTCTTGTTGAAAGAGGAACGCGCTCGTCAGGTCCGCCGACCAACTGGTCGAGGCTCTTGTAGGGGGTCTTTTTCATTTATCATCCTTGATTTGTGTCTAAGGTAAAATGATAAATGCGACCTGCATATCAAACAAATACAAATTGTATGCAAACTGTATGTGGTCCAGTGTCACTAAATGAACGGACTATATTTGATCCTGCATTGAGGGGAGTCTCTTGAGCATTTTGAATATGGTCGGGCGGTCCCATTGCCGAGCCCCGTTTTTGGTCTTCACCCCGTGGGAGTTTAGCCAACTGGCAATCTCGCCATAGCTTGCCCCGGTCTTTTTAAGTTCGGCCATCTGGTTCAAGATCGCGGTTTCGCCACCGTGCGCCACTAAGTTGCCCTTAACAATCCGGAATCCAAAAGGGACTTGGCCCTTACTGCATTGAAGTTCGGAACGGGCCCTGATCGCAAATCCCAGCTCTTTCAAAGCTGCCCCCACGGTTGATCGGGCACAGCCCCTTTCGAGGGCTATTTGGTTCATTGAGCGACCTAGTACGACATACTGTTCATGTAGGTAGTCCTTGTCAAAATGGCGAAAAAATGTGAGCTTATCGGTAGTTAAGCTCAATACGATGTTGGGGGCGATTGGCGAACCCAGTGTCGGATGACCTGAGCCAATTTCAAGGCCTTCCCCTTAAACGAGACCAGCTTTTTTACTGGAAACTTGATAACAGTAGAAAACGCTTTCTAAAAGTGTCAGCCACCTTTCTATGGTTTTAACCTCGACTTCTAAGTCTTGCGCCAAATACCGCTTTTAACTGGGTTCCGACCCTTTCGGGCAAAGCTTGGGCAGTATTGATGGCGCCCGAGTAATGAGTCCCCAACTTTTCTGCAGTAATCTAATTGTGCCGAATCTGTTAAAAGAAAGCGGGGAGTAATTTTTTAATAGAGATCTTTAAGAAGGTTGCGCCATTTAACTTATTTATGAATTTTGTCGAAGATGATGAGCTTCTCGTTGGGTAGGTTTCGGCGGGTTGCCTCCGCGCCGGAAATCGAAACTTTGAGACGACACTGGTCGTTAGTTGTGATAGAAGATCAACAAGTCAACCAGGGTTCCGAAGCAAATCGATCTTCGGAAGTTACTGAGCCGGTAGGGTCGCCCGCTCGAGGTGGCACCCTATGTCGCGACTCGAATTTAGAGCCAATGAAGCCCTGTCCTTGGGGGTCGAGATTGAGATACAGCTCATTCATCCTGAGACACGAGACCTCAATCCCGTGGGCTTGGAGGTGCTTTCAGAAATTGCCAAACAAGAGCGGGGAGCACGAACCAAAGCTGAAATATTTCAAAGCATGCTGGAGATCGACACTCCGATCTGTGCGTCGGCCGGTGAAGTGGGTCGGTCGCTGCGAATGTCTTTAGCTGAAACACGTCTTGTGGCACGTGCTTGTGGTGCCGAGATCATGATGGCGGGAACGCATCCTTTTGCGCACTACTCTGAGCGGCTCGTCACGCCGACCGGGCGCTACCAATCGTTGGTCGATCGTAATCAATGGATTGCGCGAAGATTGCAAATCTTTGGGTTGCACATACACGTTGGTATGAGAAGCGGCGACCGCGCAATTGCCTTCTGCAATGCCTTTAGCCACTACCTTCCGGTGGTTTTGGCTCTTTCGGCGAGTTCACCTTTCTGGCAGGGTGATGATACGGGTTTAGCCTCAAGCCGGATCACTATTTTTGAAGCCATTCCCACAGGAGGCCACCCTATCTTGGTCGCCAACTGGGGCCAATTTGAAGAGCTAGCGGACAAACTTCTAATCTCAAGATCAATTGGCTCACTAAAGGATCTTTGGTGGGACATTCGCCCTAACCTTGAATTTGGGACCATCGAAATTCGTATCGCCGACTGTCCGCCGACCCTGCGAGAGGTGGAAGCACTAGTGGCTTTAGTTCACTCGCTTGCTCGACTCATTGACAAAGAGATAGAGGGAGGACGCGAGTTTTCGCCTCCGCCCGAATGGGTGTTGCGAGAAAATAAATGGAGGGCTTCCCGCCATGGAATCAGTTGCGACTTAGTGCGGTCGACGGAAGGTGAGTCTGCGCCGTTTGCCGAAATCTGGGGGACCTTGTTGGAAACCTTGGCCCCAACGATTGGCGAATTGGGTTACCTACAGCAATTTGATTTTTTGGAACAGATTCGTAAACGTGGTCCCAGCTATGTTCGGCAGCGCTGTCACTCTGAGGCCGGCTTAGTTGGAGTCGTTGATCACTTGGTTAGGGAAGGGATAGCGGACTGTCCAGAATGGAGTTAAGTGATGGCCTTGATACTTTTGCAAATAGGCATCTTGTACTTTTTGGGCCACGTGTTTGCTTATGGCTTCCAACGGTACCGCATCCCTGACATCCTGCTCTTTACCATAATTGGCCTGCTGCTCGGGCCCATCTTTAAGTTAAGCAGTCCCGAGGACTTTGGACATGCGGGCAAAGTGTTGTCGTCATTAGCATTGATTGTAATATTGTTTGAAGGGGGCACGACACTCGATTTTCGTAAAGTTGCAGAGGCGACGGGACTTTCTCTAGCACTAGCCCTTTCAACAATGCTCGTGACGGTGCTGGTGTTTTCACTGTTGGCATGGCCAATTTTGGGTTCAGTTGAGAATGCAATTTTAGTTGGGGTAATTGTCGGAGGGACTTCGTCGGCGGTTGTTATCCCAATGGTCACCGCGCTAGGTCTTGGGGAAAGGGTTAAGAATGCGTTGATTCTCGAGTCGGCCCTAACAGACGTGCTTTGCATTGTGTTCACAATGGGTCTCGTGCAGGCGTTTGTTCGAGGGGGAGTTCAAGTACAAGGATTCGTCGAAAAAATTCTGCTCTCGTTCTTGGTCGCGATTATTATCGGTACGGTTGCGGGCTTATTGTGGGCACGTCTGCGTCACTTGCTCCAGGCCCAATTTGCGACGATCGCTGTTGCCCTGATTGTTTATGGAGTAACAGAGTTAGTTGGCTACAGTGGTCCGATTGCGGTCATGAGCATGGGTATTTGGCTGACACAAGCGCAACACCTCTTCCGCAAAGAGACAGTTGCTCCCCTCAGTGAATTTGAGAGCAATTTTTACAAGGAGATGGTTTTCGTCCTCAAGGTTTTCTTTTTTATCTATCTCGGAATTTCAATCGAAGCGGTTTCTTTTGGGTTGGTTTTGCTAAGTATGGGAGCGCTAATCTTCGTGATCGGTATACGTTTTGTTGTATTACGTTTTGTTGCACATCGCTCAGGTTCCCCAGAAGAACTCACCTTTGCTGGCCTTCTCGTGCCGAAGGGTCTCGCTGCGGCGGTTCTAGCCGGAGTGCCTGTTCAAATGGGAATGGCAGGCGGCGAACAGGTGCAGAAGTTAGTATTTGTAGTCGTGATTGTGAGTATCGTGGCTGTGAGCATATTGATTCCAGCAGTCAAACTCGCTCCAGTGAGCCGGATTGTAACAAGGTTTTTCGCAACCACTAAGGGCTAGTTGGGGTGACATCCCAAAGATTCACGGGATATGGATTCGAAAGGTGGCGGGATCGGGGCGTTGGACTTCGAGCACGGCCCGATCCCCCGGGCTCTGAATCACAATGGTCGGCCGTCCCATTGTGAATAGAGATCAAACCCTGGGCGTTGCCGTAGGTCTCGAGAGCACATTGCTTTCAAGGCTCAAGCAAACTTCTCTGGAGATTTGGTGTATCGTTCCTTGCAGCGCTTGGTGCAAAAATAAAGAGTTTTCGAGCGCTTCTTTAGAGTGTTTGAGCAGCGATCAGGATTTTTGATTTCCCAAGTTGGGCAAACGGTACAGAAAACTTTCTTTTTAGCGACAGCCTTTGCCATTTTATACTCCAACGTTTTTCCAGGCGGGCAAGGTCTTAAGAAGGTCCTTCGCCATTTTTGTCGCAGCTTGCTCGGTGAGACCCTGTGATTCTTTATAGTAATGGGCATTGTTTTTTAGAATGGTGTCATAGGGAAGCAGCTGCCCGACGTTGTCGACACAGTACTTACAGTAAACGCTCGAGGTATCACCGAGAGCAAAGTCTTCCTTACTTTCTAAGGGCATCCCACAAGAATTGCATGATTCGCATTTTGGTTTCATTGTTCTCTCCTTGTTTTAGGTTTTAATAAGATGAAAAAAATGGCGGAGGAGGTCTTCACCAACCTCGACTAAGATTGGTGTCCTCTCCGAAAACAGATCTCGATTCAAAATGTAGTAGTGAACAAGCCCCATCCAGGTGTTGAAAAAGTGAACCTGGGTCATCTTCTTAATGACCCCCTTATCCATTTCGGCCTTCGCCGCCCGATAAAAGCGGTACGAAAGAGAGGCATTCATCGAGTAGAGAATGCTTCTGATGTGTGGGGGCAAGGACTGCGATTCCGAGACGAGTCTCATATAGAAGTCTTCATATTCAGCCAGAACAGAGAGGTGCGCCTTGAGTAGGTCTCTCAGTTTGAGGTCGCTCGAGCACCGCGCGCCAAGGGCGGTCGACAGTTTCTCACCAAACTCATCGACGACGGCCTTAATGAGGTCTTCTCTGGTGGAGAAGTGGACAAACAGTGTCCCATGAGAAACCTTCAAGGCCTTCGCGATATCTGCCGTTGTTGTACTTGAAATACCATTGAGCGCAAAGAGTGTTTCGGCTTGGCCGACGAGGCCCGCGCGGGTCTTTTCTTTTTGTTCTTTTCTAGTCATTTTCTCCATTGAATAAGTATATACTCAGTGAGCGAATACTTAGTCAAATGGAATTTTGCCCTACTGGATTTTTGACCTCGAGCCGCGTCTGGCCGATGGCGGGACCGTCCCCGGTGCCAATTTATCGGGATCCGCACCCCGACCAGGGGCCCAGAGTTTGGCGCCACAGGGGTTCAGCAAACTTACGGGCAGCACTAAAAAAATGACAAGAGCGGTGAACAAAAGTTCATTTCGCTGAGGCCGGAGTGTCGGAAGGGTCTGGCCGATGCTACAGCATCAATAACAAGTATCAAATTGGAGCCATTGTGATCGCTGAACGTCTTCTTGGTCTCGCCATCCGTTTGCTGTGTCTGGTGGCACTCATCTGGGTGAGCGCCTCCTTCGCCGCCCCGAGCACTCCTGAAAACCGCGCCTGGAATGTTAATTTTAATCCCGACGGGCGTGATCCCTCACGCTATTACGGTGAGTGGTCGGGTCACCGATATTTTCCGTCTCCTGAGGATTGGCGCAGTATCGGAGTTTATCAGTTCATAACCGACCGCTTTCGCGACGGAGACCCCACCAACAACGACGGCAAGTATGGCGGTTATAACCTCTACGATTTGGGAGCTCGTCACGGCGGAGATTTTAAGGGGGCCAAGGAAGCCCTCGCCTACATCAAATCACTGGGCTACGACGCGGTTTGGATTTCTCCGGTTTTTCAAAATCGTTACAACTCTTACCACGGCTACGCGCAAATCGACTTCACACTTCTCGATGATCGCTTCGGAACGCTCCAAGATTTTCGGGAAATGGTGGATGAGGCCCATCGGCTCGGCATGTACGTCATCGTGGATATTGTGGTTAACCACATGGATAATCTCTTTTACTTTGAAGGTCACGAGCACGAGGGCGCACCCTTTCGCTTGCACGACGGAGAATATAAGCTGCTTCCGCGAAATCCCCAAGAGACTTATGTGGATTTCAAGGTGGATAACACCTTTTATCGCGAGGGGAGTTATTCTGACATCTACGATGATGGTGGCAATCTTCGCGTGGATCCGGGGGGTGGGTCATTTTGGTTCAGCGACTTTCACCACAATGGGAACCTCGATTCCTACGGCGACCCTTGGCAGAATCACCTCGGCAAGATTTACGGCATTATGGACGACCTCCGCACCACTCATCCGCGCGTGCAGGACAAAATCATCGCCATGACCAAGGCGTTGATTTCGTCCACCGATATTGACGGCATACGCATGGACACCCCCATGCAAGTTCCTTTGAGTTTTTTTAAGCGTTGGGTGCCAGCAATCAAAGCCCATGCGCGCAGCCTGGGTAAGGACAATTTTTTTACTTTCGCGGAGTTTTACTGTGACCGTCCTCGCGCCGGCACCATGGTTGGTCGGGGGAAGTCGAACGGTCAGCTGATCCCAGGAGACTTCACCTTCGACGGCGGCATCAACTACAACTTTTATTTTAAGTACATTGGCCCAGCGATCAAAGCTCAACAAGGTGGCGTGTCCAAACTCATGAGTGAGTACCAGGCCGACTGGAACGCCTTTGATTTTTACAATCCAGCCCGCCGTCGCACCAACTATGTAATGCTCAACTTCTTTAATAATCACGATCAGTGGCGCCTGAACTGGGAGCACGACGGCTTTAAGAAAACGCTCCTCTCGAGCGCCATTATTGCTTTCTGGCCCGGCTTGCCGCTGTTTTATTACGGCGATGAACAGGGCTTTGCGACCAAGGGCACGGCTCTCGATGGTTACAGCCGCGAAGACTTTATGACGAGCAAGGCCTGGTTCAACCAGGAAACGCGAAGCGAGGTTCACCCCAATCCTGTCACCTTTGACAACTTCAACATGACCCATCCGCACTATCTGTATATTCAGAAGCTCATGAACGTTCGCAAACAGTACTTTGCCTTGCGTGAAACGGACGAAGTCTACGAGCGCTTTCATCAACTCGATGATACGAACGGAATTTATGCCTTTACGCGAGTTTGGGGAGAGCCAAAGAACTGGGTCCTGGTGGTATTTAACACCTGGCGGGAGCGGCTCGCGGCCGGCGGCCCAGAGGGCGTCTTACACACCGGTTGGAGCGAGGGAGATCAGCTTGTGAATGTTCTCAGGCCTCGTGAAAAAATCCGCATCGGTCGCGACGGCACCCTTCCTGCGGTTTGGTTGGACGGCTACGAAGCCAAGGTCTATGTGCGCGAGCAAATCCACCAGGCACTCAATCCCGTAGTCGAAGCGATCAGTCCGGAACATGACTCAGTTGTTCCGGCCGGGGCCAAGCGAATTCGCGTTGCCTTTAGCGAGCCCATGGACCGAGCGAGCCTGGAGCGGGCCGTGTACTATGACTCACTCGTGGTTCCAGCCAACCAGCTAACCTTCGCCGCAGACCACAGGTCGTTGGAATTTGAGGTGACGGTGGTTCCTGGAATCCACAAAGTCAAAATCCTCAACACGGCACGGGCGCGGAGCGGAAAAGCCTTGTTCGGCGGCGATTTTGTTTCAAGATTCCGCTCGGGATCAGAGCTCAATCCGCTGGTGAAGGTCCAAAAAGACTTTGTCGATGACCCGACGCTGGCGACCTATCGGACGACCCAACCCGGGAGCCCGGCGGCGATCTTGTTGAGTCACAAGGCCGACGGCGCGCAAAAGTTCCGCGTGTCGGTTGACCAAGGTCAACACTGGTCGCGCTGGTTCAACTACGCCCCCAGCTCCGAAGTTGCAATCGGTGAGACCGGCAGCCAAGCGACGAGGCAGCCGCGAGAGGCGTGGGTGCAGTACTGGGCCGATGGAAGTGCTGCGTACTTCGTGCGAAGCGCTCTCCCATAGCGTAAAGTGCTTACAACGAATTAAGCGCAAGCGATCACCATTTTTTTCAAGTGGCGAGACGGAGTTGAGTCGGGACCACAATCCTGGCAAACCACCGTCAATTGAATTTACCAAACATTTAGAGATGGGGTGGTTATGAAAAAGTGGGGAGTGCTCGCATTGATTTTGGCGTCTTGGTCGGCTGGGGCTACGGTCGACGGTCACGATGCAGCTTACATTGTGGTTCAAAATGTTCAGTCGGAAGAATTCTTTGTTGAGCGCGTGCCGATCATCGGTTGCTATGGTTCGCTCAAAGACCCGCAGTTGGTGCAATTGACGACCGAATACAAGGCGACTTCGAACATTGGCTGTGGCGGACCCACCTTTTACGACAACATCAATTATCTCACCTGTGCAAAAGTCGTGTCGACCAAAGCGACCGATGATTTCATGAGCTACACCGAAATCAATCTCGACGTGTCCAAATGTACTGCAGCAGGCGAGGCGGGTTTTGTTAAGGCGGTTAAAGAGGCGGCCAAACTTAACTTCCCTCTGAAAAAGGGTGAAGTAACCGTCAATTTTATTCGCTGAGCGGAATCAGATCAATCATCTGGCACACCACGATTTGCTCGGGCGACGGGCGTACCACCGCGAGGTTCTTCTCGATGACTTGGAGAAGATTCTCGCGAAGTTTGGTGTAGTCTTGGCGCGAGAGGGTGAAGGCGGCCGAGTAGTGCAATTGGTGATTGCTCGTCGTATTGAGGCGTTTAAGCGCCTCGAGTCGCCAGTTGACGTGGTGCTGGTGCAAAAAGGGCGAGCCCGTTCCCAAGTGCATATGAACTTTGCCGATTTGGTAACGGCCGCCTTTGACTTCGGCCAAGCCGAGGCCGACCAAAAACTCTAAAACACTGTCGACTCGTGCTTGAGGCAACTTAAGGGCCTGAGCAATGGCGCCCGGGGAGCTGAGTTCGGGGACGGCCAAGGCCATGTGG
This sequence comes from Bdellovibrionales bacterium, assembly GCA_020850475.1. Classification (GTDB taxonomy): domain Bacteria; phylum Bdellovibrionota; class Bdellovibrionia; order Bdellovibrionales; family UBA1609; genus JADZEO01. The sequence continues at coordinate 7,716 of JADZEO010000057.1, read as the reverse complement.
ACACCAATATAATCCCAGTGGCTATAGTAATGAGCCTGCTGACTTTCCGTGAGCTCTTGGGTCGTTACTACGCGACTCTTGATCTTTTCACGCTCAGCAAGAAGCGATTCGATCTGGCGGCCATAGTAATCGCGCAAGTCGCGGCTGCCGGCTCTCTCCATCTGCACCAGCAACATAAAAAAATGAGCTTGGTGGGCATCGTGGCTAAAAAAGTCATTCGCGCGATAGGCTTGCTCAAGGCTTAAATGGACGCGCCCGTGGACCACCTGCGAGACAAAGGAGCTCTGGCAGTTAAGGGCTTGGGCCAGCTTCGCCCTTAAGCCTGATCGCGCTCCCTCTTGCCCCAGGCGAAAACGCAAGTACTCGCGATAATCATCAAAGTTGTAGAGGGTTTTGTCCGCCAAAAAGCCTCCGGATAAGTAAGTGATTAATTAAATATAGCATGAGTTATTAATTAAATATACCTGGCGTCGCCGGCGAGAGGATTCTACATTGGCGCTTCCTTAGGGTGGACAACGGCCCTTGTGAGAAGATATATAACTGGCAAATCGGTAAGGGGTATAAGATATGAAATCTAGATCGATTTTAGTAATTGCTGCGGCGGCCCTAATGCTTTGCGCATGTGGGCGAGAAGATGCTCAACGGGCTCAGCCCGCGACTCCAGTGACCCCCGAGGGAACCTCGAGTGGTGGCGGCGGTTTTGGCGACGAAAACTCCATGAAGCTTCTTAATTGGAGCAAAGCTCTGACGGCGGCGTCCATTCGACGAGCCAACCCGACCGCCCTCAAGGGCCTACCGGCAGATTGGACTCCCGAGCGATTGGCAAAACTCATTGAAAACACCGCCGCGGAACCTCGCCGCGAAGCCTACCGCTACAACCGCGAACTCATGTTTGATTATCGAATTCCAAAATCTGGTGAGCCGCACTTGGTGGCGACCGCCTTGTTTTTTCGCGCCCACTCCGCCGTCCCGGTGAATTCCAATCACAGTTCTCAGATTGAGCCCTACATTCGCGAGATCCGCACGAAGTTGTTGCACGAGGCCGCACACGTTCTGGGAATTGGGCTTAGCGAAAAAACGGATTACAAAGCCCGAGCCTTTTCGGCGTTCTTGACCACCGAAATCCTCGCCAAAAACAACGTGCTTTGCTCAACTGCCGAAGTTCCTACAAACTATCCGGGCTACGTCGATCCAAATATGAAGTATGAAAACGACAAGCAAAACGTAAAGCCCGAGAGCGTGTATTATTGGATGATCAATCGACCCACGGGTTTTGCGCTCCAAGCCCTGCGGTCGAATGATTTTGCCGACATCAAGTATTCGTGGTTTGAGGATCTCAAGGCCGGCAAGCCTCGTTCCTACGGGACTTTTGCACTGTGGCCTCAAACCCAAAAGGGCGTCGAAAGCCCCGAGTACATTCGCTACTTCCAGAGTCCGTTTTTTGTAACCCTTGATGAGCACCGCTGGGCTTCGCAGTACTACAAAGGGACGCCTCTGGCCAATGACGAGCGGTTGAGTCTGGTCGGTACCGATGAAATCTCCGACCTCAATCGAGATGGTCAGCGGCGCAACTGTCAGGTTGAAGAAAAGTTGGAAATCCCGATGAGTCAGCAGGGCGAATACCCGGCCGCACTCAGCTTTCGCGACAGCTGCAATTTTCATCTAAACTCGGATGACCCCAACCGCGGCCAACTAACGGTCGGTGCTTTTGCAGTCAAATGTATCGAATCCTTCCGACCCCTCAGTAGCATCAGCGAGTTCTTGGGTGAACAGGCTTTCACCGACCCTTGGTTAAAAGAGTGGGAGCGCACCAACGATCAATACGACTGACCACAGTTACTTGTGTCGCTGCACAAACTCGACATGACTTTTTTGATAACGCTCGATGGGCATCTCATGGAGCCCATCAGCGAAAAAGCCGGCTTCATCAATGACGCGTTTTTTGATCGCGGTTTTTGCTGAAGCGACATTTTTATAGACGTATTGGCTAATTTGATAGCGGATACGGCCGCCCTCGATGGCGATTAAACGCAGAACTTGAAACTGACCTTGTCCGGCCTCAATCACGGCGACATCACTGGCCGCGGGCCGAGACAAAAAAGCTTCGGTGCGAGTGCTGTCGAGTTCAAAGGTGTAGACCGACCAGCTGGCCAGTAGGGCTAAGACGACCGATCCGACGTACATATAAGGCGGCGTCTTCACTTGACCGGCAGTCAGCTTCACGATGGCTTTGCGCTGATCATTCAATTCTTTTTCCAGACTCAATTTGTTGCACTGTTGGCACTCCAGCACCGAGTGCTTGCGAATGGGAAAAATGGGAATCGAGAAAATATGAAAGTAAGTTTGAAAAGTGTGAACGTACTGTTCGGCGTGTGTGCAGTCCGCGCAAACACAAGCCACGGGCTTTGAATTCAAAACTTTGTTTTTGGTTCCTACCAAATCCATAACTAAAACCTTCCTGGTTAATATCTAGGCAGTACCAGGAGGCTCTTTAGGCCGTCAACCCGGCAGAGCCTTAACTGGGCACCCCCAAAAACACCCTAAGAGATTAAAATCACTTGATAAAGTTAAGATTTAGTTGGGGCCTGGGCTGGGCTGCAAACTAGCCTTTGCGTGGTGATCGGAATTTCGACGTGTGTTCAGGTTTCGCCCCCAGACCGGCCCCTAAATTCGACCTGGGCTCAGCTAGGGGGTTCCTTCTGGCATCGGCCTTGCTCTCTAAGTATTTGGTAGGAGACGGCTTTGTTTGAAAAGTTGCTCAAAATCTATCTCCTTGGGGCGATCGTATGGCTGGGTTGGAAGTATCAACCACAGCTCATGCGCCTGCGTTTGCCAGCAGTTAAAATTATGCCTTCCAGCGAGCGTGGCATTGCCATTACCAAGGCCCTTCGTTCCCAGTCCGTGGCGGCAGGGCAGCCCTTGTTTCTTTATGTGGAAGCAAGCTCGGTTAGAACCAAAAACCTCAAGTACCAATGGTACTTTAATAATGCGCCGATCCCTGGAGCCGAAGGACCCATGCTCACGGTGATGTCCTTTAGTCGTAAGTGGGAAGGCTTGTACTCGGTGGCGGTACGCGATTCGACCGAATCAATTCAATCTCCGCAGGTCAGAGTCTCTCTGGAAAGGGGACTTGCCGCCCAAGACTCGGGACGAGCGTCAGCCTCAGCCCGGTGATGGGGTCTCGGTGTCGCTGACTTCGGAGTGGTCGGCACCGGTTAGCAACTCAGTATCGATTTCGACATCGTCGGTGGCCTCGGCCAAACCTTCGGGCAAGGACTTCGAGCTTTTGGCACCCAACTTCTCGAGGCGGCGAGCCTGTACCAGAACCCGGCGCTCAAGGCGCATCATCCCGGTATCAAACTCGGTGCGGGCTTTTTCGAGGGCCTTGCCGACGTTCGTGTAAGCTTCAACAAAATCACAGACACGTTTGTGGAGCTCTTTGCCGGCGTCCGAGATCAGCTTCGCATTGGCCGCGAGCTTTTCCTCGTTCCAGCCAAAACGAATGACTTTAAGCAGACCAATCAGAGTTGGCGGTGTCGCAATCAGCACCTTACGTTGAAGAGCAAATTCAACAAGGTCGGGCTCAGTTTCCAGAGCGGCATACAAAAAACTTTCGTTAGGAAGAAACATCACCGTAAAGTCAGCGGACTCTTCCAGAAGGTCTCCATAGGCGCGGGTCGCGAGGCGCTTAACGTGGTCTTTTACGTGGCGCCCATGGCGGACCATTTCGGCGTCGCGAACTTCGCGATCGGTGGTCTCAAGAGACGCAATAAAGGCATCAATCGGTGTTTTGGCGTCAACCACGACGAGGCGGCCACCGGGCATACGCACCGTCATGTCAGGAATCAGGCGCAAGCCCTCTTCGTTGGTCGTCGCATCTTGAAAGTGAACGTCAGAGTATTCGGACATGCCGGCCAGCTCGATACAATTGCGCAATTGCATCTCGCCCCAGCGACCGCGAACGTGCGGTTTTTTGAGCGCATCTTTGAGCGCCGTCGTGGTTTGGGCCAAAGAACTGCTCGCATCGACCACCCGGCGCAATTCGGTGGCGAGAGAGGAGTAAGACTTTTGTCTCTCCACTTCGATTTGCTGAGCAAAACTCTGGTAACGGTTGAGGGAGTCTTTGAGTGGGTCTAAAAGCAAACGCAAACCTTGATCCCGCTTTTCCAGATCAGCGGAAATGGTACCAGATTCCTTCGCTAGAATTTGTTTGGCTAAGTCGATGAACTGCTGATTGTTGCCCTCGAGAGCTTTGGCCGCGAGGCTGCGAAAGGAATTTTCCAGGGTTTCCTTAGATTCAGCGAGAAAGCGCTTTTGCTCGTCGAGCTGACCGTTGAGGGCGGAGTTTTCCGCCTCCAGGCGGGCCTGTTGACTGGTGGCGAGCTGAAGGTCGGCCTGCAGATTTTCGAGACGAAGCTCACGGTTTGTGAGTTCGCGCCGAAAGTGCCAAGCGACCACACCAAGCGCGAGCGCCAGGGCAAATCCAGTGCCCGTGAGGACTGCTAATAATGTGAACATGGAAAAATTACCTCCGCCGCCAGCCCCAAGGAAATCACCTCATTCTTGGCTCAGGGCAAGAATCAAATTTCGGCAACGCAACGCAACTTAATGACGAATTTGGCGCCAGACCACCCCCTTGGAAGCCAGTGAGTTTCAGCCTTTGGTGGCACAGCCCTTGAACTCCACAAGGGAAACCCAGGTGGAATGGGTTGCGGTACGTTTTTCAGGGGACGTTAGTTTTGGTAACTCGCTTAGGATTATTAATCATTTTTTGTGTCATCAGTGCGACGTCAGCGTGGTCGGCGGTCAACGGAACGCTTGTTCCCAATGTCGATACCTCAGCTGAAGGAGACGCCCCCCTCAATTTTCAGGATTGGAAGACCCAGCAGATTCGCGAGGCCCAAGAGGCCCTCGAGCGTGCGAACGGGGTTAAGCGCAAGGCCCCGGCAGTGGCAACCAAGGGTTCTGCTAAGACAGTTGCCGCGACGGAACTTCCGTCAACACAGCGAATCCATGTCAACGATGGGGTAGAGAGTGGTCCTCAGTCCCGCGAGGTTCGGGCGGCCCAAGAGACCCTCCAGTACGCCCACGATCTTGGAGTTGAAGAATACATCACCGTCTACCTGGTGCAGTTTAAAGAGGATGTGAGGGCTTTGGCGTTACTCATGCAGAAGCTGAGCCCCCAAGAATCAGCCCAGCTCATCCAGGTTTTGATGCGCGAAAAGGAGCGCCGATCAGAGGCAGGAGTGGTGACTCTTCCCCCTCCAGTCATCAGCCAACTTCAAGGAGTCGGCGGCCTCATCCCCACTGGCGCACAGCGTAAACCCATCAAAAACTGAGCTCTTTCCACTTCGTCGGGGAGAATCTTGTAAAAATTTAGGGTTGATACCTTGACTCTGACGCCACCCCGTCCATATTTCGAGCGTCGCTTTAAAAGCAATTACAGTTATTAAGTGAAGTTTATAGGACATATTTATCGATAGGAGGGTCCGAAAATGGCATCTGTTAAACCGAATGTGCGTCCGTTGCACGATCGTCTTTTGGTTCGTCGTCTTGACGAAGCTGATACGACCGCTGGGGGAATTATTATTCCCGATACTGCAAAAGAAAAACCTCAACGTGGTGAAATCGTCGCCACAGGAAATGGCCGTGTCACCGAAGACGGCAAAATTCTGCCGCTCGAAGTAAAGGTCGGCGACAAAGTGTTGTTTAGCAAATATGCAGGAACTGAGTTGAAGCTCGAGGGCACTGAGTTCTTGATGATGCGCGAAGAAGATGTGTTGGGAATTATTAAATAAATCGAATGGGAATGAGGTACTAAAATGAGTAAAGAATTACGTTTTAGCGAAGATGCTCGCAACTCGATTTTGCGCGGAGTAAACACCCTCGCAAACGCGGTAAAAGTCACCCTGGGCCCCAAAGGCCGCAACGTCGTGATCGAAAAGTCTTTCGGCGCTCCGTTGATCACTAAAGACGGTGTTACCGTTGCTAAAGAAATCGAACTTGAGAACAAGTTTGAAAACATGGGCGCACAAATGGTTAAAGAAGTTGCCAGCAAGACCAATGATGATGCTGGTGATGGAACCACGACTGCGACTGTTTTGGCTCAAGCGATTTTCCGTGAAGGAGCCAAGATCGTTAGCGCTGGCCACAACCCGATGTCAGTAAAGCGTGGAATTGATGCGGCCGTTGCAACCATCAAAGCCGAGCTGCTTAAGTCAGCTAAGCCGGTTAAAGACAAAAAAGAGATCGCCCAAGTTGGCGCCATTTCTGCAAACAACGACAAAGAAATCGGCGAAATGATTTCTGAGGCGATGGATAAAGTTGGTAAAGAGGGCGTTATTACCGTCGAAGAAAGCAAAACCGCACAAACCGAACTAACGGTTGTTGAGGGCATGCAATTTGACCGTGGCTATCTGTCCCCCTACTTCATCACGAATGCTGAGCGGATGGAAGCTGTCCTGGAGAACCCCTTTATCCTGATCTACGACAAAAAGATCAGCAACATGAAGGACATGATCACTGTTCTGGAAGGCGTAGCTAAGCAAGGTCGTCCGCTGTTGATCGTAGCGGAAGATGTTGACGGCGAAGCTTTGGCAACGTTGGTAGTCAACAAGCTGCGCGGCACTCTGCAAGTTGTTGCAGTAAAAGCTCCGGGCTTTGGTGATCGTCGTAAGGCCATGCTTGAGGACATTGCCGTGTTGACCGGTGGCACACTGGTGAGCGAAGAAATGGGCCGTAAGCTTGAGCAAGCAACCCTTGCGGATCTTGGTAAAGCCAAGCGCATCGTGGTTGACAAAGACAACACCACCGTCATCGATGGCGCAGGTCAAAAGAAGGCGATCGAGGCACGGATTAACCAAATTCGCGCTCAAGTCGAAGAGACGACCAGCGACTATGACAAAGAAAAACTCAAAGAGCGTCTGGCTAAACTGGCCGGCGGCGTAGCGGTGATCCATGTTGGCGCTCCGTCTGAAGTTGAGATGAAAGAGAAAAAGGCCCGCGTTGAGGACGCCTTGAATGCGACTCGCGCCGCTGTTGAAGAAGGTATCGTTGCTGGCGGCGGAACCGCTCTGCTTCGCGCTTCTCGCAACCTCGAAAGCCTCAAGCTGAGCGAAGAAGAAGCTTTTGGTGCTCGTATCATTGTACGCGCTTGTGAAGAGCCGATTCGGCAAATCGCTGGCAACGCGGGCATTGACGGCGCCATCGTCGTTGATCGCGTTCTTTCCAATAAGACCGCAGCTTTTGGTTACAATGCATTGACCGAAGAGTACGAAGACCTTCTCAAGGCTGGCGTTATGGACCCGGTAAAAGTGGTTCGTTGCGCTCTTGAGAACGCAGCTTCTGTTTCTTCTCTGATGCTGACGACCGAAACCATGATCGCTGAAGCCCCCAAGAAAGAAGATAAGGCAGCAATGCCTCCTGGTGGCATGGGCGGTATGGGCGGCATGGGTGACATGGGGATGATGTAATCAACCCAACGAAAGCGAAGTGCTTTCGCACAGAGCCCAAGGCGAACCAGCCTTGGGCTTTTTTTATGCCCCACCCCACTTCGTGAGCAGCCACCTTCATCTTTCCAGAATCGTCTGCCGAATGACCTCTCAAAAATTTCGAACAAGCGGTCGGCCGCGCCGCTCACTTCGCGAGCGCCGCACCGATCCGAACTCATTTTTGAGACGTGTTTTGGTGACGATTTTTCGAGAAGAAGGGGAAGGG
>JADZEO010000056.1 GCA_020850475.1 Bdellovibrionales bacterium | reverse complement strand
GCAGCAGTTCAATTTCGGCGGTCTTCCATTTTGCCACCGCCGCCAGAGCTTTGGCGTGAAGCTCTTGGATTTTAGGAGGCACTTCAATGTCCGATTGGGAGCCAATTTTAGGATCGACATTGGAACCACCAACTAAACCCACCGTTGGAATTGAACTCAAGGTTGTGAATTGATCGACAGTAGACATGGCCATTTGCTGATTCATTTTTCCTCCGACACCAAACCCTTATAACACGGGGTTTTGCGAGGACCATGATGAGTACCCGACCGACAGTTTGTGATTCGCGTTTTAAAATGCGCAGCCGGCTGACCACAGCGTTGGCGTAGAAAACTTCAAAATTTTTTGAAACAAGACAATGGAACTAAATAGGTCGAGTTTTAAGAATACGACTTTGCTGTCAACTGATTTTTTGAAATTTGTTCCTAAGGGATCAGCCGCGTGGGTGCGCAATGATTAATGACCTGCTTAAGCGTCGGTCCAGCGACGCCTCTACGCTATGATCTATCAACCCCTCTAGCGTCCCGGCTGTGGCCCGTGACCAGCGTCCCGGCTGTGGCCCGTGACCAGCGTCCCGCTTGTGGCCCGTGAATAGCGTCCCGCTTGTGGCCCGTGAATAGCGTCCCGGCTGTGGCCCGTGACCGGTGCCCCAGCCACACCTCGACGCAAGATCTACAGCGACGCTAGGGTGATGACGTGACCTCAGTGAAACTGTTCTCTCGGGGCGAAAACGCGGCCGATGATTTTGCGCTTTTTATAGTCATCGCTGACACCCTCTACGACCCACACCTTGCGCGGCTGTGAGGTCGAGGAGGAGATGCCTATACCGATGCCAATCCCACCACCACCGTTACCGCCACCGCTACCGCCATCGCCACCGCCACCGCCACCGCCACCGCCACCGCTACCGCCACCACCACCGTTACCGCCACCGTTACCGCCACCGCCACCGTTACCGCTGTTGGTTCCCCCTTTGGGCAAAACCAAGTAACGCAGATTCAGCTTAACGAGTTCGGCTTTCTGCGCACTACTAAGCCCCTCTGCCTTGTAAAGATCCACGGCCAGTTGCTCAGCGAAGTTGTGATGAGCGGGAGCATAGACGGCATTCATTCCGCCGCGGACAACTAAGTCCTGTTTTAACACCCCCTTGACCGTGACCTGATCAAGGTGGACAAAACTCGTCTTATCAAAACCACCATAGCTCGTGCGACCTTCGGTATGAATTTCCAGTGGTTTGTTCTCAGCGTTCAACATGGTCCAATCCAAGCGGCGCAGTTGTCCCGCCGGTCTCCCATGGTCAGGAAGATTTCCTGGCTGGCCCCCTTGGTAGGCATCTTGCTCGCAGATTCCCTGGCCTTCGACAACCCGGTAGGACTGAAAGAGTCCCTCGGGAATCACCGGCAATTTCGTTTTCGGACGAAGCCATAAGTGGGCTTCAGAAAAACCGCCGAGACTCTCAGTCAAGTACTCCGGTACCGACTTCGTGCGCTTCTGGCGAACAACCCACACGAGTTCATAGACTTCGCTATCAAAAGTCACTTCGGCAATCGCCTGGACTCCCCTCTCCTCTTTAAGTTTGTCGGCAGTTTCCGTCCAGGCATCGTAGTTCAAACGAACCTGCTTGGTGAGCGGGAGGCTGCGGTAGTTGCCATTATTGAATTCGTCCCATTCCAGACTCTCCAGGGGATTCGGGAGGCTCGCCACCGGATTGGCGGGCAATTCATGTAAGCCCACATTGACTCTCAAGGCCTTTGACATCTTAAGTTTCGCGAGCCCATCGGGATTTTCACTCGCAACGGGACACAAACGTTTGACCCGCTCGCCGACCACGAAACTCCCTCGACCTTTCAAGGGTGAGCCAAATTCCGGAATCGGTACCGGCCGCACTTGTTTGATCACAATTTTTTGCGTTTGCGCCGTTTGGCCTTCAAGTTTCCACTCAAAATCCAATTGGTACTTGGTTGGGTCTTTCGCGTAGAGCGGCTCGTAATACTGGTGAACTTTCTTGGTTAGTTGCGCGAGTTGCTCATACATCGCATCGGGCAACAAACGCTGGCCCACGGGAATTTCCGTTGAATAAACTAAGAACCGAATCTTTTCATAGTCATCCTCAAAATCCAGACGAACCGTCTCCGGCAGTTTACCATTTGGCGGGTTGGTCACGGCCATTTCGCCGGGAAAGCCCGTGCTCATTGTGACGATTCGAGTGGGGCGCCATCCCTCACTGCTTAGCTGAGTCACCGCCACGCCATTGGCGAGCTCATCAGAAAAGGGACGATGGACCACCACTCCCATGGCTGCCTTGGACTCCTCCACCGCATACCTTTGACGAATGGAAAAACCCTTGAGGCTATAAAGACTGGCCCAGACTTTTTTCACCCGATTCCAGATAGGGGATTTCTTGTGCTCTTTGCCGCAAACTGATTCTGGCTTCGAGTTACTGTCGTCACCGAGACAAGCGGAACCTGAATCATATGCGCCGGCGGCATTGATGCTCATCCCGTCTTCGACGTTGGCGCTTGACCGAAAGCGCAGCCGAGTGCCGACCGCCCATTGGCCTCGGAGTGCTGTTTCAATCTCAGCCTTGAGCGCATTTGTTCCTTCAATTTCCGCACCTTCAATGAGAGTTCTCACGCGCTCCAGACCGGCGTTGAGATCACCTTCGGTCGCCCGAGCACGCACGGCCGGTCCACATTCGGCTTCACCGAACTGAGCCAACTGCGCACCCAGTGCAAGAAGCTCGCGGCGAACACCGCAAATGAGTTTTTCACCCCCAGGCGTGGTCGCCTCGCGCAAAAACCGATGATAAGAACTCAAGGGAATAGCCAATCCTTTTTCCACCGAATGTTCAGGACCAATCAGTTTACGAAGACGTGCCAGATTGGCCGCCTTGCCTCCCACTTGAGCCAAATTCTTCTCGGACAACTGGTCCAACTTGAGGAGTTGAGTCACGTTCAGATCAGGGGCCTGAATCGACACTGGCAACGGGCGATGTAATTCCTGAAGGCTCGCAAATTCCTTGGCCGACAAGTCTTGGTCGGTTTTAACCACCAGTTGGCAGGTGCCGGGCATATAGACTCGCGACTGCACAAATACGCTGCGCCCTTGACGATCAAGCTGATCCCATAACGGATCCGTGAACGCGTCTTTGATGTACACAAACGGCACTCCCGCCGCTTGGGCTTGGAGCGCCGGGTGCGAGGCTTCTGAAGAAACCTGACTCACAATGAGTCCCGTAAGCATGGGCAGCTCGCGAGGCGCTTCGTCCATCACCAGCACGGTGCTCGGATCAATTTCTCCGCGGCTCATCAATCCAGGCAAATCACTCGCCTTGACCCTTTTTACCGGACCCGCGATCCAACCCGAAGAATAGCAATACTGCTTGAGTTCTTGGTTGGGCGAAAAGATTTTGATTCCGGCGCTCGCAAAGTCAGCCATCTTCTCGCGCACATACGCTTGATTAAAACTATCCGGCCAGTAGGTGTGTTCTTCGATTCGATCAAGCTTGATTCGATCGCGCACTACTTTAAGAAGGGGCGCGACTTCGCTTGCAGCCAAGGGATCTTCACTTAGAAACTGCACATCCACGCTACGGTGGATCAGACCTGAGTTGCCTGAGTCGGGAGAAGACCGAAAACTCAAACTACCGAGTAATGCGCGCCGACCGGCTTTGAGCATCGTCAATTGGCGCCACACGGCCGTGTCACTCGGGTTGAGTGTGTAAAATGGTGTCCCGGGAAGTTGATTCAGAAACTGTTGATGGTACTTGATATCTTGGGATTGAAAGTAGATTTCTCCTACCTTGCCACTGGTGTCCAGGAGGACCGAAAACTTAATGTATCCTTCGTGGCCGCCGCCGGAAAAACTCGACACCATCAGATTGTAGTAGTTGTCACTGGTGACTTCTGTGGGCTTTTCTAGAGTCGCCGCCAAGCCCTTAAGATGGGCCAGACAAAGAAAAATGAGAGTCCAATACCTCGCGGCCGTAGTCATAGAATTACCTCCACATTGAAGAGGCAATACTCCAAATCCCGGCAAAACACCACTTGCCGACACTCAACAACTAAATTCTTCAGTGGATAAATTGGCAGTTTGAAAAACTGATAAAAAAACTTTTATTTGGCCCCGTTGGCCGACAAAAACGAAGCGACATCTCGGTGCGAGCCAGAGGTCGCAAAACTCAGAGCCGTCATGCCGGCGGAGTCCTTGGCATTGAGATTGGCATTCTTACCGACCAAAAATTTGACCACCTCTAAGCGGCCATCCATTGCGGCCAAGGCCAGGGCGGTAAGCCCCTTCTCACTTTGCAAATCGAGCGAGGCTCCTTTAGCGACGAGGGCCTTCACCACTTCCAAATGGCCCTGCTTCGCCGCGGCCATCAGGGCCGTCATTCCCGTGGCGTCTTTACGATCGACTTCGGCCTTATTTTGCAGCAAAAATTCCACGACTTCGGCATTGCCCCGCAGGGAGGCCACCATGAGCGGAGTTAAGCCCTTGGCCGTCGGGGCATTGATATCGGCACCGCTGGTGGCAATTTGCTTAACGGCTGCGAGGTCACCCTTCATGGCCGCCATGATGAGATTTTTTTCATCCTCGGCGCTCGCCGCCATCAGCATCAAGATGCTGACCAGCAAACTTAACCCCGTCCCCCAAACCCTCAACATCGCCAAATGCTCCCTGAGCAATATTATCGGCCAATCCCCACCAAAAGCAAAGTGTTATGCTGATCGACTATCGTATTCCGAGTTCGCTGGGGTCCCTGGTGGGCTCGCCCCTCCCGTGAGATTCCCGTTGGGCCCGTCTTCATCCCAGGGAGCCATCGAGCGCTCGGGAGTGGCAACGCCGGGAATTCCTTTAACCAGCTGATTCAGCGAGCCGACACTGTACGACAGCGACTCCGACTGTTGCTTTAATTGTTCGGCCAAGTCCGTCATGCTCTGGGCCAAGGTCTCAGTCTCATTGGCAGATTGATTCAGATCAACCATTGCTCTCACCACCTGATCGACCCCTTTGGCCTGCTCACTCGACGCCGTGGTGATGTTGCCCACCATGCTGCGAATCTCGCCCGAGCGACCAATGAGTGATTGAAAGACAGTTTCGCAACGATTTGAAATCTCCTTGGTGGTTTCAATCCGGTTGCGAACGTGCTCAATGGTGTGGGCGACGCGCTTAGCGCTGTTATCCAGTAGCCTTTCAATTTCCTCTGCGGCCTTACCACTCAAATCGGCGAGATTTCCGACTTCGGTGGCGACCACGGCAAAGCCTCTGCCCCATTGGCCCGCGCGTGCGGCTTCGATATTGGCGTTAAAGGACAGGAGCTGAGTTTTAAAAACGATGTCGTTAATCACGCGGGTCTTTTCGTGAATCTGCCGGACGATGTTGTTGACCTCAGCCAATTCACCGTAGGCCCGCTCGATGTCACCCATTGACACGCGCAAATCATCGATCACACTCCGCCCTCGGTTGGCTTCGGTAAAACTCTCTTCTGATACTTGGCTCGCCTGCGAAGTGATGTTGTAGGTCCGGTCCAAGAGTTTTTTGATTTCTTCCATGCTGTGAGCGGTCTCAGTTGCAGAATGCGCTTGGCGGACCGAACTGGTCTTTAACTGATCCGAGGAAACTTGCGTCTCTTCGCAAATTCGATGCATTCGCCGAGATGCCTCAAACAAATTTGCATTGGCCTCGTTCAACGCCCGGTTGATTTTGAGCATCACCCAAATCAACAAGAGTCCCACCGAGGAGGCCACTGCCATCAGCACCACCCCTGCCCAAACCGATCGCTCGATTCGACGATTGGCCGACTGCACATCGGCTTTGAGTTGGGTCTCCGCGCGCTTTTGTACTTGATCGACCTCTCGTGAGATCTCCAGCAAGCCGTACAGGTGATCCCGCATCTTGTCCTGACTCTTTAAAGGATCTTCGACTCCCGCCACATAACCCTGCACGAGTTCGTAGCCAGCGTTGAATTTCTCCTCAAATTGATTCTGGAGCTTAAGTATTTCGATTCTTTCGTTGGAGTTTTCACTCGAGACGGCTTGAAAGAGCCCTCGCGTTTGATTGTAGGAAGACTCAAGCTTTCCCAGCACATCGGTATTTTGTTTAAGAGCCGCTTCGTAGAGGTTATCGCGAACCGCCGCAACTCCCGAGGCGAGCGCCGACAGTCGACCCAAGAACGGCAACCGCTGCTCCACGACCGAAGATAGCAGTTGGCGATTTTGAAAGGACACGGAGTTGCTGAAAATAAAATAGAGCGCAAACCCCACTGCACCAACAACTAGCAAGAGCACGGTTCGCTTGTGCATAGACATGCGTCGAAAGCTTTTAAACATGGCCGCAACACCCTCGATTTTGGAAGTTTCGTTATTTATAGAATACTGCGGAGCGCCTCCCCTTCACAACGCGACCTGGGGAGAGAAATGTCAGCCTCTGACTCACAACTGGACAAAAGCGAGGAAGATTATCTGCTCGGCCAAAACTTGAGGTAAGATCTTTCCAAGATCACCCTCGACCAATCACTAGGCTTAGGGGTGAGGCGCTGAGTATAAGGATTTGTGTGAGGTCTATTATGACAAAAACATTGCTGCTTGTTTTGGGTCTAGGCATGATGGTCGCCGCCAGCGAGGCCAAAGAGGAAAACAAGATGGACAGAGCGATTTTTGCCGGTGGTTGCTTTTGGTGCATGGAACCACCTTTTGAAGCAGAGCCCGGAGTTCACAAAGTGCTCTCAGGCTTTGTGGGTGGCAAAGAGAAAAATCCCACCTATGAGCAAGTCTCAAAAGGTCAGACGGGACACACCGAGGCAATTTTAATTGAGTTTGATCCCTCCCGCGTGAGTTATGAAAGGCTGCTTGAAATTTTTTGGCGCCAGATTGATCCCACTGACAGCGGCGGCCAGTTTGTGGATCGCGGTTCCCAGTATCGCTCGGGAGTTTTTCCCTTGAATGAAACTCAAAAAGCGGCAGCCGAAAAATCCAAGGCGGCTCTGGAAAAATCCGGTGAATTCAGTAAACCCATCGTCACGGAAATTACCCTAGCCGGAGAATTCTACCCCGCCGAAGAATATCACCAAGACTATTACAAAAAAAATCCTCTCCGCTATAAGTTCTATCGCGCCGGCTCCGGGCGTGACCGATTTTTATCTACCCACTGGAAGAGCGCCCCCGCTCCAGCAGAAGCGTCCGCCGCAAAATCCGGTGATGGTCAAAGGTGGACAAGACCCGACTCAGACAAGCTCAAGAGCCAACTCTCTCCGCTTCAGTACCAAGTGACTCAAGAAGAAGCGACGGAACCGGCGTTTAAAAACGAATATTGGAACAACAAGCAAGAAGGCATTTACGTCGACATTGTGACCGGGGAGCCGCTGTTTAGTTCGGTCGACAAGTTTGACTCCGGAACCGGTTGGCCCAGTTTTACTCGTCCGATCGGGGGAACACAGTTGGTCGAAAAGACCGACCGCCGACTGTTTATGACTCGCACCGAAGTTCGGTCAAAGAGCGGAGACAGTCACTTAGGCCATGTCTTTGATGATGGTCCCAAGCCAACCGGACTTCGGTATTGCATTAATTCCGCGTCGCTCAAGTTTATTCCAAAAGAAAAACTTAAAGAAAGTGGCTACGAAAAATACTTGGAACTCTTTCCCGCCAAAAAAGAGTAACTCCTTTTTGGCGGGCCACCCAACCTGTCGCTCGCAGCTAGCACCGCGTCCCCTCACCACCACCGGCATGACCATTGGGGCTCGGGCCGACTGAGGTACGGTTTTGGTTAAAAATTCATCCCCACAGTTGCCATGTACCAAGCTCCCGCCTGACGGAAGGGAATTTGGGTGTTCACTCGCCCACCTTGATAGCGTTCGGCATCGGTCACATTGTAACCACGGGCATCAAGGTACATTTCATTCCAAATGTTCATCCATCGAACCCCTAGATTGATCGTTGTCGCCGCATCGACATCCACGTCCACGTTACTACCGTTATCATAGATTTGCGAACCCACATGTTGAATGGCCGCATTCATCAGCACGTTCTTATTCCAAAAGTAGTTAAAAATAAGATTGGCGGTGATTTGCGGAACGTGGTCGATTTTACTTCCTGAGCGGAAATAGTTTTCGTCATCGCTGGCTTGATAGTATTGCAAGTTAAAAAACGTTTGGTACTTGTTTTCGATCCAGCCAAATTCGTTTTCAATCCCCGCACTGGTGAGCTCACCGGTGTTGCGATAAAATGGAGCTGCGCTAAAGACCGCCACCAAATCCCGGCCATTTTGCTGATAAATCGTGGTGGCATTGCGAAATTTCTTGTCGGCTGACTTCCATACCATTTGCAGCTGAACCGCATCCAGAAGCTCAGGCTCCAAATTCTCAGAACCAGCAAAAGTCGCTAGGGTGGTGTAACGATACCAGTAAGGAGCATCGACAAACGACTGTGAATAACTGGCTTTAAATTCCCAACTGTCGTTAGGTAAATAAATGAGGGCCAAACGTGGGCTCAAGTTTTTCGTATTGTCATAGGTCATGCGGTTTTTGTAGTCATACCGAGCTCCCGCATTCAAGATCCACTGGTCAGAAAAGCGGTGCTTGGCTTGAAAAAATCCCGAGTAAATGGCTTCCGAACCCGGATCAAGCAATTGCGTGGCGCGCGTATCAATTGACGAGTAGTCACCACTTGTGTAACCGACCTTTACCGAGTCTGTGAGTTCAAAGGCATCCAGCTGAATTCCCGCCAAAAAGGTACCCTTCATCGAGCCCATTTCATAGTCGTGGTTCACTTGGGCCACCATCCCGATATCTTCTTCCTGCCACTGAATGGCCGAGCCGCCTCCCGTGGAAGTGGCAAGAATTCCACTCACCGTGGCGGTGTCCGCGTAAGGATTCACCGAGAAGTTCCACCCTTCCGCCATTTCACCTTCGTAGGTAAGCCCTAAGTGGCGATGAGTCAGTCCCAGACCGGGACCCGCTTCATTGAATGGTCGATAATTATCGTAATTGTAAGGGCTATCGTTCTTGCTGGTGGCTGCATCGGTGCCGTAAGGCTCAATCCATTGGCTGCGGCGGCTCGCTCCAAAGACCGTGAGTTTGCCTCGCTTATAAGTCATTCCCACGTCGTGCGAAGGCTGTTTGTCGACACCATCAATACGAATTTCACCCGTTTTTCCGGTGTTGTACTTTTCGTTTCCATCGAGTTCATAGATTTCGCCGGCTGCGCGATAGTACTGACCCCACGCCAACATATCCCAGTTATCACCTCCGTCGCCGGTCAGAAAACGGCCACGGCGTTGTCCATGATTGCCGCCTGAAAAATCAATGGTGCTCTTACCTGCTAGGTCCTTACCCTTTTTGGTGATCAGGTTGATTACGCCGGCCAGTGCGACGTTTCCGTAAAGTGAAGAGCCTGGGCCGCGCAGCACTTCAATGCGCTCGACGTTATGTAAGGCAATTCCGTAGTCGGGCATGGCGGTGAGATACGAGCGAGAATTAATCCGGTGCCCATTGATCATCACCAAGACTTTTTGTTGAGAAGAAGCGTAGATTCCGCGCGGAGCAAAGTTCAGCTCATTGCGATCTTCGACATCGGTGTAACCCGGAACAAACAAGACCATGGCTTCATGAATGTTTCGAACGCCGGCGGCTTCGATCATCTCTTTGGTGATGACCGTCATTGGTACCGGAGTTTCGCTCAAAGGTTCGACCTTTTTAGAGGCTGACTCCACGTTGAGATTCAAGAGATCCGTCAGCGTCAACTCGCCTAAGTCGCCTGACTCCTCAGCTTGTACCGGCGAAACAACCAAGAAAAGACCCAACAGACCTGCTAAGCTAATGAAACTTGTCCATCCACGCTGCATGGTTTTGCTCCCATATATTTTATTGATGATATCTATAGATTATTATGAGAATGAGCCGTCGCGGCGACAACAAAAATTGAGGCGTGATTCGTTTGTTACCCTAACCCCAGGACCAAGGTCTTGGTTGTCATTTCGGATCAGGTCACGCTTTCTTTGGGTGTTCCCGCTAAAGCCAAAGGGCGTGGAGGCAAACAGACAATCTAAAGTTCAACCAACGATTTTGGGTATTTGATCAGTCTCAGGCTGTTTGATCAGCATCAGGCTGTTTGATCAGCATCAGGCTGTTTGATCAGCATCAGGCTGTTTGATCAGTATCAAGCTGTTTGATCAGCATCAGGCTGTCGACGAGTACTTCTTCCGCGGCTTATACGGAACAAACCCCATGGCTTCCCGAAAGTTTTGCTTCACATATTTTTTGACGTTAGCAAAGTCCCTCATCCAAGCAATTACCCGAGTCCAAGGACGCTGATCCCAAAACCCTTCCGCTTTGGATCGAGTGCCGCGCTTTGCAAGCTGAGCCCGCCCCCTCTCGGCGCCCAAAACAATGCGCGCAATGATGCCGGTAATGGCTCTTAAAAAGGATATAAATCCCCGCCGCGAGGTGGCTCTTAGCAGTAAATGAATGTGGTTCCCCACAATGGCGAGTTTATAGATCGACACCCCAAATTTTTTCGCCATCTCACGAATCTTGCTTTCAATCAGAACTTGTCGAGCGCGGTTCGCCAGGAACGAATGCCGCCCCTTGGCTCTTGAGGACCTAAGGGTCAAGTGCATCGCATTTTTGGTGCTAATCGGCCTCGGGTTTTTGGCGTGAGACCTCTTCAAAAGTGCCCCGCCGAACTCCTTCTTTACAGAAAACTCCTGACTGAGTAAGAATTGACCCTGTTTCATACAAAACTTTTAATATTTAATAGTAGCGATGTCAATAATGGCGGCAATTATTGTTTCGGGTCCGACTCTGGTACATGGGTAACAGGTAACAGATAACAGATAACAGATAGCAGGCGACAAGTGGGCGGGAACAATATTGAGTGACGCTGGTCATGGCAGGCATGACCCATGCTGCTTTGAGTTAGCTCGGGGGAGGCAAATAACAATTAAGGAGCGAGGGGCGAGGGGCGAGGGACGGGAACCTGAAAAAAGCTGACTGCGGTAGGTTGCGGACGAGCACTAGGTTGCGCGCGAGCGGTAGGTTGCGGACGAGCACTAGGTTGCGCGCGAGCGGTAGGTTGCGGACGAGCACTAGGTTGCGCGCGAGCGGCAGATACGCGCGAGCGGCAGATACGCGCGAGCGGCAGATGCGCGCGAGCGGCAGATGCGCGCGAGCGGCAGGTGCCGCAAAAGCCATCAACCCGGCCGACGGGTACCGAAGCGGTTGACCAAGCGGTAGCACTTCATCACGATTTCGTTGACTCGCGATTCTTCAAAGCCGTTCAATTTGCTAAATTCAATTCCCATGAAATATTTGTGCGGGTCTTCGGGGCTGCGTGAGACACGACGAACAACCCCGGGCAATTCGAGAGATTTGTTCGCTTCAAGGAAGATCGTCAGTTGCACTTGCGCTTCACGCTGAAACACCACGGTCGAACCATCCACCTCGAGAAAGCAGCCGCCCAGGGAGATGTTGAGCATCTTGGCTTGAAAATCCTTTTCCGGGCGATTGATCAAGCGAATCACCACGCGGGAAACCACTTGAACTGGCGTTTCAATGCGAAAGTTCTTACGTCGTTGGACGAGAAAGATATCCCCACGCAAATCTAAAAACCAACGCCCCTCCTCGGTCCATTGGAGAGAGGACTTGATGAGGTACTTGCTTAAATTGACCACAAACGAAGCACCGACTTGACCAGGCTTGATCTGACCGGGAACCTGACTTCGATCAAGCTCCATCACGGACCCCTTCAGCGCGCTTCCCTTGGCTTTAAAGGACTTACCGTCGGTGGTGGCAATCTCCACTTCAATTCCCGGCATGGCCGCAAGTGTCCCGAGTAGTTCGGCCCGCTCGGCAGCACTCACCTTACTGAGGAAGTCTTGGTTGTTGGGATCAGTGGACATATGTCATCGCCACCCGTGACATGATGTTACCACCATTCAGAGTTCCTGAATAGGCGGCAAAACTTCCGTCGAGGCGGATGGCATCAAAATGCAAACTGAGACCTCCGGTGACCCAGGTCGTGTCTTCAACACTCGCTTCACCTTCTGGACTGCCTGTCAGTTTTGACTTGTAGCTGTTGAGAAGAAGATTTTGAGTGACGGCTCCGCGAAGACTCAGCCAGTCGTTGACTTGATCTTCCAGGCCTAAGGCTAACTTCAAGCGAAGCCACTCGACTTCACCTTTTGAGGTGGCCGTGTAGTCCGTGGTACTGGCCGTGTAATCAAGGTCTGCTGACCAAAACAACAGGGCCTTCGCACGCAGTGATTGGGTTTGACTGATTCCAAGCAGCGCCGTGGTCTCAAGAAAGTCCAAATCCACTCGAGTGGCGATCGGCGTTTTTGTCGAATCCTTTTTTTTGATACTCGCGTACGCGCGATAATCTTTCCCCTTGAAGATGGCTCCGACGAGCCCTGACGGCTGCCCCTGGTACTGATCTTCACTGCCAATGCTACCTTTGGCATCATCAACTAAATGGTAGTGACAAAACACTTCCCACTGCTCTCCGACCAAAGCTCCCCCGCGAAACCCGGTGAAGGTTTCGTCGCGATCAAGCCCGCCCGTCACTTCATCTTGGTTTTTGGAAAAACTCAATGCCAGACCGTAGCGAACCGCACGCCCGCGCCCCAACCCGAGAGTCAGATCAAACGTGTTGTCAGGCTTAAGGTAATCGTCAGGAGTCGCGCCACTCAAATTGCGGTGAGTGACGACACTCTCCTCTTCGCGACCCAAATAGGCCGCGTGGGGATACGAAGCCGAGCCATCAAACCAGCCGCCCTCGGCCTTGGGCGAAGTGTCCGAGTCCACTTTAGTCGCCGTGCCTGACCCACCCCATTCAAAGCTCAGCTGACGGTTGAGCAAATGAACTTGAGCGGGATTGAGAAAAACATTGCGCTCATCAAGAAATACATACGAGCCGTCCGTGGGCTGCCTGAGAGAATCAAGCCGCGATTTTGTCGCCCAGGAAAAAGGTGCGGCCACCAAAGTGGCCACACCCAAAATAAACCAACGAATCATTTACATCACTCTCGTCTAATAAACGTAGCTCATCGCCACCCGGGACATGATATTGCCACCGGTGAGCGTACCACCGGAAGTCGTAAAACTCCCGTCCATTTTAAACGCGTCAAAGTGGAGAGTCATGCCACACGCCACAGTGGTCGAATCTTCCTCCGAAAACTCCGTCGATGGAGTTCCAGTGGTCTTATTCTTCCAGCTGTTCAATAACGTCGCCTGAGCGACCGAACCACGAAGGCTCAACCAATCAGCGACTTGCCCTTCCATGCCAAATCCCAGAGCGAGTTGGAGGATGTCGATTTTACTCGAAACCGTGGTACTGGTGTCACGCTCCATGTTGGTGGATTTGATTTCGCCAAAATAAAACATCATCGAGCGATTGGCGAATTCCTCAACGTGCGCCGCACCCGCCATCAACAGAGTTGACTCGAAATCCAGCCCTGAACCGCCGTCCGGAGTAAACTCCGCATCTTTTTTGAAGATGCTCCCGTACAAACGATAACGATCCCACAAATAGGAACCTGAAAGCATCAGGCCCATTTTGCCTTCGTATTCGTCTCCGCTGGCAGCTGCGCCGTCGGCCTCATCCAATAAATGGAAGGTACCGTAGATTTCAAGTTTGTCGCCGATGAGGGCTCCCGCTCGAATTCCCGCAAAGGTCTCAGAACGGTCGATGCCGCCCGTGACTTCATCTTGGTTTTTCGAAAAATTGATGCCAAAGCCATAGCGATTCATGCCGCCCGGGTTGACACCCCAAGTGACATCAATCGTATTGTCGGGCTTCAAAGAGGCGCCAGAACTCATCACATTGCGAACAAAAATAGCTTCCTCGTTTTCGTTACCCAGGTAAATCGCGTAGGGGGTACTGGCCTTGCCATCCCACCATCCGCCCTCAGCCTTAGGCGTGGCGACCGCATCACTTTTGAAGGCGTCACCACTGTCGCCCCACTCAAAGGAGAGGCGACGATCAAGCAAATGAATATGAGCGGGGTTGAGAAAAACATTCCTCTCGTCCCGCAGAAAAAAGGAACCATTGGAGTTCTGACCCAAAGCCTCCAGCCGGGACTTCGTCGCCCAAGCTGTCGAGCTTAGCAGTGAGAACACCATGGTTAACAACAGTCCAAATCGCATAAATGTTCCTCGCTCTTTCTTAGTAAGCGTAGGTCATCGCGACGCGAGACATGATATTGCCAGCATTCAAAGTTCCACCGGTGGTCGTGAAGCTTCCGTCCAAACGGAAGGGGTCGAAGTTGATCGACATTCCACCTGCAACCGCCGTTGAGTCCGCGATCGACTGATCAGCGGAAGGAGTCCCGGTGGTTTTCGTGCTGGTAGCGTTCAACAGCAGTCCTTGATTGACGGATCCACGCAGAGTCAACCAATCCTTCACTTGGCCTTCCACGCCAAACCCAAGTAGTACTTGAGTGGTCTCGGTTTCAGTCGAAGTGCTAGGAGCGGTATCAACTTCGTTGGTGTCCCGGCTCAATTCCGCAAAGTAAAACAAGAAGGACTTGCTGCTCAGCTCTTCAGAGTGGCCTGCGCCAATGGTGATTTCTAAGCCAGTCAAATCAAGACCTGAGGCGCCGGCGGGTGTGTACTCAGCATCTTTTTTGTCGATTCGTCCGTACACGCGGTACTGTCCCCAATTGTAAATGGCTCCGGCCATCAAACCCATCTTGCCCTTGTACTCATCGCCATCGGCCGCAGCGCCATCGGCTTCATCGAGCAGATGGAAGTGACCGAAAATTTCCCAAGCATCGCCGAGCAGAACACCCGCGCGCAAACCTGCAAAGGTTTCGGAGCGATCAATACCACCAGTGACTTCATCTTTGTTTTTCGAGAATGAAGCCGCAAAGCCCCAACGATTGGTCATGCCAGTGCCCATTCCCCAGATAAAATCAAAGGTGTTGTCGGGCTTCATGAAAGCGGTATCAGCCGCATTACGTGCCGTGATCGCCTGAGTGTCTTCGTTACCCAAGTACGCGGCATAAGGCATGCTGTGTTTACCGTTAAACCAGCCACCTTCCGCTTTCGGAGTCGTAAAGCCATCGACCTTGGTTGCAGTGCCGGCATTACCCCACTCGAGATTGATGCGACGATCAACATTGTGAATGTAAGCTGGATTCAAGAAAATGTTTCGTTCGTCCTTAATATAGTAAGAACCATTCGCATCCTGGCTGAGAGCCTCAAGACGTGACTTGGTTGCAAACGCCGGACTCGCCCCAACAATAACGGCTAACAAAAGCCAAAACTTAGACATGATTTCGTTCCTCCCGAATCAATTATGTTGATGTCATTAGACGGGAAGGTTGAATCACTTTGGCTCTGAGAGTGCAATGCAAAAAAGATGGGGAATGAAGGTCACTTGGCGCACTGCAAGTTAGTGCGAAGCAAGATCTCCAAGTTCTTCAAGTTTTGGTTTAACTAAAAACTCTTTTTCTGCAACTTCAGAGGCAATTCTCATATTAGCTTTGCCTTGAATGGTGACGCGATAAACCCCAGGACTCAACTTTTGTGAAAAGATCCATTGCCCCAGCTCCAGGTTTTCTACCTGAGCCACCTCGCTCCACTCATCATCGAGGAGATCGCGGCGAAATAGTTTGCCTAAATAGTAAGCATTCTTGGCTGGACGCCACTCAACACCTTGCGGGTCGTTGGGGCGCAAAATGACCAACTCAGGCTTGGGTAACTGCTGACCAAATAAAACAAACTCGCGCGGCGGGGTTTTGCGACTGTAGCGGACGCCCGACCGACTTACGGGGATGACTTCCCACAAGTACTTCTTGCCTGCCCGAAGAGTGACGTCCGTTTGCGTGTTCCGCAGACGAAATTCCGTCGGCGCGCTCGAACCCTCGGACCATATTCGAAAAATATAACCTTTCGCATCGGCAAAGGGATCCCAGCGAAAAGTGATCTTACTCCGAACTTCAGTGGCTTCAATTTGCTCGTTGGCCTCCGGGTACTGCAGACTGACTTCTTGCGCTTTGGCGACAATCGTAACCGGGCGACTCCAACTCCCCTCATCTCCCCGTCGGTCAATTGAGCGAATGCGAAAGCGATAGGATCCCGGAAGTAACGAAGCCCGATATTGCGTTTGCTCAGTCGTAAAACGCTGCGCTTTTTCTGACCCCTCGATGGGTTGAAACTCGAGCTCATAAGATTTTGCGCCTGGATTACCCTCCCAGGCCACTTCGACTTCAGTCAAAGTCGTCGCCTTGGGTGCTCCCTCGGCCGGAGGCGCCTGAGTGGTCGGCAGGGTCCCTGGCTCAGGAGAATTGATCGCTGGCCCATCCGGCTCAGCCGCGAAGGCTGAGCCTACAACCAGAATCTTCATGAGAACTGCCACCAGGAAAATGGACTTCATTGCGAGCCCGAGAGATTTTGTTTTTCCTCAGACCGCTGGGACATCACCAAGGGCAAGGGAGTGCCGGTCGCCGAGCGACGCGCCATTTTAAGGGCAAACTTGAGCCCTTCGTGAGGTGGATAATTAAGTCCCTTCCCACTCACCGCATACTCGTAGCCTTGCCGAAAGTTGGCCGGCGCGCGGGGTCCATACTTTAACACTCTCATCACGACTTCGAGAGAGTCGCGCAGGGAGAGACCAAAGGTTTCACCATCGCGAAGCATCGCGTACAATTCCTGAAAGGGTTTAAACACTCCGTCGGGAAAATGGGGACTCAAACGCACCAACTCCAAAGCCATGAGCCCACAAATATTCAAGGGGATAGAGATCTCCTTCGGATCCAAACAAAACCGCACTAAGGCGACAAAGTCGTTTCGCGCCCGCACGTGGTTGGCCGGCAAGTCCCGAGAAAATTCATAGGCAATTTTAAGCGCAAGCTCAAAGTCGTAGTTGAGAAATTCGGTCAAATAGGACTGCTTAAGAATTTCAAAAAAGTTTTTTTGAACTTCGTCAGTTTGAGAGGCAAAGTCCATCCCCATTTCCAGAGAGCGAACGTGCGACACTCCCATCTTCGCTAGCAGAGCGTAGGTTTCACGAAAACGCCGGGCCGCTCCGTCGCAACCCCGCGAGACATAGTCGGCAAGCTGTCGGGCCACTTCGTCGCGCATTCCGGCCGTTCCGTATTTGCGCAAAAACTCCAGAGCCTCAATGTACTCTTTGGTTGACGAACACAAACGAACCGCGGGCTTACCGAGCGCGATAAACTGCAGCGGCTCCTCACTTTCAATTTTGCTCGGCTTGACGTCTTCTTCCCAACTGGGTGGCGGTGGCGAGGGGGCCGCGTTCACCCGCTCCGTACCGAAAGCTCCAAATAAAATCGCGAGTAAACTAACCAGGAAAAGTGGGCCGGGCCAATCCCAAGATCTTTGGCTTTTCATTTAGTAATCCCAGGTCCAGGCGAGAGTGGGATAATACTCCACTCCTGCACTCGGTCGATTCATCGCCGAAAGTGAAACCACCGGCGAAAAGATATTTCGTTTGTACTCCAGGTGCTTGTTGTAATTAAAAACATACCAATCATCAAAGACCAAAGGCAAAAAGGCGAGACCACCCACGAGAGCCGCAAACACTTTGCCCTGGTCATCAAGAAAAGCACCTACGTAGCTGGCCGCCGCGAGATTTGAAAACGCTGAGACATAACTGAGAACCCGCATGGTGTGAGCGGGCTTTTCAAGGGCCTCTTCCGAGAGCCGCTCCTTGAGCAGCTCATTGGCCTTGCCCGCGCCTGAGTTCATTTTCACCTTGGCCCACGCCTGTTGATAGGGTTTTCGTGAGGCAAACAAGACGGTCCCAAAGAGCCACGTCGCGCCCACCACCCGAGCCACCAATGCTCCCGAGCGCCCATCGTCTACTTCGGCACTCGACAGATCGTCGCTAAAGGATTGCTCCGCCGCCGTTCCTAAGGCCATCGTCGAAAGTGCGGATAGGTAAAAGGGCCAGTGAATGTACCACCAGTTTTTGTCCTCTTCGGTTGACTCCATTTGCAGGCGCTTACTCGCACGCGGCACCACCTGCAGCTCTGGGTAATCCAAGGTCTTAAAGAGATCCCGCAAGGAGCTGCCGCTTTCCTCCTCCGGTTCTTCGGGCGGAATGGCCGGAGCAGCTTTGGTGGCGGCGGCTGGAGTTGAGCTTTTTTCAACCTTAGTCCCCTCGCCCTTATTGCTCTCCACTTTACTCGACTCTTCTTTGGCCGCCGGGGCCGCCGCTTTGGATTTGGTCTCAGCCGCTAAGACATTGGTGGAAATCATCGCCATCAACGCAATGTACGAAATTGTGACGCGAAAAAATCTGCACATCATAGCTGCACCTTCGGTGTTATTGGTTGTCGAGGCTTGGTGATTTCTTGATTAGTATAGATGCTTACCGAGGTGAGTTGTACCTGAACCAAGGCGGTTAAGACTTCTGCCCAGTGATTCCTTGAATTGACATTGAGGACTGGACCGAGACTCTGGTCTATTGAAATCGTGCGTAGTTGTGAAAGATTCCTTGTTCTCGTCGCTCGTAACGCAAACGTTTATCGGCTTCGACCAAAGACCGACAGGCATCGGCCGCAACTCCAAACTCCTGCGGACCACCACCGAAGGCCATTAACGTTTGATAGGCCCGACCGCAAGAATACAGTCGGAATCCTTTCATATCCTGAGCCATCATCGAGACCAACTTGGCCATTTCCAAGTCACCGCCAGCCGTTTTCAGAGTTATGGCGTCGGGTCCTTGATACAAATGGCTGTCCTGCATGAACGCCACCACCTGCGCGATACCGGCGCCGCCGTAATAAGCTTTGCGAACTTCTATCAGATACCAACACGGCAGCGGGTTAAAACCAAAGACACCACGCTGTTCAAAACAGCCTTTGGCGAGAATCGATTGAGCTTCGCGGTCGCGACGTTGGGAGTCTTCCATCAGCAACGCTGCCAGTTGATAGCAACCGGCCGGTTCGCCTAAACCACAACTGATCCGCAGGGCTTGTTCCGCCGCTCGGCGATTGTGGTAAAGTTCAATTTCGATCGACGCCTGAGCAAAGCAGGCCATCGCCTGCCATCGATCCGCTTGCCCACAAGCCTTGCGCATCAGGGGTAAGGCGACGTCGAGCTTTCCTTGCCAGCGCCACAGCTCACCGAGCGCAAAACAAGCCTTCGTATCACCCATTGAGCAACCCGACTGGAAGTAATGCTGGGCTTGCAGATCGTTGTAGAGCCGGAAATGGCGATGCCCTACGGCAAAACAACTCTTGCCGTCGCCACTGCGACAGCTTCGTTCAAGAATCAGCACCACGGGTTGAGGAAAATCCACCTCGCTGCCTGAGACCGCCGTGGCACAAGAAATGACTTTCGATCCAGCCCGGTAATAAACATCAGCCAATTCGCACTCAAACAAACTGGCTCGAATACCTTTTAAGTTTTGCCTGATTTCACGCACCAAAGAATCGCGGGCGTGGTCGCAACGAGGAGTTTGAAAGTTGCCCCGACACTGGCTTTCGATGCGACCCGCGACTTCGGCGCTCACCCCTTCGGCTCCCCACTTGCTCAAGACTTCCCAGTATTGTTTTTCCAGACTATTAGTTACCAGCCCGCGCCCTTGAGGTTGGGGAGCCAAACTCGATTTGGCCATGGCCGCAAGATGGGTGGTCGGCATTCCGGCGACCGCCGTCGGTTGCCGGTTGGGCCGCTTGAGCGGAAGCCTGGCCTCGCGACCCATCGGGTCTGAATCCTGGGAAACCAAGTTCCAAAGGAAACTCAAGCCAAAGGCCACGAGCCAGCCAAAAATCGCAAAGCCGGCAAATAGCCCACCAAACACCAAACGCGGTCGCGTCTGGCTTGTTGTCGAGAGATACTCTATCAGTCGATACAACCGCCACCTACTGGGGAAACTCGAAATTTTCGAAACAGCATTCTTACCCGGAACCCCTACAGAATAAGGCCATTCACGACTGTATCAAAGAGAGATCAAATCGTTGTCTCAGATTGAGACAACTCGAAATTCTGCCAAGACCCGGTGAACGTGGCTCAACCGCCAACAACGACTCAGGATTGCCAGATCGTTGCACTCGAGATTAGGCCGCGCGCGTGGTGGTCGGTGGTTGATAGAGGTAGTCGGATACCGACTGACGAAAGCTTGCGAGCGATGCGAAGGGCTTCTTTACAAATAAAAAGGGCTCTAGCCGAGTCATCTCGGGTGGAAGCTCATTTTCCATGTGACCGCTGATCATCACCACCTTAATGTTGGCGTTCTTTTCGCGGGCCCGAGACGCAATTTGATCGCCTGACCCTCCTGGCATTCGCAGATCGGTAATGACCAAGTCAAAGTGCCGCTGATTGAGCTGTTCAATCGCTTCAGGGGCCGACTTTGCGGTGGTGACCACCATCAGATCATCAAATACCGCCGCCAACTGAGCGCAAATGTCGGGCTCATCATCCACGATCAATACCGCCAATCGTTCCGTGGGCGTCTTAGTCCACTCCCTGACTCCCGCGCCCATCACATTGCCAATCGTTCCGGCGTTGGCTCCGGCCTGGGCCTCGATGATCGCCGGAAAACTCAGCGCAAAAACCGTACTCGCCCCTTCCACTCGAACTTCAAGAATTCCGCCCAACTCCTCAACCGTTTGTTTGGCGAGAGCCAAACCCAAACCGGTGCCGGAACCCACTTCCTTCGTGGTAAAAAATGGATCGAAAATGCGCGGTAAAACCTCCGCCGGAATTCCTCCCGCCGTGTCCCGCACTTCCGCCCGAACGCGCCCGCCTTCTTGACTGGCAATCGTCACCCGAATCTTGCGCTCGGTGAGATTTTTTTGCCCGCGAAAGGCGTCTCGGCTATTACTTACCAAATTCTGAAACACTCCAAACAACTGATTGACGTCTCCCAGAAGTCGCGGCTCAACACCTTCAATCTGCACGTCAAATTCAATCTGATCAAAGGTCAACTGCCGCCCCATCAAATCAAAGACTTCCTTGACCGGATCTGACAAACGAATCGGGTTCAGCGGTTCATTCGCCGTTTTCCGCGAGAGTCGGAGTAACTGCCGAATCGTCGCAGCCATTCGTCCGGTTAATTTGAGCACCCGCTGCACGGATTCCACGGTTTTTGTTCGATCGTACTCCTTGGCGCACAGCACTTCCAAATAGCCGTTGATCGCCTGCAGTGGATTATTGAGCTCATGGGCAATGCCCGAAGCCAAGGTTCCGAGAGAGGCTAATTTCGAGGCCTGTGAAAGCTGCAGACCCAATTCCTGATTTTGCTTTAGGCGCTCAGACATCTCGCGGGACGACAACTCAAGCGAACGCTCAAGTAGGTAGCGGTCCCGCTCATTCTGGTCGTAGGCGGCCGAAATGGCTTCCAGCAGCTCACGCCATTCTTCCGCAGAAGGCGGAGATTGATCGCTGAGCCCGAGTCGTTTCATCTGTCGCGCCAAAGTTCGATTCATTAAGCAGCCTTTTTAGCACTTTCTTTTTGCACTTCAAAAATATTCATTAGAGTCATGGATTGATTGTGTAAGTCACAAGGAGCTCCCTGCATCGTCGGGGCCAGCTCGCCATAGGAGTAAAAGCCAATGAGCGATGCCGATGGTCCCAATGACTGGGCGATGGCTTCAATTTCCTCGTCAGTCCGCGCGCCGAGAACCAGCCTTCGACCGACACAGCTGACCGCCAAGCAGGCCGAGGTGGATTGCAAACTCTCTTTGCCCAATTCTCGCTCAATCCGGCTGCGAATTTGATCACTGGCCGAAGCCGCACCGTCAATGACTCGATCAAAGTTTGCCATCATAAATTGCGCCAGGCAATTTTGCGGAACATTGCCGGCAAACACCAACGACTTGTCCTTTTCATCAACCGCCAAAATGGTTCGCACCAGACGACGATTGTCATTTGCATCGTTACGGATCTGGATGGGGAACAGCAGGCCGCTGGCCGGCAACTCCTGGGCCTTGTCTCCCAAATACTCCTTGTAAAGATCGAGGGCCGGTCGGCCATCAATTTCAAAGACCACATTTTTTGTGCTCTTGGTTATGACTCGTTCCGGTCCAAAAATATCCCAGCCACCGCGAGACGAAGTCGAAATAAACAAATCTTGGCCATAAAGACCCACTCCGACGGCGCTTTGGGCTTTCATCTCACCGTTGACCATAATCCAGGTATTTTTAAAGTGATTGCCATCACCAGCCAGACCGCCCGCAATCGGCACTCCGGCTTTGCCGAAAATCGAATTCATACCTTGCGCGAGTTCGCTGCCATTGGCAACCAAACCGTCAGAGAGCAAAATCACTCCCCGCAGATCAGGCCCTAACAGGTCTTTCGCAATTTTCGCTCCCACCTCCTGGGAATTGCCGTTGGCATCAAAAGTGTGGACTGAATGTTTAATGCGCGAGGATTCGAAGTCCAGGGCCAAGCAAGAAATGCTCAAGTCGGCGACGTGGTCGCGATAGATTTCGCCCGAAGTGGAACATCCTACCACCAGGGCCTTAGGGTATTCTTGTTGAAGATTCTTAAGCGACTGAGCGTCGTCACGAAATAGCGGCGAACAAAATGCCAAGATGAGACAACGTTCGTGGTTCAGTGTCTCTTTTGCCGGTCGATGAACCCACCCCTTCTTACTTTGAAACTGAAATTGATAGGTTTTCACTTAGCCCCCATTGAGTTTTAGAAGGATTCCCAGTCTTAGATCTCATCGGAACCTAATACCTTTATCATCAGTTAAAATTCTCGCATCTTTATGACTCAAGACGAGGCAATCCGCTCAAAAGATTGATCTTGATTAACTAAAAGTTCAGGGAGAAGTTGAGCCCAAGCTTAAAGTGAGCTGCCGAATCGGAGTTTTCGACCAGGCTTTGGGTGAAACTATTGGAATGACTCTCGATGGACGCAAATCCCCCGAGTCGATAGCGGCGGGTCCAAGGATAAGACACATACAGCGCATGTACCACCGCTTCACTATCATACTCAAAGCGACTGGACTGATAATCCAGCTCGCGCCGAATCAAACTATAGGTCCAATCGGCTCGCCACAGGCGGTACATGGTGAGGTTTAGACGTCGTGCTGACAAGCGGGAGGTGTAGAGCGCCCCCGTTCCCTCTTCATCTTTTTCTTCTCCCGCCCCGGCTGAAGCTTCGATTCCCCAGCGATGATTGCGGTAAGTAAGGCCGAGACGATTAACTCCAAAGGTCTCGTTCACCATCTCCAGTCCATTGTGGATTCCCACTTGGTAAGCGTCAGCTAAATACAGTTGAAAGGTGTAGTGTCCAAAGTCAAAACCCATTTCAATCTGCGTGACGTTATTCCATTTATCGTCGGGCCCCTCAAAGTCCGAGTCCTGCCACTTGTAGTTGCGTCCCACCAAAATCAAATTGGGATCGGCCAGAGCCGAAAAGTGAAAATACGAGGCCTTAAAGGCGTAAAGCGAATGCACCTGAGGCTCCTCGTGAGCCGAGGTCATAATGGGCGCACTCCCCGCCACAAAGGTGTGCTGATAATCGAAAATATCCGAAGAGTAGGAGTCGGTTAACACCGGAGTGAAGTTACTCACCCGTTTACTCGAGCCCCCGTGCCGATAACCAAAGGTGTGCCACAGACCAAGACTCGTCACATTGCTGTGCACTTCGGGAACGGGATAGAACTTTTGTTCTCGATAGTAGCGCTTCAAGCGCGCAGCCTCGGTCTGAAATTCATCCAACTCCCGCTTGATCATGACCGGTTGGCTCAAGATCTGCTGCGGGTAGATCTTGGTGGGACCTTCGGCAAACTGATCATTTGGACAATCACGAAACTGATAGGGATGCACAAACAAATAGGAGCGATAGCCTCGCTTAGCCGGACAACGCCGCGCGGATTTTAACTGAGTCTCGGTCAAACTGAAAATGCTCCGGCGACTGACCACCGCTTCTTCACCCTCAGGACTCAGAAAGGCAATTTTGTCTTGGGTAAAGCCGATCGGCCAACCCTTGGTGAGTTCGCGTACGACATCGTCGGCCGAAGTGTAAACCTGATAGTAATCGAGCTCCTCGGGGTTCGCAATTCCCACAATCGGCAGGATGTCCATCGGGTAATAAGCCAGATAAATGATCTCGTGCTTGGGAACGGTCTTTACTTTTCCACCTTCGAGGCTCAAAAAGTGAATCGACTGATCATCCACTTGCATGATCATCCCGACATCCCTTTGGCAGGCGGCTGTGTAGATGGCATTGACATTGATCGCCCACGCCGACTCCCCGAGGCTCAGGCCGACAGCCAGCACCGTCACCGTGAACACCATCTGCAGGGCGGCCCTGGTCCGCTCAAAAGATGAATTCAAAGGTGCCTCCATAGGTCAACTCGGAGGTTGAGTCCGATTCGCTTAAGCCCGAAAAGTCATAATCTTCATCGACCTTAAAGAAGTTTAAGAACACGCGAAGCGCTACATACTCGCCAAAGTTGTGGCGAACCGACGCCTGGGTGATCAAATGGACAAAATCCATAGAATTGCGACTGGTGGTGGTGAGAGTCTCCTGGTAGGCGCCATTCAACCACAATTGATCCAGGGTCAGATCCAGCTCAGGGTTCACTCGATAATCGATCCCGACCCGCAGATACTCCGAATCAAATTTGAAAGAATCTAAATAGCCCACCACGCTGAGGTTCTCGTGACGTGAAACCTGGGTGTCGACCACTCCGCTATCCGCCTGCAAACGAGTCTGCCCGACCACTCCCCGGATTCGGTAGTTGGTTCCGGTGAACATTACGCGAAAGAGGGGCGCCAATTTAGAACCCAGAACTTCGCGAAATTCTTGTCTCACCTGAACCATATAGTTCGGGAAGTAAGTTCCCACCGAGGCCGACAACGGACCCCAGTCCCCACCCATGAGGGCCATGTAGTTGATCGACGCCGCCGAGTGAGCCTTAAAGCTCGGTTTGCTGGAATCAAAAGGCAGATTTTCCTGAGCGGGAGTGAAGTACTCGGTTCCGGCCGAAAGTGCATTCAGGTTGCCGACAAAGGTGGCGTGAAACACGTGAGACTTAAGATCCGACCGAAAGACCATCAGGGGTTCAACTGTTGGCAAATACTCGACAGGAACTGAACCCACCTGATTGAAACTTTGAAATCGAAACTCGCGTCCCTTGGTCCACTGAAAATACATGGGCATGAGGCTCTTCGGAGCCAGTTGGTAGTCGTCAGACACCAAGAACCCAAGCTTGGTACTTTTGTCGTACAAAAACGGACGGGCATAAACGTAAGTCCTCTCCTGAAAGCTCTTAACGTCCTCAAAGCCGTTTTCAAATTGACTCAAAAACTCACTGATTTGGATTTGATCGCCCAACATGCGGGTGGCTCGCACCCGATCACTCTTGGCTTCGTCCTTACCCGGCAAATTGCAATCCGTCACAATCGACGCGTAAGACAGGCGAACCAGAGAGTGCGACAGGGTTTGCGACGACAACTTCGGCCCGCGATAAGGACGAATCTTGCGAATCTTAAACAGCTCAGAAACATGTGTCTTGCCGCGAATGTCGAAAAAGATCACCAAATTCTCGACAAACTTAACCGGCCACCCCACAAAGGTCGGCTCGTCGGTGTTACGCACGTAAATTTCCAGCAGTCTTTCGCGAAGTCTTGGGTGATCTTCGATTTGCACGACGGGGTTGTCGACGGTGTTATAAATCGCCAAGTGCTTCACTTCATCTCGCTCTAACGTCGAAAACTGTCCGCCAAGACCCAGTAACTCAATTTGCGTGTCGGTGACTCCGAGGATGATGCCCTCTTTAACCTGGCACTTATTGTCCAAAAAGGAGTAAATCTCGAGCGCCTGGGCGAGGTTCGCCAGCACCACCAACCAACTGACGATCAATAATTTGGGCCATTGCGTGGTGGTCATGAGTCTTTCTTTGGTTAGTTGCGAGTTGTTTTGGGGGTGAGACGGCGGGCCGAGTCCGACCATGGCAGGGCATGCTCGACCGTGGCGAGGTCTTTACCCTTGTCCTCGAGGCGCACGCTCAGGCCATTGCCCGAATCCTCGCGGACTTTAAACATCAACCGAACGCCTTCCGATGATCGCTGCAAACTCTCAATGGCACTATCAATGCTGCACGCGGTGTCGCCGATCCGGCGGCCGCTGTTGAACTTGAACTGACTGTCGAGGTAACCCAACAGTTCTTTGGGAAGATCCCGCACCACTAATTTTTTGAGTGTGAAAATCAGCTCAAAACCACAGCTCGCGGTGGCCTTGCTTTCCTCGCGCTTCCAAGTGAAGACGCCGGTCTCGGTCGCAAAGTTGAGTTCTTCTCTGGGTGTTGTGACTTGCCACTCGTCGTAGCGACTCTTTTCATAATTGTAGCCTCGACTGGCTGCCAGAAAAAGGCCCTTAGCGGTCGTCCAAAAACGCGAAGTCACGTCAATTTCCGGAACTTCTTCCTTGACCCAAAAACGCTGGTGGACCAAGTGAGCTGGGTCATAAATCTCGGTGTGATAACGGGAGCCGGGAACAATTTCGATTTGTTGCCCATTGTAACCAATGACCCCAAATGAATTTTGAATCTCATAGGCTTGAGGCTGGGAGTCTCGACAGATTCGTTCCATTTCCACTTTGAGGGCCTCGGGCGGAAAGCTCTCGGCCATGGCACCGGATTTTTTGAGATCTTGAACTCCACGAAAGGCAAAATCCCTAAATTGAAAGCTCGCCATGTAATTGGCGCCGCGGTTGAGAAGACCTTCGATCTCATAATCGTAGCGAAGCCCTTTGCGACGCTCCGGGAATTTAACAAAGTCTTCCAGTGTTCCTTCGCGACCGTAAAAGCAGGAAAAGGAAACGGTCGCCTGATCGCCCGGGCGAGGATTGATGGCCCTGATGGCTTCCGGCAAGGGGATTCGCGTACGAGTTCCTTTGGCCGTGGTCATCTCAAGTTGATTGTCAGCCGCAAGCCAAAGCGAAAGTCGATTGGCCTCCACCCGCCCTTGAACCGCCTCACCTGCGGAATCAATCCGGAGCTTTTCTTGGGAAAAAGTTCGGTAGGCCCCCTGGTTGGTGCGTAAGAATTCTTGCTTAAGGCTGACTCCACTGACGGTTTTTTCGGGGTTGCTTCCGCAACCGACCGACACCAACAGAGCACCTAAAACCAATACCTTATGCGCCTGAATGGCCACGCCTTTACCTCCGAATTGAGCAGATCTCGGGTCCGATAAGGCAAATGGCGGGCCACGCCCCTCTCCAAACGGGGAGAGGCATGGCCTTAAGCCCGTCAGCAAAGCCTCTCTATTTTGTCAATGAGGTGCCGATTCTGGTCACCGCGAACCGAAACCGGGGAGGTTTTTCGGATGAACGCCCTTGGACTCGGGCGATTGCTTTCTTTCCCCCGGCAAAAAAAAGAGGACGCTCTTCAGCGTCCTCTTTTGCGGCCTCTCG
>JADZEO010000055.1 GCA_020850475.1 Bdellovibrionales bacterium | reverse complement strand
GATCCGAAGAAGGCCGATCCCGGTACCATTCGGGCCCTGTTTGGCGACAACGTCGGAGAAAATGCGGTTCACGGCAGTGACAGCCCGGCGAGTGCGCAGCGCGAACTGGCTTTGTTTTTTGAAAAACGCGAGTTCGTGAACAGCTAAGAAGAGTGCCTCAAAGAGACTCCCACTTTTAAGGACAAAGAGTTGGAAGCTTGTGTAACGAAGAAGATGACTCCTGCTCCTGAGCATAAGTAATCTTATCGTACTATGGGGCCACAGAGTTCTTCGTGGCCCCATCTTTTTTCTCCCACTTTCAATTTATTGGCCTTGCCGGACTGGCTTGTGAAACTTGCCTACCGCTGATTTGAGCGCGGTGATGGTGTCTTCGAGATCCTGAAGGGCGTATAAAAAACTGGCTTTATCGCCTGGTCGTACCCGATAAACACGCTCGTTAACGTTGACGATGCTGTGTGAACTGGGGTCCGCATACTCACGTGCCGTAATCCAATCGCGCCCACCAAAGACTTTCTCAAGATAATCACGATCGGGTCCAAACTGTTGGGGGAAATAGCCCGACATTGGAGCCACTTTGTAGGTGAGGGCGATGGCCTTATCAAAGTCGCTCTTTCGCAGTAAGGAGTGCGGATTCATGTTGGTGAGCAAATCAAATGCTCTCACCGCATCTCTCGAGAGCAGCACAAGTTGGGTCTGCAAGTTTCCGGCTCGCAAGTCCGGAAGTAATTTGGTCATGCTTCGGGCGTATTCGACCAAGGCCTTGATGATTGGGGCGTTGGGAAATTGCGCCTCCACCATTTTAAAGAGCGGCTCCATGTCGAGGTCTTTGGTCGGAGCTTGAAGAATTCCCATGGTGTTTTGCACCGTGTTTTCCAATTCATTCAGGGCGTTGAGTGCGGGCTCGGTCAACTCCGAAAAGCTGGTGACGGCTTGGTACTGGGTCATCCCCAGGATCATGAACTGAATGGTTTCTGCCTCCTGCTCGTTAGTCCCCAGTTTGTGGCTGAGTTCGTGCGCCAAGAGCGCTGGCAATTGAGTGGCGGCATTGCCCCAGCTGAGTTTGCGCAAGAGCCGATTTTGGCTGAGGCAGATTTCGTTTTCCGCAACTCCATACACACTCGCATCGACTTCGTTGCCGGCGCGATCGCGGCAGGAACCGTTGGTTTGAAAACGGTAACGTGCCTCTCGATGAATGACAAAGAGGTCACGACTGTTTTCAGGAAAGACGCGCTTGATAATGGCGGAAATCATTTGAACAAACTGGGCGGCTTCGCCAGAGGTGTTGGTGATTTCCGCATACGGAAGCCCGACTTCGAGTTTGTTCAAAAGGAGTGGTAACTCCCGATGAGCATCATTGACGAACTCCCGCAGGTCCTTGGCACTGAGTTGGCCCGCCGGAAACGTGTTGCCGCCGCCGCTGTCCACTCCCCCGAGGACACGGAGCACTCGGCCGGTTTCGAACATGGCTCGGGCTCTTAGCACCTCTGGTGAGCTTTCCTCGGCGCGCGACTCTCTGGGGGCCTTCGGTGCAGCCGCCGTTGCCCCGGGCTTTTCGGCCCGACTCGGCTTCGCGGGCTTGAGGGGTTCGCCATTTGCCGCCGTTAGAGTCAGCAAAATTGCCGCGAGCGCAGAAAGCAGTTGTTTAGACACTCTGATCTTCTTCATAAAAAACTCCTGGTTAGGTTGAGCAAACACCAGGCCATTGTAGACGCGTTGCATTAGTTTTCCAGGATATGTTTATTAATTTTTATCGTTTTTATTAACTTTTTTGTTAATCAACTGATATATATTGGAAATGTCTATCTTTTTACAAGACGACTACAAGGCTTTTGTGCGCGATTTTATCGCTTCTCAGCCCCGAAAGGGGCGGGGCATGAGTCGTCGGATCGCCGAACACTTGAACATCCATCCGGCAATGGTCAGCCAAATCTTTTCGGGCTCGCGCGAACTCACCCCAGAGCAGGCTCTCGATTTGGCAGGCTTTATGGGTCTCTCCGAGCTTGAGGCCAACTGCTTTTTGCTCCTAGTGCAGATTGAACGAGCCGGAACCCACCGCTTACGCGAAACTTACCGTCAGCAACTTCGTGGGCTTCAAGCCCAGGCGCAAGAACTCAAGAATCGCCTCCCCAAAGACGTCGAGCTCAACGAGCAAGCGCGGGCCCAATTTTACTCTGGATGGCAATACAGTGGTGTTCGTTTGGCTTCGTCACTGGCCAAACTCAACACCGCACAGGACATTGCTCAATATCTCGGGATCTCGCCCTCAGTTGCCGCTCGAACACTCGAATTCCTGCTGGGAACAGGGCTTTGTGTTCGCCACGCTGACGGTCACTTGGACATTGGGCCCAAGCGAACCCACTTGGAAGCAACCTCACCACTCATCCAGCAACATCATCGCAACTGGCGACTCAAGGCCTTGCAACGAATGGAGGCGGAGGATGACACCAACCTTTACTACTCGGGCCCGATGTCACTCTCGCGGGCGGCACTCGGAGAGGTCCGCGAGCTCCTCATACAACTGCTTTCCCAAGTTCGCAGCAAAGCTGAAAGCTCTGAGGCCGACGCCTTAGCGTGCCTCAATCTTGATCTCTTTACGTTTGGCAAAAACTGAAGCCCCGCGCCAATGCTCGCGAAAGAGACCTGTGTCTCTGGCCGAAAGTATTTTGCTGTTCTTGCCATTCTTTGTTACGTTTTTAACAAGATGATCAAAGTTGTGGCTGGAGTTATTTTCTTCCTCGGTTTGGCGCTGGCTCCGTCAGGGTGCACGCCCACCAAAGCGACCGACAACCGCCGGGCTGAACTTCATCTTCAATTGGGTTCCGCCTATTTAAGTAAGGGGAACTACCCGGCAGCACTGCATGAGCTCAACCAAGCAAATGAATTAGATCCCAACAACCCCACAGTTCATAACAACTTGGGCCTGGCTTACTTTGTTCGTCAGGAGTTCACCAAGGCCGAGTCGCATTTCAAGTCCGCTTTGGCGATCAACTCCGCTTACACCGACGCCCGCAACAACCTTGGGCGAGTGTACATCGAAATGGGGCTCTACGATCAGGCGATCAATCATCTTCAGACGGCGAATAAAGATCTCACTTATCCTTACCCCGATAAAACTCTGACCAACTTGGGGTTGGCTTACTTTAATAAGGGTGACTTCAGCAACGCTCGCGAATTTTTAAAAAAATCATTGAAGGTTCAGCGAAAGAATTGTCTGACCCATCACTACTACGGGCGAACGCTTTTTGAGCTGAAGGACTTTCAGTTGGCCGCGCAAAGCTTTGACCAAGCCATTGAACTTTGTAAGGGCTCAAAATTTGACGAGCCTCATTACTACAGCGCCCTCAGTTACTATAAACTTGGCGACCGGCCGCGAGCGACGGCTCGTTTTGAGGAGCTCATGACCGAGTTTCCAGAGGGCAAGTACTATGGCAAATCTCAATCGATGTTGAAAGTTTTGAAGTAGGTTAAGTGATGAAGCGCACCGGTGAGCGACTGAAAGCAAGTCGCGAAGAGCAAAAACTCACGATTAGCGAAGTCTCGCTCTCAACCAAAATCAACCCGCGCGTTCTACAGGCGATGGAAGAGGGGAATCTCGATAAATTGCCTGCGGTGTCTTTCTTGCGCGGATTTATTCGCACCTACGCAATCTACTTAAAGCTCGATGCGAACGAGTTGCTGGAGTTGTTTTCAAAAGAACTTGCGGAACTCCGACCGGCCCCGGTTGTTGTCGCTGAGTCCGCACATCCCAGCGCCCCGCCGGCCAATACACCCCCAAGCCCAGAATCCTCGACCAAGGCGCGGCCGGCTCCTCCGACACTGCGTGAACCCTCGGCGGCTTCACGCTCCATGGTTGCTGGCGGAGTCATCTTACTGATTGTAATCATCCTCGGCGTTAAGCAAATTGTCGAAAAATATGAGCGCGAAGGAAACGTCGATGCTCCTCCGGAAAACCTCGAGCGCCTGGTCCATGACAATGACCCGGCTTCTCCAGAGGCGGCCGTTGCGCCAAACGAAAAGAGCGCTGGTGACGACAAGGCTGCGAACACCAACGCTCCAGAGGCCAAGACCGCCGTGCCTGCGCCCACGGGAGAAAGTGCGCCCGCCGAAACAGTAACTCCTCCTCCTGCGGCGACCGCCACTCCACCACCTACGGCCACCCCTCCGACCGCAGCACCCACGCCCACAAATACGGTTTCGGCTCCACCAGGGCCGACGGCCAAACCGCTTGAATCACCGAAACCGACGGAGCCACCAAAACCTATAGAACCTCCTAAGCCCGTCGAACCACCTAAACCCGCGGAGGTTGCCAAGCCCACTCCGCCCCCACCAACTCCGCCACCCGCGGCGGTTAAGCCTCCCGAGGTTGCGGCGCCGCCCACGGACACCAAGCCCACAGAGTCCGCAACGACGACTGACACTCCTAAACCGCCCAAAACCGGATCTCCACAAGAGGTCATCATCGAAGCACTAGATCAAGTCGAGGTTTCCTTTCGCATCGACGGCGGAAGACTCGAAACTATTGTCCTTAAACCAGAGCAAATTCATACTCTAAAGGGCGCAACGAGCCTAGCCGTCGACTTTAGTGATGGTGGCGCAGTTAATGTGATCCACAATGGGATTGATAAAGGGGTTCCCGGTGACTTGGGCAAACCCAAAAAAATCAAGTTCCCTTGATTTGAGGATTCTTTGCGGCGACTGACTCACTTGTGGATTGCCACACTCTTCATAAAACTCCTTTTCGCTGGCGTTGTTCCCCTGGCTCCAGATGAAGCTTACTATTGGGTGTGGAGCCATCACCCGCAACTCAGTTATTACGATCATCCTCCGTTTGTGGCCTGGCTCCTTTGGCTCGGGCAGCCGTTTGAGCTGTTGGGCT
Organism: Bdellovibrionales bacterium; assembly: GCA_020850475.1. Classification (GTDB taxonomy): domain Bacteria; phylum Bdellovibrionota; class Bdellovibrionia; order Bdellovibrionales; family UBA1609; genus JADZEO01. The sequence continues at coordinate 23,446 of JADZEO010000055.1, read as the reverse complement.
CTTTGGTTCGCTGGCCGGCCGTGGTGTTTGGTCACCTCGCCTATTGGTTCTGGCTTCCCCTCTTCTCTCGATTTTTAAATGACCGCGCTCTCTTAATTTGGAGTCTTTTGTGGCTCCTGCATCCCTTGACTGGACCGGGAAGTCTCATTACCACGCCGGACTTGCCACTCATGGTATTGGTACCGGCGGCTCTGCTGGCTCTGCTCAAAACCCTCGAGACAAAATCCTTGCGGTGGGCGGCCTGTTTTGGCCTCGCCTTAGGCTTAGGGTTTTGCGCCAAATACCACATGGCGCTGTTTGGTTTGCTTTGTCTGGTTTGGCTCATCTTCGACAAAAAGTTTTCGCGCGACCTCTGGCCTGCCGTCACCGTTTCCGTTTTCACGTTTTTAATTTTTTCTCTGCCGGTGTGGGTGTGGAATTATCAGAATGACTTTGCCTCCTTTCGCTTTCAAATGGGACACGGACTCGGGGCAACTCAGTGGCAGGCCTTTTGGACCTGGTCGTATGTTCTCGGCCAATTCTTATTGGTCTTCCCTGTCATTTTCCTTGAAGCCTTAAAAAACCACCGACTGCCGTCGACTCCGACTTGGCTCAAGATCTTTGCCTGGGGTCCACTGCTGTTCTTTTTTGTGACGTCCTTTAAAGGAAAAGTCGAAGCCAATTGGCCGATTCTTGCTTATCCTTTTGTCCTCGCACTGGCCGCTATGACTCTAACCAGGGGTAAACTCGTCGTCGCTTCTTCGCTTTGGACTTTTGCGGCCATTTTTGTCGCCGCTGACTTGACCTTTGGCCTCCTTCCGCTGGAAAGCAATCCTCTCAAGACTCGAGAGATCCGTGAATTAAACCTTCTTGCCGAATCCACCCGCGACTCTCGACCGATCTATGCCCACTCCTATCAAATGGCCGCGAAGATGAGTTTTGAACTCAAGGAACCGATTGCCAAATTGCGAGGAAGTGGGCGTCTTGATTTTTACGACCGACTGGAGGAGAGCCGGCCTCAAGCACCAAAGTATTATTTCATTACTCGCACCAACTATGGACTTCCCGCTGAATTTGCCGAGACACATGAAATTCTCACGCGTAGGGTATTGGACTACCAATACGATCTTCTCGAGGTGCAAGCACCGTGAAAAAGTGGTTGGGGTTTTCTTTTGCTTTTCTTGCCTTCATTACCTACGGGCTCATCATCAGCCAGTGGGGATTGAGAATTGTCCCGGCGGAACTGGCGCCCAGTAACCCTCCCGGCTTTTACGACTACCGAGGAGTAATGAACGTTCACAGTGATTTGAGCTCCGGCAGTCGGTCCGTTTCAGAAATCATTCAAATCGCTCAAACCGCTGGACTGGACTTTATCTTTTTTTCTGATCTCAACCTCGCCAACAAACCCAATCATTTAGAGGGCTATCACGGCAATCTCTTGGTTTTTGTCGATGGCGAGTATAGTTACTTGAACTCCCGAATTCTCAATTACGACTCCTCTGATCCAGCCGATCTTTCAAGCCCGGGTCGCTCACAATTCTTTCTCGCCGATCAACTCACCCAAACTTCCCGCGATGCAAATCTTGGAATCTTTGTTTTGGCCCACCCGTTTAAACCCAATTTTCGCTGGGAAGGAGAACTCCCAAGTGGACTGGATGGCCTCGAAGTCATCAATCTCAAATCAATTTGGCAGCAGTCGTGGCTGAAGACGAAGCTTTCATTCCTATGGACAGTGTTCTTGTATCCGTTCAACAGCCGACTGGCTCTGATTCGACTTTTTCATATTCCGCAGGCCGAGCTCGATCTGTGGGATAAGCTCAACGCTCGCAAACCCACTCTCGGGTTTGCCGGAACCGATGCTGAAGCCCGCGTTCGTATTTCGCCGTCTCTTTTTGTTGAGTTTCCTTCCTACCTGACGCTCTTTAGTTTGGTTCGCAACCACGTTTTGTTGCCGTCAGAACTCACCGGAAATGCCTCGGCCGATCGCCAAAAGCTCGCCGGCGCACTTCGCCGTGGTCAATTCTATATGAGTCTGGACTCGTTGGCCGACCCACGTGGGTTTATTGCTAAAATCGAGCGCCCAGGGCTACCAGCGGTGCCGATGGGTGGTTCGGTTAAGTGGTCGCCCGGAATGAAACTCGTGACCGTCCTTCCGCAAAAGCCCGACGTTCCGTTTGATGTGATCTATTATCGCGGGGGCGAAAAAATTCTGGTGTCCAATTCTCGAGAAACCAATTTGGAGATTCCGGGGCCCGGAGTTTATCGAGTCATGGTAAGAGTGATTCCCACCTTGCCCCTGCCGGACGGAAAAAAGTGGATCCCTTGGATTTTTACCAACCCCTTCTATGTTACCGACGGCCAGGAATCGCGATGACCATTCCGGGCGTGGGCCGCATTTGACAGGCCAGTCGCTCACGGTCTTCAAACCCTCGCTCTTGGGCCCGCAATTGTTCTTCTCTGGTTCGAGCTGGCTGACCATGAGGAGCCTCCTCAACGATCACCCGACAAGTGGTACAGCTCCCCATCCCTCCGCAGGAGTGATTGAGCTCGATTTTGTTGCTCAGCGCCAGATCCAGAACCGTGGAAAGGCCTTTGATTTCAACCGTCTTTTGGGCCGGAAGAAACGTGATCGTCGGGTTATTCGCCAGTCGGCCTTTTTTCCCAAACATAGTTGAATCAATACTAAATCTTCGCTACAAAAAAATCATGCGCTTTATTGCTTTTGACCTTGAGACGACGGGAACACTTCCGGGCGTGGACCGAATTGTTGAAATTGGGGCGGTTCGCTTTATTAATGGCGAGGTCGAGGCGGTTTTTTCAACTCTGGTCGACCCTCGCATTCCGATCCCTCCTGATGCTTCACGGGTGAACAAAATTACTGATCAAATGGTCAGCGGCAAGCCCACCATTGATAAACTTCTTGAGCCTTTCGCTGAGTTTTGCGGCCAAGATATTTTGGTGGCACACAATGCAATTTTTGATGCCCAGTTTTTAACTTCAGATGTCCGTAAATATGAATCTCGAGCGCCGCGCGGAGTGATTTTAGACACCTACACAATTGCGAAGCGCGTGTACCCCGGCCTCGCCAACTACCGGTTGGGTACTCTCGTGCAACATCTAAATATTCCCGCCGGCGAGTTCCATCGCGCCGAAGGGGACGCCACTTATTGCGGAAAATTATTTATTGAGCTGGTCAAAAAAATTACGGGGGCAGCGAATCTCATGCCCCCGATTGAGAACTTAGTTAACCTTACCGGTCGCGCCGAGCTCTCATTCCCCCAGTTAGACCCACAGCCCAAGCAACTCGACTTGCTTGATGGCTTACTGTGAGTGCGAAATCAACCGCACTTTAAAGTCCGACTTTTGTTGAGCAACCAACAAGTCGGGCTCTCGCGACGGCCCATCTCTTAGTTCGTCCACGATTCGACCTATCACCTTCTCTTGACGACGAATCTCTTGATCCATATTAAGAGCACTCGTCTCCTCCCACACCAAATCCAACTCCCCAAGAGTTTCTTCACCCAGCGCCGCTGAGGTAATGAGCGCCGCTGCGAACATGGTTCCTATCGTCATCATGATTGCGAGTATTTGCAGAAACCTTCTCATGAGTCCCTCCCGGTTACCTGTGTCTGTGACACTCAACGGCCACGGTCGGGTTATCATCGTGTAAATATTTTAGCTCAGACGCTAATAAAGCGCTCGGTGGGCAATGGGAAGGCGACGTCCTCGACCGAAGGCGTGGTCCGACACCTTTAAGATGGGCGGAGCTTGCCAACGTTTAAACTCCGACTGCATTAAAGATTTAAGCACTCGCTGTTCCACTTCGCCTTTGGGTGGCATCGCTCCAACTACAAGTTTCGCGACCGCCGGGTCTAGCAGTCGATATGGCGGAAGAGTGTCCTCATCTTTTTGATTTGGTCGCAACTCCGCTGAAGGCGGTCGCTCGATGATACCGACGGGTATCAATTCACTTTGCTGATTGTAATGCCGAGCTAAACCAAATACCTCGGACTTGAGCAAATCACCAATAACACATAGACCACCGCACAGATCTCCGTAGAGAGTACTGTAACCAACGGCCAACTCGCTCTTGTTGCTGGTATTCAGCAGCAGGCTGCCTTCGCGATTTGAGAATGCCATGAGCAATAATCCCCGCAAACGCGCCTGAATATTCTCGTGCATCACGCCGAAGTGAGTTGGACCAAGTGACCGCTCGAGAGACCCCACCACCGCCTCGTACAACTGATTCAAAGTCACTTCAATGAGTTGAACGCCCAATCGTTTTGCAAGAGCTCGCGACCACTCCAAGCTGCGTGGGTCGTTAAACGGGCCCGGCAACGCCAGACAGGTCACTCGATCCGGACCGACGGCATCGGCCGCAAGACACGCAACCACCGCCGAATCAATCCCACCGCTGAGACCCAAGTGCACCCGCTTGAGACCTGTCTTTTCGACGAAATCACGAATCCCTAAGGTCAGTGCTTGTCGCAAACATTCGTCGCGGTTCTGGGTTTTTTCACGGGTCCCGCCTTCGCGGGTCGCAAGATCGAGAACATTAAGGTCCTCTTCAAAGTGCACGTTGTGGCAAAGTTGTTGTCCTTTTTCATCAACGGCAAAACTTCCACCATCGAAGATGAGCTCATCTTGGGCCCCAACCAAATTAACGTAAACCATGGGACAGCGAAAATGCCGCGCGGTCGCCTGCACCACACGCTGACGGTTTTTCCATTTGGTAGTCGTAAACGGCGAGGCACTAAGATTAACAACGAGATCAACCTTGCCCTTAACCTCTTTGAGTGGATTGGAATCATAGGGGCTGCGTCCCTTGGTGTCGGGCCAGGCCCAGATATCTTCACAAATCGTCAGGAGGAGTCGTTTGCCCTTCACTCGCACGCAATTGTTCTTAATCGTTCCTGGTTCGATGTGGCGAGCTTCATCAAAGACGTCATAGGTGGGCAGCAGTTGTTTGGGAAAAATGCGTGGTGGTTTGCCTTTCTCAAGCAGGACGGCCGAGTTGTGAAAGCGCTTGCCCTTTACTCGTGGGTTCGGAGTGATCGCCCCGACAACAACCGCGAGACCTTTGGGAATTTGTCGCGATAACCGCTTGAGCTCGCGCATCTGTGATTCGACGATGGCTGGCCGCTCGAGGAGGTCCACTGGATGATAGCCGAACAGGCTGGCCTCCGGAAAGACCACAAGATCACACCGCCGTTCGACGGCTCTTTGACAATACTCTAATATTTTTTTGCGGTTGCTGGCAAAATCACCGAGCGTTGAATTAATTTGTGCAAGTGCAATGCGCATTCTCTATACCGTCGGCGAAGGCTCCTGATCGCGTCTGCGGTCCTTTTGCCCTTGGCGCCATTTTTCGACTGATACTCGACCGCTAAAACCATCGTTGTAGCTATGCCAGAATCCTATACCGTTCTCAGGATACTTCCAACAGAAGTATCCATCGCCGGTGTCGAAATCGACGAGCCACAGGCCCTTTGGTACAGCGCCGAGTTTTTTGATTTTTTCATGCCAGCCTTGGATGAGCACATTGATCTCTTCCTCGAGCGGCATCACTTGTTCGCTCTTTGGATTGAGCGCCTCGAGGCGCCCCATCAACGCTTCCACCTTTTGACTGTACTCTTGTGTAATTCTCCGAATGATCGGCAGCAGTCGCTCGGCCTGATCAACAGAAAAAATGCCCTCGCGATTAATCGCAATTATCCCCGAATCGAGCATCCCCATTTCCCCCTGGCTCTAGGTTTTCCCGACATATCCGCAAAGATTCAACTGTGCCGAGGGGGTTGAAAAAGATTCCCTTTGGTTCACAAAACAGCGCTGCAAATCACTAAAAAAAAGGGGGAAGAAGTGCTGTCTTCCTGCGTTATTCCCAGGACTTACTCAACTGGAGAGCCTGGCCGCCCAATAGCACAAAAAGGGCGATGAGAATTCCCGCAATAATGATAATTCGCAGGAAGTTACCGAAGGTCATTTCTTCGTCTTCAATTGTTTGGTCGGCTTTGGCGGGCTTGCGAGTGATTTTCATCCTCTCCGCTCGCTTAATTTGTTCAAGATCCTTTTTGCGCACCACTGTGGCGTTGCGCTCGCTTGCCTGTTTTTCGACATTGCCAAGCATGCTGTAGTCGCGCTCAAAACGCGATTTCTTTTGTTGTCCCTTCTGTCCACTGCCTCTCAAGGCCGAGGCCGGTAGCGAGGACTCGGTGCTCCCCGTGTAAGTATTGTCACTTCCGCCGCGAGCACCACGCCGATTTTTATTTGCAGAATTTTGATCATCAAAGCGTCCGTCACGGCCAAATCCGCGCCCGCCGCGCTTGCCGCCCACTTTGGCGTAGGAACCTCGGCCTGTCGTCCCGGCAGCACCGGAGCCTTCGTTACCCGAGGTGGGTTTGGTCCACGGTTGTCCTCCGCCACCTCCACCCCCACCACCCCCGCCACCGGGCGGCCCTTGGTAAGGCACTCCCGCCGTGAAGGTAAAGTTGGCATAAAGCTGACTGCAGACACCCGAATCTCCGCCCGTACCCCCAACGCCTGGCAGTTCTCCCGTCTCAAGTAGACAAGCGAGATAGCTGCCAAAGTACGAGGTCGCCCAATTAGCAAAGGCACTATGAAATTGATAGAGAAGACCCAGGCCCACCGAAACCACAACGACCAAAATTAAAATATATTCCACCAGCCCTTGCCCGGCTTGTGAACGTAAGACCGACGCCCACACCATTGGTGGCGGCCGCTCTTTGGCTTTGGAATTTTCAACCCAATTTTCCATAAGTTCTGCTATGCTATGCTTATGCTTCATCGGCTTATTTTGAGATTTTCCTTAGCCCTATGTGTCGGGTGGTCCTGGGCGCAGGCCTCGGAGCCGGCGAAATCCCCTCAGGAATCAGGTCCTTCTGCCAGTGGCTTTGAAAAACGCGAAGAGGCCGCTCGTCAGGCCTTTCGGACTCGAAAGTATGAAAGAGTCATTGAGCTTTTATTGGGGCACGCCGTGGAAATCGGCAAACCCTCGCGACTGATGTTGGCGGAGTCACTTCACAAACAAAAGCGTTTTGAGGATGAAGTCCGAGTACTGGAGCTTAACCTCAAAGATGATGCCGAGGACTATCTGACCTTAGCCCGCATGGGACAAGCCTATGTGGAGTTAAAAAAGAACGACGAGGCCATTCAGAGTTTTCGACAGGCAATAAAGAAAAATCGTAAGTACCTGCCGGCCTATGAAGACCTGCTGTATTTATTCGAAACCACCAACAACCTCTATGAGGCTCGCCTTGTCTTGAAAGATATGGCCGCCACGTTTGGCAGTCGCAAGGAGTACCGAAACAAAATGTGCCGGATCGACACTCTTGATGGGTATGTAGATAACGGTATCAAGGTTTGCCTCGAGGCGATTTATAACGATCCTGAATATCCTGACTCCTACGTCTATCTGGCCAACAACTATCGCGATGCCGGAAAACAAACTAAGGCGCAACAGGCCTACACCGATGCCGCCAAACGATTTCCAAAATCTGAGTTGGTACAGAGTGCGGCCGGCCGCTTTTTTGTGGAACGAGAAAACTTTCATGCCGCCTACAAGTACTTTCGTCAAGCCACCAAGGCTGACCCCAAGTCGGTGCGTGCGCTCGTCGGCCAAGCCCAAAGTGCGTTGGAAATCGGCGAATTCAAGAATTCACTCGACTCTTTTATCGCGGCTTGCGCTCTGGATAAGAGTATCGCCACAGATTTTCGTCAGGCCGCGACCCAATTGCGAGTAAAACAGAATTACAAGTGGAGCGGCGACTTCGAAACCAAATCGAATTTATGCCGACTGAACAACCCCTGATGTCTAAACTGTTGACAGTGTTTCACGATGGAACGTCAATTGGTCCAAGTATTAGACACTCACGAGAGATTTCTTGAGAGTTTTCCTGGGTATGCTAAGATTAAGGAGTAGCGCTTTTCACGTCTTAATGATCGCTATTCTGCGGGCCGTATTTTCAAACAAGTAACTATATATTGATAACTAACAACGCTTAGACCTTTGGAAAAGTTCACCAAGGGGCTCATGTATCGAACGTCTTGTTCCGATACATCAAGCAGAAGGGGAGTACTATGAAGCACATTAAGAGCATTGCAAAGAAGCTGTGGAACGACGAATCCGGCCAAGGCGCAACTGAGTACATTTTGTTGCTCGTGGTGGTCGTGGCCCTGGTGATGATCTTCCGGCCTCAAATTGAGCAAATTGTAAATGATAAGCTTGGATCGCTTTCGTCAGCTATTGGCGGATTCAATCCCAACTGATCATTTCGATCTGGATTATAAGGCAGCTCTTTGAGTTACGGAGGCTTCACGATGAGGGAAGCCTCCTCTGCCTTTAATAAGGGAAACTCCTCTTCGAAAGGAGTGATGGGTAATGACGGTTGAGTTGGTTTTATTAATGGGTCTCTACGCCTTCATCATCATGGGTGTTTTTCTTGGTGATGTCGGACCTATCGAAACTTTTAAAAAGTCAGCACCCCGACTTGGTGCGCGCATCGAGCGAAATATTGCGACTGGCTGGGGCTTCCGCAAGGCCAGCGATGGCGACAAGATCAACTGGGTCAAACCAGGGGGTAATTAACTATCGTGGCGAATACCCTCGTTTTGCTCGGGCTTCCGACTTTTATTCTGGTTACAGGCATGATTGACGATCTTCGTTCAAAGAAGATCCACAATTGGCTGACCCTCGGACTTGCGCTGCTGGCCCTCGTGGTGGTTGGAATTGTCGGTCGCTGGCCGGGATTGCAACAAGGGCTCTTTGGTGGATCGCTGGCCTTTGCTCTTTGCTTGCCGCTCTTTCTCGGCCGAATTATGGGCGGAGGGGACCTCAAGTTGTTTACGGCCTTTGGCTTTGCTGCCGACTGGCAGACGGTCTTTTGGGTTTTGATTTATTCCTTTGTGTGGGGCGCCCTGCTAGGAGTTTTTCGCGCAGTTATTTCCGGCAAGGGCTTGGTGTTAGCGAAAAACACCGTGGCTCTTCTCTCGCGAAAGACTGATCGCGGCAGCTTAGAGCTGCAAAAAATTCCATACTCCGTAGCTTTGTTTTTTGGTTGGCTCACACACGTCAGCCTCGTGTACGGGGGACGTTAGCATGAGTAACAAATTTCACCTCAAACAAACTGGTCAAATGGTCGTGGAGATGCTTCTCCTTCTCACCGTGTTGTTTGGTGTGACCTTGGCGATTTCGAGTTACTTCCGCAAAGAGGAGATTTTTGTTCAGTTGATTTCTGGCCCCTGGCAGAACTTGTCAGGGATGATTCAAAACGGCGTGTGGGCTCCGCCCGCCGCGAGCATGCACAATCACCCAAACCACCATAGTCGACATGTTTCTCTGAAAGGAACTAGCGCATTATGAAAAAACCTGCGCTCACTCTTATTCAGTCAGAGCAGGGAATCATCACGGTGGACTTTTTGTTTGCCTTTGTTTTGGTGATGGGCTTTGCGATGCTGATGTTTTCTTTGGCCTTAACTCTGACGGTGGTTGAGATCACCCAATACATCACTTTTGCCTCTGCCAGGACTTATTATGGTTCCCACATTGCTCCCCCAGCTCAAGAGAACTTGGCAACTATGAAATTTGCTGAACTGACTTCCAACAAGGTCTTCGGACCACTGTATTCCAATGGCTGGTTTTCCGTTGAACAGCCCCCAAGTATTGGCGATCTGTCCAAGCTTTTTCCTGGCTATCAGCCGAGAGACGCCCAAGATCCTAACTTGTTTTGGGGTGTCGGCACTGGATTTGTCGCTCGAATGCTCGACTTTAAAATTCCTTTTTATGGCTCGACCACCTCTGAAGGTGACGGTTCTGGAGATGGCTTTTCAACCTTTATTGCTTCCTATTTGGGTCGCGAAGTAACGACCAACGAGTGCATTAATTTTTCTCGTGAGCGCTGGAAGGCCATCCGCCGCTTGTCGGTGAATGGCGCCGTTGGCTATGCGACCAACACCTCGGAAGACGGCTATGTGACACTAACGGATAATGGATGTTGAGATGAAAACCACTGAGCGCACATTAAAACCTAAGCGCCGTCCACTCGGAAAGTCCGAGCGAGGCATGGCGACACTTGAGGCGCTGCCGCTACTGGTGATTTTCACAGTTTTGATGAGCTATGGCTTAGGGATGTTTGGCATCGTCCACACCGCAATTCTTCAGTCGATTGGCGCTCGAGCCTATGCCTTTGAAACCTTTCGCAATCGCACAGACCTAAGTCTGTTCCGGGAGAATTTGAGCGGCTTGTCCGAGCCTCAGCACACCCGGTTATTTAAGGTTCGATTTCATGCCGTCCTGTCAGATGACCCCCAGAGCTCAGCTGAGTTCTATGCGACCGAACGCCCGCTGGCCGTTGGTCGACAAGTGGCCTCGGCGGGACGGACATTTCAAAACCACAACTTAACCATTTTCAATCTTGCACCGAGAAATGAAGTTGTGGAGGTGAGTCCCGCCTGGATCATGGTCGGGTATGGCATTTGCCTCGACATGAACTGCGGAGATTAGGCGAACAAGGAGCTTAGTGTAATGAACCAGAATGAAACCAGAACACTATGGATCAGCGTAGCCTCGGCGCTATTCGCGGTCTTTCTCCTTTACAGTTACACTCAGGAAAAGAGCGCAGAGCTGACCAAAAAATTTGGAACGAAAAAGCGCGTCGTGGTGGCGAACCAAGATATTAACGAGATGGCGACGATCGACGATACGATGCTTCAAGTGGTTGAGCGACCGGTGGATTTTATTGAACCGACCGCTCTCGACAAACCGGAGCTCGCCGTCGGCAAAGTTGCGCTGGCGCCGATCAAAAAAGACGAACAGATTCTTGAGAGCAAAATCATGGAGCCCGGACCTGTTACTGGCTTATCACTTCAGGTAGCACCCAGTAAACGCGCGGTGACCATTCCGGTCGACGAAATGCGCGGAGTGGGCAAGCTCCTCAAGCCCGGCGATCGAATTGACGTAGTTGCTGCCCTTGATATTGGCTCAGGACCCGCGCAAAAGCGTGAAGTTAAAACGATTATGGAAGACGTGGTCATCTTGGCAACGGGCCTTAAGATCGTTAACGAACTGCCGCGGCTCTATGAAAAAATGGGGCGCGATGAATACATCAAAAATATTCGCGGCGACACGACGTTCACTAACGTCACCGTTGAAGCCACGCCGAAGGAAGCCCAGGACCTCATTTACATTCTCTCGACCTCACCCGGCTCGTTGTTTATGACTTTGCGCCATCCCAGTGACCACACGAAGAATCGCATGGTCTCTTCAACCGTAGAATCTGTTTTAGGAAAAATTACTTCGCCTTTAATAACTCAGCAAGTTCGTGAACCAGCTCAAGTACTGCCACCACCGCCGCCGCCAAAGGATAAGAAAAGCAAAGGTCCTTGGAAGGATCTGTAAGGATGTCTCTTATGCGTATATCGATGGTAGGACAATTGAATTTGCGGATACCTCGATCGACGGTGGTTCTAGCAACTGTCATATTGATGAGTTGGTGCTTCAGTCCGTTTGCTCTCGGACAAGAGGAGCAAGGGGCCGCACAGCACCCGGTTAAGTACCTGTCACTGTCGGTCGGAGTTTACCACGACGAACCCATGCCGAATGCGCCACCGGACATCAAACAAGGTGGTACGTACAAGGGCTCGATTCGCTTGCAGTATAATTCTGAAGAAAAGGTCCTCCGTTTTTATCCCCAAAAGCAGGGAACTGCCACCGTCATCATCGAAGATCCGGCGACGGGAAAAGTAAAATATGAATATCGGGTCGACGTAAAGAAAACGGACCTCTACAAAGTGGCGCGTGAGGTGCAAAACCTCCTGGGCGATATCGAAGGCATCACCATTAAAATTATTAACAATAAGGTGATTGTTGACGGCCAAATCCTCTTGCCCCGAGATATGGGTCGCATTCACTCCGTCGTAAAACAATATGGCGGCGTCGCTGACTCTCTGGTGGTTTTAAGTCCCGTCGCACAACGAAAAATTGCTGAGCTGATTGAGCGAGATGTCAATAATCCCGAAATCACCATTCGTGCAGTCAACGGCAAATTCATTCTCGAAGGTTTTGCCAACGATAAGGCCGAAAAGGATCGGGCTGAGATTATCGCCAAGACCTATGTTCCAGATGTCGTTGTCGACACGGCCGAGGCCGACAAGAAGATTCTTCCACGCAAAGCCGACGTCGTAATTAACTTGATTAAAATTAAGCCCGCTCCGGCTCAAGAACCCAAAAAGATTGTTCAGCTGGTGGTTCACTATGTTGAGCTTCAAAAAGACTACACCAAGGGCTTTCGCTTTCAGTGGACTCCCGACATCGGCGACGGCTCTTCTTTGCAATTTTCGACTGGCGGCCGCTCTCCGGGTGGCGTGGTCGCAACCATTACCGGCACGATCTCGAACTTGCTCCCTAAACTCAACTGGGCCAAAGAACACGGGCACGCGCGCGTGCTACAGAGTTCGAGTCTGATTGTTCAGGATGGCAACCCGGGTGTGATTAACTCAATTTCGCGTCTGCCCTATCAAATCGTCAACGCCCAGGGCCAGCCCTCAACCAACTTTGAAGAGACCGGCATTCGCACCAACATCATGCCTCAAATTCTCGGCGCTCGTTCTGATAGCGTGCAGTTGAAACTCAATTTCGCAGTTAAGAGTTTGATTTCGTATACTGATGCCGGACCATTGACCAGTTCTCGTGAAATCCAAACGGTCATTGTCGTTCGCAGCGGCTCCAGCGCCGCGGTTGGTGGTTTGATCACCAACGATAGCGGAACTAACTACAACAAGTTGCCACCCAACGCGAGCACCAACCCCATCATCTCTCTTTACGCCTCGAAGGACTTCCGGCGCAATCAGAGTCAGTTTGTGGTGTTTGTTACCCCTATCATCAAAAGTTCCGCCAGCGCTGGATCTGAAAAGATCAAGCGGAAGTTCCGCTTAAACGATTAAGGCACTTAGACCTAAGGCCGAGTCGGGCAAGCGATCGCGCGACCAGGACTTAGTTTAAGAGGCGATTTTTCCGATATAAGATCGGGGGTCGAGCTTTGGCAATTAATCAAGCATGTCATCTTATTTGCGTGATGGGCGGCAAGGGCGGCGTCGGCAAGAGCGTATTTGCCGCAAACTTTGCATTAACCCTGATGTTCGAGATGCGCGCCAAAACCTTGCTCATCGACTTGGACGCCAAGAGTTGCGGCGACCAAAACGTGATTACTGGCGTTCGACCTCCTAAAACCGTTGCTGATATTGCCAATTTCGCCAGCACAATTAGCATTGCCTCGTTGCCAGGACTCGTAGGCCAACACCCTTCGGGCCTGAATTACATTGGGGCGGTGCTGTCTCCTGACCAAACGCTCGATGCCTCACCTGACTTATTTCGCAAGCAGCTGTTTGCAATTAGTCAGCACTATAAATTTATCGTCGTCGACATTGGATGTGATGTGACGCCACTACAAATGGGCATGATCGAAGACGCCAGTGCGGTCATCATGGTAACCACCGCCGAAGTACTGGCCGTCAATCAAACTCGCAAAGCCATTCATGATTTGATTGCGGCCACCGTGCCCGCCGATCTTTTTCAAATTGTTCTGAATAAAGTGTCTCGGTCCGGATTGGATCCCGCGGCGATTGCCCAGGGACTGCGCCTGCCGATAGTCGGCGCTATTCCGCAAGACGAAGCCACGGCTTATGCCGCCCTTCAGCGCTCAACGCCCTTTGTGCTAACTGCGCAAAACACCCCTCTTGCAGCGGCTTATCATGAAGTCGCGCGCAAGCTCACCGGCGGAATTCTCCAACGACTCAAGTCTTTGTCGCGCCCGCAAAACCTGCAGGCGGTCGGAAATGTCACTTCGGTGAATGCGCCCGCTCAGCTCCAAGCGCCGGCGGGCGGCGGTCGGGCCGCCAAGGGTGCGCGCCAACTGGACTCGTTGACGCTACTAAAAATGCAAATCCACACTGAGCTCATCAAGGAGATGGACCTTAAAAAGGATCTCACCGGAACCAAAGGGGATCCCGCTAAGGAAAAGGAGCTGCGGACCAAAACAACTCGGGTCATCACTCAGCTCGTGGACAAACTCGGTCACGGTCTGCCTCGCGACCAGCGCTCGCGGGTCATCAAAGAGGTCTTGGACGAAGCTCTCGGCTTGGGGGCTCTGGAAGATCTCCTCGCCGACCCCACCGTTACCGAGATTATGGTGAACGGTTGTGACAAAATTTATATTGAAAAGAGCGGCAAACTCACTTTGAGTACCGTGACCTTTACCTCCAACTTACAGCTACGCAACGTCATTGAGCGCATTGTAACTCCGCTCGGTCGTCGTATCGATGAAAAGACTCCCTACTGCGACGCTCGTCTCGTCGACGGTAGCCGGGTCAACGCCGTCATTGAGCCTCTGGCGATTGACGGGCCCGCTTTAACGATTCGTAAGTTCCCAAGCGATCGAATCACTTCTGATGATTATGTAAATCGCTTTCAGTCGCTCACTCAGCCGATGGTGGACTTTCTTAAAATCTGTGTTGAGCAGGGGCTCAATGTCATTATCTCGGGCGGTACCGGCTCTGGTAAAACCACTTTGTTAAACGTACTTTCTGGCTTTATTCCCTCCAACGAGCGCATTATTACTGTTGAGGATGCGGCCGAGTTGCAACTTAAACAAGAGCACGTGGTACGCCTCGAAACCCGACCGGCAAATATGGAAGGTTCGGGCGAGATTTCGATTCGCGACCTGGTAAGAAACTCCTTGCGGATGCGACCAGATCGAATTGTCGTGGGCGAGTGCCGTGATGGAGCGGCCCTTGATATGTTGGCGGCAATGAATACCGGTCACGACGGTTCCATGACGACAGTCCACTCCAATAACCCACGAGAGGCAATTTCGCGTTTAGAGACCCTTTGTCTGATGGCGGGGATGGAACTCCCCGTTCGAGCTATCCGTGAACAGATTGCCGGCGCGGTGAATCTCATAGTTCAAATTTCACGGTTGAGTGATGGCAGTCGCCGAGTAACGAGCATCACCGAAGTGGTGGGCATGCAAGGGGAGACCGTTACGTTGCAGGAAATTTTCCGCTTCAAGGAAGAGGGTTTTGATAAGAATCGGCGCATTGTGGGAACCTTTCAGGCCATGGGTTTAATCCCCACCTTTATTGAAAAGTTCGAGGCTCGCGGCGTATCTATCCCGCGCAATCTCTTTACGACGGCGGCGACCGACTCTTCGGCAGCTCGCCCGGCCGCCAAAGCTCCCGCTCTGGCTCGTCCACGCCTGGGTGGTCCGGCAGCCCCAATTGTGCCTCGACCCAACCCGATTAAAAAGACCGGAAGTGGAGACGAGGGCACATGAGTATTATTTTTGGCAACGATCTCATTGTTATTCTCCTATTCGGCGCCGCTGTCTTTGTTTTTTCTTATTTGATGTCGGATCGAATTATTGCCAAAATTCACGACCGTAGCATCGGCAGTCGCGAAGAAGTCTTACGACTCATGGATATGATGTTTGTTGAGACCGACCGACGCAAAGTCACGATCCTGATGTTTCTCTTAAGTTTTGGCTTGGGTTCCTTGGTCTTTTTGGTGTTTTGGCCAAATATCATCATTGGCTTGGTCTTTGGGCTTGCGGTGACTTTTGTGGGGTGGTCGATCCCCAAAAACGTCATGCAGGGGTTGTGGGAAAAACGCTGCAATCGTTTTGTTGATCAAATGGTCGACGGCTTAACCATCATGGCCAACGGAGTTAAGAGCGGCTTGGGTCTTACGCAGTCGATGGAGCGAGTTGTATCCAATCTCTCGGGACCCATTGCCCAGGAATTTTCCCTGGTGCTGAACAAAATTCGCCTCGGTATGTCCGTAGAGGACGCGCTCAACGAGCTCGGCGACCGCATCCCGCGCCAGGATGTTCAAATGTTTGTAACCGCAGTGAATATTTTGAAGGAAACCGGGGGAAACCTCGCCGAAACCTTTTCGACTATTGTTATCACCATCCGCGAGCGCCAAAAGGTTGAAAAGAAGATTCAAGCCATGACCGCCCAAGGCCTCATGCAGGCGGTGATTATTACTTTAGTCCCGTTCGTCTTACTAATTATTTTTCTAGTTATCGATCCGAACTATGTGAAGCCACTGTTTACCACGCCTTTAGGCGTGGTTGCGCTCATCATCATGCTGGGCCTGCAAGTAATCGGTGGTGTGACGATGAAAAAAATTGTTACAATCAAGGTGTGATGTACGTTTGAGGAGAACCGCGATGATAGCACGTTTGACAGCTCTATTGATGGTGCTGTCAGCTCCGGCCGCTTGGGCTGTAGTTGACATGAAGAACGCCAACTACGCAAATACCTGGACCGACCTGATTGTGCCTGGCTCCGGTTACGACCTGCGTGTCCAACGCACCTACAATAGCCGTTCATTGTTTAACGGAATATTCGGTTTTGGTTGGTGCTCTGATTTCGAAACCAAACTCGAGGTGACGGCGGAAGGAAATCTGCGGGTCACTGAGTGCGGCGGCGGACTGGAGATTGTCTACACTCCCAAGAACTACGATCAAGCAAACGTTAACAAGACCATTGATTCAATCGTTTCTGAGGTTAAGAACCGCAACAACGATTTGAAACCTCAGTACTTTACCGATCTCAAAAAAGAACTGAGCGAAAATGCTTTCTTGCGAGACGAGTTTACTCGCCAACTCAAGCTCAAGGGCAACATCGTGTCAGGGCAAACTTACTTTGCTAATGGACGAGAAGCTGAAAACGTTGTTTTTCAAGAAGGCAAATACAAGCGCTCTCTCGAGGATGGCACCTTTCAGCTCTTCGATGATGCTGGTAATTTGATTTCTATGTACGACCGCAACGGCAATCACCTGAAGCTCGACTGGAAGGGCCCGCAGCTGATGAGCGTGGTCGACAACAATGGCCGCAAGCTCACCTTTAGTTACGAAGGCAAACGGCTCAAACAAATTGCCGGTCCCAACGGGATTAGCGTGAAGTATTCCTTTACCGGAGAAGATCTGGCTGATGTGCAGAATGCCTGGAAGAACAATTTCAAGTATCAATACGATGATGTGCATAACTTGGTGAAAATCGTGTATCCAGACAAGACCATCAAAGAAATTACCTACAACAAGGACAAGGATTGGGTTACCTCGTTCCGCAATCGTAAGGGCTGTACCGAGAACTATGCCTACGAAGTCGACAAAGACAACCCCAAGGATCACTATTGGTCGACTGTTGAAAAGGTTTGCGGGCAGAAGGTCACCAACAAGAGTACCTACGAGTTTTTCCATCGCTCTCGCAAAGACGGCTTAGGCAAATATTTATATCGGGTGCGGACTGATAACAATGGCAGCGTGTCGGACATTGTTTACCATGAGACTTTTGGAAAACCGATTTCCGTTTTGCGCAACAAGTATAAAGTCACTTACACCTATTACCCCAATGGCCTGGTAAAAACCAAAGAAGAAAATCTGCGCGCGCTGTCGTTTAAATACGATGGAAAGTGCCAAAAGGTTTCTGAAGTTGAAATTACTTTTTACCAACCCGAAGAGTCGGCTGCTGAGCAAGCTGACAAAGGGGATAAAAAGGAGACGGCTCGCAACGTTTCGAGCGCCAAAAAGAAGGTGGCCAAAAAGGTGAGCACCGACTTTAAATATGATAACCCCAAATGCAATCTGGTTTTTGCTAAGAACACCGACGGGCAGGTCGCAAAAATTCAGTACGATGCGCGCGGGCGGATGTCGATAATCGAAGATCAATCGAAGAAAGTAGTGAAAATCCAGTACGAAGAGCGCTTCGGTAAACCCGCTAAAGTGGAGCGCCCCGGACTTGGAACTATCAATGTAACCTATAAACCCGATGGTGAAATTGCCAAGGTTCAAAGTAAAGAAGGTCCGACTGTGGCCGTGCAGGTGGCGAGCATCTTTAATAACTTGTTGGATATCATCGCCCCGGCGACGACCGAGACCAATCTTTAAGAACGGAGACTGAGTATGCTGAAAATTCGCTTTTTTATTGCGTTGGCCCTCGTCACTTCCGTAATCATGGGTTGGGCTTCGCAGGCTCAGGAAGCCGACACCGCCCTTCCCTATGCCGAGGAGCCGCTGGGAGCACAAGAAGAGGAGCGCGCAGGCCGCATCAATGTTGAGTGTGGTGAGTGTGCTCGTCGGTTCACCAATGGCAACGCCTATATTACCGATAATCCTTCCCGGGTGGCCGATCGGGTTTCGCGAGTGCTGGCCGGGCAAGGTTCCGTTGATGCTCAACAAGGCTCAGGAACTGCCAAATAAGCCCCTTTTGACTGTCTATTCTTGAGACACCCAGGTGACGGTCTTGCGGCTCCCCTCCGCCAGGCCCTCAAAGACCGCTATATTAGATTTGGCGACAAAACATAAGTATATGAAATTGTTGCATTTTTTGGTATTTTAGCGGGCTCGCCCTGGCACACCTCTCGCACCAGTGAATGATAGGTTAGTTATTGGAACGGATTCCTATTAGGAGGAGTGAACTATGACACCTTTTCGTTTGGCAATTATCACGCTGGTAATGATTGCGAGCCCTTTGGCTTTTGCCAACAAGCATGCAGGCGCCTCACCGACCAACTGTAGCCATGCTAATGTCTACGGCGGTGACGACAACACCCGCGACAGCGTCCGCAATAACGACGTTAAACGGGTCAAGCTCTCATTAAATGGTAAGGCCCGACTGACGCCTGATCTGCGCACGCCCGCTGAACAACAAACTCAGCACACTCGCTAAACTCGAGTGCTTTGCTCGTTTACTCTTCCTCGAGTTTTTTCTTGGCCTTTTCTGCTTGTTCGCTGAGGTACTCTTTACTTCGCTGAATTTTGACTCCGAGTTCACGTTGCCCCGGAATTTCAGTGCGCTTGATTTTTGCTTCAACAACTGACTTAAGATTTTTCCAACTATCTCGAATCAAAGCTGCCCCACCCTCTCCGACCTGTTCGAGAGGATGAATGATCGGACTCTCTCCCACCCAACTCAAAACGTGCGCCTCAATCGACCGATTTTCATATCTTGTTTGCATGACTGCTGCGATCAGCAGTGTTGCGATCACAATTTTAATAAGAAAAATCAAGTCTCCCATCGTACAACCCTCCTGGTTACTCGAGCGCCGTCCGCACGGCCTTTTCTAAGGCCTCGGCATTAAATGGCTTAACCACGTAACTGCAACAGCCGGCCTCTAAGGCCTTAAGCATCATTTGTTCCTGGTCGATTGTGGAGCAGGCGATAATCCGAGTCTGTGGACGCTTCTCGAGAATTTCCCGGGTCGCTTCGATTCCACTCTTTTTGGGCATGACGATGTCCATTAGGACCACATCCGGCGCCTTTTCGAGCACGATCGCCACCGCCTCAGCTCCGTCCTCCGCCTCACCAATCACCTCAATGTCGGTAGTACGAAAGATATTGACCATGACTTCGCGAATGAACGGGGCGTCATCCACAATGACCAGTTTTATTCCCATCGTTTTCATTATAGTAGTTTTGCAAATTTATCCCAAATAGAATGTTGAATTCATGGACTCCGGTTCTTTTGCTTCCAAGATATTAGCCTTCATAACCACGACCAGCGGAGTGGGATCGTATGCTGTTATCTTGGGCGTACTCACCGTCTGTGGTCTAGGAGTTCCGATCCCAGAGGACATTACGCTGATCGCCGCCGGCTTTTTGGCCGCGATGGGAAACATTTCTTTGGCGGGAGCGCTCATCGCTGGCTTTATTGGCGTCATGATTGGCGACACCATTTTGTTTTTTGCCGGTCGCAAATTTGGTCGCCGCGTTTTTGAACTTCCGCTTTTTCGCACGATTTTTACGCCGAAACGAATTGCGCTGGCCGAAAAAAAGGTGCTCCGAAATTCTAAATTTATTTGTTTTACGGCGCGCTTTTTACCCGGACTTCGCTCACCGATTTTTCTTACGGCCGGGATCATGGGTGTTCGCCCGGTGGTCTTTTTTACTCTCGATGGGACCGCCGCCCTCGTGAGCGTCCCGATTTGGGTGGTGGGCGGTTATTGGTTTAGTTCTCACCTTGAAGAAGCGCTGGCCTTTGCAAAGAAGGCCCAGGTATCACTCTTTATTGGCATCGTGGCTTTGATAATTGGATATGTTTTGATCAAGCGCTTTATGAGAAAGAATCGCACCGCTGAAGATCTTTAGTGATCGCGATGATCTTGCCTATTCGGCCCAGGTGTAACCCAAGCGAAACATTGTTGTTCCGGTGTTAACAAAGACCCCAGCTGGTTGAATCCCAGAAATCGGATCCGTCTTGCTGGCCTGACCGTCGTAAAGTGTTTTATCGAGCGTGTGAGACAACTGCCAGTACACCTGATGTTTGCGATCCATCACCGTGCGCGAACCCAGCCACACGGCAATTGAGTAGGTCTCTTGTTTGGTGCCCGAGCGAAGACTCAGGCCGGTTTTCCCCTCCTGCTCACTCTCCCGCGGCAGGAATTGCACTCCGTATTCCCAGAAATGCGTTTGGCTCGTCGGCTGCTGAAGCCCGAGAGAAACGGCCGCGCCCGAAAGGCGCGTTCGGATGCGATCCACATCATTGGCCGGCACATTCAAGCGATGTTCATTAAAACCGACGCCAATCGTAAGCAAGGGTGATTTGCGATCAAGCCCAAATGACTTGCGAAACAAAATTCCGCCGCGCCACCATTGGTGATCGGCTGGGATGCGACGGGTTCCCGCCGGATCGCCACGCATGTCGGCCGCCAGACTCGTCGCAAACTCTCCCTGAAAACCGAGAAAGGGTGTAAGCCAGAGTTTGGCGTCAGCGGAAATGAGCGGGCCATAAGAGAAATGGCGCCGATGCCAAAAGTTGCTGGCGGCATCTTGATAAAAAAGTCCCGCCGCAACTCCCACTTCCACCAAATTCTGGCGAATGTCCCTCGGGTGTAGCAATTCTTTAAACTCTTGAATGCTCTGTTGGCTTCCGCCCAACAAGAAGTCACGCATCTGTTCGGCCATTTCCGGTGGTGTCGCATTCGTCGGCGGTGGCTCGCTCGCCGGTTCAGCCACCGGCGGAGCCGTCACGGTCTCAGTGGCCACTGGGGCTCCCGTGTCGGTCTTAACATTGCTCCCTTGGGCTTTCGTCGGGTCCACTTTGGGCGCCGGCGCGACTGGTGGCGGAACCTCAACCTTGGGTGCCGGTCGGGCCTCGGGTTTCACGGTATAGCGACTGGAATCGAGAGAGTCCCGGTCGGGCGCTTTGCCACTTGAGCGCAGCAAAGTTGCCGACGAGGGGTCCACCTGGGCTAAAGCCAAGTGCGCACCCAAAACGCCATTTAATATGACGGCAAAAACGGCTCTCAAAACCACCCCATTCTCCTCCCCAATTCATCGGCATTCTTCATTATCGCCTTAATGGAAATTGACCCTCACCGAAACGGAGGTGAGAATGAACGTGGGGATGGTACTTGATGAAGTTCTGGCGAACAGTTCTCCAACTTTGTCTTTTTCTCGAATTGAGTTCGTGGTCGGCTAAGGCCCTGGACAATAGTCGCACCTTAGTAAGCGCTGATGATGATCTCGTGACCATTCGAAGCATTTCGGTTTTGCCGGTCTCGGATAATTTGCAAGGCATTTACTCTCGTCCTCTCGAAAATTTCCTCATCGAAAGAGTCAAGAAAGACCACCATTGGGATTATGTGCAGGCTAATACTGTCGGGGTGATTCTCTCTCCGCAGGAAATGGAGCAAGAGCCGGCAAAAGTACGCGAACTTGCCCTCGGGGTGAAAGCGGATGCCCTTCTGGCGGCCAAGATCACCAAAGGCCCCAG
Organism: Bdellovibrionales bacterium; assembly: GCA_020850475.1. GTDB lineage: Bacteria > Bdellovibrionota > Bdellovibrionia > Bdellovibrionales > UBA1609 > JADZEO01. The sequence goes on along the minus strand of JADZEO010000055.1, from coordinate 1,677 downwards.
CGGAATTTCTCTCCGTTTAGATTTGTTTCTTGCTCGTGACGGACTCTTGTTTGCGCAAGCGGAGTCAAACCAACTCCAGCAATTTGATGTCAAGTCCATCGAAGAACATGCCGGCCAACTGTGGTCCCGCATCAAGTCCGAACTTCCCTATCAGGGGCGCGTCCTCAGTCGCGAAGGGACTCGAGTCACTGTCAACTTTGGTCGGCTAGATGGCATTACTGCCGATACGATGGTGAATGCGGTTCAGATTTTAAAATTAAAACGCCATCCGAAATTTAATTTTGTCGTTGGATCCGAAAAAGAGATTATCGGCAAAATTAAAATTCTTAAAGTCGATGACACTCTCAGTTTTGGGCGAATTATTCTTGAGAAGGAAAAAGGCGCCATTAGCAAAGACACTAAGCTCGCCGGTTTAGATTCCGTGAGCTATCCAGAAGCCAGTTCATTGTCGGCCTCCGACTCAGGCGGCGATCCGCTCACGCGAGCCGACAGTTCCGTGAGTTTCGGCAAGAACCCGTCGGCCTGGGTGCCCAAGAATCCGCCCACCTTTGGGCAAGTTGGCGCTCGCCTCGGTCTCGGCCAATATGCCGGCAATATGTCGCTCGAGGGGGTCGGTTCCCTCAACACCAGTAACGGACTATACCCCTCAGTCACTCTTGATGGCGAACTTTGGATTACTCCGGAGTGGTCGGCTCACGCACGCCTCACCCAAGGAATAATCCCCGTCTCCAATCCTCGATCGGGCTCAAGCCCCAACGAGCTGTCACAATCACAAACCGAAACGGAATTGCTCCTGGGCTATACCTTTCACTCGGGCGCCAGTGTGTGGGACGCCAAAGTGTTGGCGCTATTTGGACTTGCGACCTATCGACTCTACACCGACGACTCTTCTCCCCGCGGTGTTACCACAATGGACTTTAGCGGTTTTAAATTCGGCGCCAAGGGCTCCGTTCCCGTCACTCCCGACCAGGAATGGAGCGCGGGCGCCTATATCTTTTTTCACTTGAATCCCACCATGAAGGAATCTCCGGTCTCCTCTGGTGACGACAACGATGCGACCATCAATCAATTTGGTATTACGACTGGCCGTCGGCTCTCGGAGCATCTGCGGGCCGAAGCCTCGTTGGATTTTTCGATTTATTCCGCCAAATTCAGCGGCAGTGGGTCTCGTGCCGAGCCGGCCACTAGCGCCAGCCATCGCCACACCGGCCTCACCGCTGGCATTTACTACATGTTCTAAGCCTCCCCTCCCCTTCCTTCCCTCCGACTCCGCTTGAAAATTCGTCCCCAAAACAACATCTCAAAAATTTCGAACAAGCGGTCGGCCGCGCCGCTCACTTCGCGAGCGCCGCACCGATCCGAACTCATTTTTGAGACGTGTTTTGGTGACGATTTTTCGAGAAGAAGGGGAAGGGGAGGGAATCGAATGGCAGGGGGACGGCTGGGATGGGCCGATTCGAAAGCGGGGGCGGGCGCGACTCCCGTGGGGTGGGGCATAAAAAAAGCCCAAGGCTGGTTCGCCTTGGGCTCTGTGCGAAAGCACTTCGCTTTCGTTGGGTTGCTTACATCATCCCCATGTCACCCATGCCGCCCATGCCGCCCATACCGCCCATGCCACCAGGAGGCAGTGCTGCCTTATCTTCTTTCTTGGGGGCTTCAGCGATCATGGTTTCGGTC
>JADZEO010000054.1 GCA_020850475.1 Bdellovibrionales bacterium | reverse complement strand
TCGCATTTTTTATGCCCCGCTCTGGCGAAAAAGTAGCAGGCACCTTTCAAGACATCGGTCCAGTACCCAGCTTGATTGATCCCCGTCATAATTGAGAATAGGCGTCCGTAGACCCTTTTGCTACTTCGCGAGGATCAATCAACTTGAGTGGTGTACGCAAACTCAAAAAAGGCGAAATTTTATTTCGGGAAGGTGATCCATCCGACGCCATGTATGTGATCAAGGGCGGTCGGATCGCCATTACCAAAGCCAAAGGTTCAAATGACATTGTCCTCGCCGAATTGGTCGCTGGAGAAATGCTCGGCGAAATGGCGTTTTTTGATAACAAACCACGCTCGGCGGGAGCGATGGCGCTCGCCGATTCGGAAGTCATTGCCCTGCCGTTCACGGCCCTGCATGCCCAATTTAAAACCTTCCCTGAGTGGCTCAAAGCCATGGTCAAAACCGTCAACTCGCATTTGCGGGACGCGAATCAGCGCATTAAGAATCTTGAATCCGCTTCCGGTCAATCACCAGAAATGTTTGACGACCACTCCATCACCCGCCTGTGTGCAATCATCAGCCTGATTGGCTTTAAGGCCGGCGAAAAGACGCCGGAAGGATTGGTGATCCCCTCGGGGATGCTGCGCAATTACACCATTCAAATTTTTCAGCAGCCCACTCACAAGATGCAAAAGTTAATGCTGACTTTGCAGGCCCTGGGACTCATGAAGGTTGAAGATCTCGGCGAAGGAAAACAAAAGCTCACAATTTTGAATCACGAGCGCCTCACAGGTTTTGTGGATTTTTACAACAAATACTTATTCACGGAAAGTTCGAAGAGAGTCACCGTGACCGAAAAGGAACTTCAACCCTTGCGCGCACTGCGCTTTTATGGGGCCAAGCAAACACCCAATGACAAGGGCGAAGTCACGGTGAGCCTGACGGAAATGCAAAATAGCAGCATGAAAGATTTGAACTTTTTGTTTCAAATTTCGGATGCTGACTCGTTGGCTGAAAAAGGCGTCACCCAAGAAAAGCAAAGTCGTGAGGGGGGTGTTGTCACCGTCACCTTCAACCAGAAAGAAGTGGAAGAAATTCTCCCCTATTGGGAGATCGTCTACACTCTCAAGAAAGTGCCATCACACTAAATATTCAGGCGAAACGCATGGGGATTTTTTTGCCGTCGGGAGCCCGCCCGCCTTCATGGCCAATGGTGAAAACCCGCAGTGAATTGGTTTTGGCCTTCATTTGCACGGGCACCCCGAGTGTAAGTACCACGTGATCACCTTTTTCGACCAAGCCGTACTTGGTCAAGAGCTCTTCAATCTGGCTCATCGCCTCATCGGTCGATTTATAGGGGCGAATAGTAAAAGTTTGGATCCCCCAAACGAGCTCCAGTCGATTGAGAGTCTCCATGATTTGCGTGACGGCGATAATTTGGGCTTTCGGACGAAATCGCGAGATCATGGTGGCGGTTTTGCCCGAGGTCGTTAGGCAAACAATGGCCGAAGCATTGAGCTTTTGCGCCGTAAGACAGGCGCTGGCAGCGATGGCTCGAGCGACATCAGAAAATTCTTCCTCGAGCGAGATCTTATAAAAGTTCTCACCCGACTTCTCGGCTTCAACCGCAATCTCGTGCATCGTTTGAACACAACGGTCAGGATACTTCCCACTGGCGGTTTCCGCCGATAGCATCAAAGCATCGGAGCCATCCAGAATCGCATTGGCGACATCGGTAATTTCTGCGCGAGTGGGCCGCGGAGCATCCACCATGCTATCTAGCATTTGCGTCGCGGTGATCACGGGCTTACCCACTCTGTTACACAGTTCAATCATCCGCTTTTGCACGCCAGGAAGTCGGCTCTGACCCACTTCAACGGCCAAATCACCACGCGCCACCATCGCGCCGTCGCTCAGAGTTAAAATCTCCTCCAAGTTGGCGATGGCTTCGAGCATCTCAATTTTGGCGATAATGCGAGTTCCTGGTGCCTTGTCCTCAATCAGCTCGCGGAGCTTGCGAATGTCCTTTCCCTGACGCACGAAACTCAGCGCCACGTAGTCGACTTTGTTGGCTAAACCAAATTCAAGATCCTCGAGGTCTTTTTCCGTCAAACACTCAATCGGGAGGTTGACCCCAGGTAAGTTCATTCCCTTGCGGTTGGTAAGAGTTCCGCCATAAACCACCCGAGCAAAGACCTGTTGCCCTTTGACTTCTTCGACAACCGCTTCCATCAAACCATCGTCGAGAAGAATGCGGGTGCTGGGCTTAACGACCTGAGGGAGTTCATTAAAATCCGTGGGGATTAAGTTGCCCTTCCCTTCCGTGAGTGAGGGATCAAAAACAACCACCTCCCCCGGCACCAATTCCATTGCTCCCTGGGCTAACTTGCCGACTCGCACCTTAGGACCCTGAAGATCTTGGAGCAAGGCCACCGGAGCCTGCAGCTCCCGTGAGAGCTCCCGCACATGACGAATGACTTCTAGGTGTTCTTCGTGCCGACCGTGCGAAAAGTTAAGGCGAATGACATTCACCCCTGATTCAATCAACTTTTTCAGTTGAGCGCGCTCGCGAGTGGACGGGCCAATAGTAGCAACAATTTTTACGCGCCGATCTGCTAGCATGAACTCAAACCTACTGTAGCTTCTCTAAGATGTCATCAAGTGTTCGGTTAGGATTTCTTGGTTACGACCGCCATTTGATCAACTCGCTCATTGTGACGCTGTTGAATGGTTTGGAGTTCCTTCGTGTGTCGATCGTTCATCTCGGCCATCCTAGACTCGTACTGCATTTTTTGCGCCGCCAACTCACTTTCGTGCAGTCGCGACATATCCTTCACCAACCGCTTCTCGCGGACCTTTTGACCTTCGTTCTCTTGCACCCGTTTGTCATTGAGTTTGCTCAACCGGGCCTCGTAGGCGGTCTTGAGTTGGTTCATTTCGCGCTCATGCCTTAGTTCTTCCTGCCTGACCTGTTGCCGCATGGCCTCGATGGCCTGCGTTTTTTCGCTGTCGAGTTTAAAGCGAAGGTCCAGTCGCTCATCGTCGTTATTCATGCGCACCGCTGCGGACTGGGTTTCAAAGTGCTCCCGCATGCGCTCGACGGTCCCCTGCGAATCTCCGCGAACGACCGCCACTCGCTCGTCAGCTTGTTGTTTGGTTTGCTGCTGACGGGCGGAAAAATCAGTCATCAGTTGATCCATCGCCTCACGGTTGCGGGCATTTTCAACACCCATTTGGCGACGATAAAAACGACCTTGGTGAACCATTTGGTCCGACAGGTCTTTGCGCACTTCAGAAACATCTTTGGCATTACGCTCATTATAGGCGGCTACCGCATCTTCCTTTTGACGGCGATAATCTTCAACGTTCTTTTGGTAGGCATCTCGAATGTTGGAGATTTCATCTTTTGCTTTACGTTTGACCTCTAACTCATTACGAACATTCACCTCTTGTAAGTCTGAAACTTTTCTCTCCAGCCTTAGAACCTGGTTGTCCACTCGACTATTCAGGTCGGATTTAAGATTCTCCCGAGTATTGGTGAGCGCTTCCCGCTCCTCGGCAAATCTACTCTCGTGGCGACGAGCTTGTTGCTTGAGTGAATCCTGAAAGCCATCACGTTGAATCTTAAGAGTTTCATCAAACCCACTGCGTTCTTTGGCAACAGTGTCGATCAAATTGTCCGACATCCTCATCTTGTCGTGAAGGTGTTGGACCTCTTGATGTTTGAGGCGCTGAGAGGAGCTGGCTTGTAGACGATTGTACTTCTCTTGTAGGTCACCCACCCGCTCCCGGCGATCTTTCTCTAAACTCTCCAGCTCCTTTTTGTGAGCTTGCTCGAGACGCTCTCGATTACGATCAATGGCCTTTTTCTGAGCTTCGCGCATTTCACGCAAGTTCGCCTCGGTCGCCTCTTCTTTACCCTGAAGGGTCTCTCGATAGTGCTCGTTGAGCTCGCCAAATCGATTGTCTTGGTTTTGCTTGGAAATCTCGCGATCTTTGTCAATCGACTCCCGCAACGCGCTCATTTTCTCTTCGTTGTCAGTTGCCGATTTTTGAGATTGCTGCTGATACAAGCGGCGCAACTCATCCGCATCGCGTTGATGTTTCATCTGTTGCACGGAGATATTTTTGCGGGAGGCATCCCGCATGTTGTCCATTTGTTTGTCGTGCTCGTTACTCAAGCGATCCAATTCCGCCTGATGAGCTTCTTGCAGTCGACGGATTTCCTTATTGTGCTTTTTTATGAGCTGACTTTCTTTTTGTTGGTAGTCTTCGCGCGATCTGCGAACCGCGTCGTCCTGACGATTTCCGCCACCTGATGAACCGCTAACCGATGACATCCTCTCTCCTCCTGAGAAAGTAATTGAACACCTGACCACTCTATATTATCGCACTTAACCCTTCCTCACAGCCCGCAAATGGCCAACCGGCGCGGATTCCCGCATTTGGTCTCGGCCCCCGGATGGGTGAGACCGCTTTCGGACTGGACTGTGGTCGGTTCGTTAAGGAAACCTCGACGTTGTCAGTCGAGGTAGTTCTTACGACGAAAGAGAGCCCGCAGTTCGCGGCGTTCCTTTTCTCTTTGAGCCGCGGCCCGGGCGGCGGCTTGCCGCTCTTCCTCAAGTGAGGCAATCGAGCGCTCGACCAACTGTCGGTGCAGCGGCCCAGCTTGCTCAACCGCCTTCATCCATTGCGAATGAAAACCTCGAGCCAACTCAAAGAACTCCAATTTCTCACCGGCAAATCCCTTGGCCCAAACTTTTAGCACCCGCTCTTTGTTGGCCGCCTGAGGGATCCCGCTCTCACCAACCCCCGAGTGACCCACTCCGCTCAGCCAATTTCGAAAGCCCGCCGGAACCGCGAGAGTTTCCTTGCCCCCCTTGGGAAAGAGTTGGGCTTCACCCTGCAAAGTGGAAATTTCAAAAGACTCCGCATCTTGCCGTCGCAACATCACGATCCCTTCGCTCACAGCCACATCACCAAACAAGGTTCTGAGCCACGCGGCACCCGAAACCGAATAGAGGACAAGTTCCCCTTGTACGACCTTTACGTCCCCCTCGCCCAAGAGCACAGCGATTGTACCGGCCTTGAACTCCGCCCGACCTTGGGGCCATATCCAGGTCCAACTTTGTTTGTCATTGATCTGGACGGCGCAAGGAAAGGTTGACCGCTGGAGGCAGTTTTCAGGATCGCTCACAGGCAGGGGTCGCCCAGAAGGGGGCGCTGCGTGAGAGGAATCAGCCACGACCTGATGGGACGATGAAGCGTCGCCCTTGATTGCGTCGTGATCCTCGTCGGCCGACTTGGCGGCTCGAACTCCCACTTCAATGACTGAAGTCAGCACAAACACCATCACCAGCAAGGTCCGACGAATCATAGATCCACCGAGCGCAAGGAACTGGCTGCCTGCGACGCCACCCCCCGTTGTGGGAAACTGCGCAGGACGGTTTTGTAAATTTCTAAGGCTTCTTCGGGTCGTCGCTGCAATTCAAAAATGCGCCCCATTCGAAGTAAGGCAAAGCCGGTGAGCTCATTTCCCGGGAACAGATCCACCATTCGCTCGACCGTTTTCACACAGTGTTCCAGCTGGCCGATCTGAAATTGCCCCTCAGCTAACAAGAAAAATGACTCGGCCACATGCACCGAAAAGGAATACTCGTCGATAATGCGACTGAATAGAGCATTCGCGCGCTCATATTCGCCCGCCCGAAACTTTTCCTTGGCCCGTTCAAACAAAACGCTCGAAATATGCTCGCGCACTTTGTCGGCGTTGGGCTTGGTCGTCACCGATGCCAATTGTCGTAAGGGGTAGGACTTTTCGCCATCGGGAGTTTTCTCGAATACCGAAGGAAGGGTACTCGCCACTTGCTGGCGAAATTCGTCCAAATTTTCTTGCGCCACCCGCGTGCGCAACCGTTCGCGCTCCACGGCCTCGCGCAAGATCTGCGCCTGTTCTTGATAAAGTCCGGCATCGTTAAAGTGAGCCCGAAAGGCACTGTACGACCAGATCAAGCCTGAGAATAAAAAGGCGATAAATACGAGAAACAACTGATTGTTCATCGTTTCTCTTATCGGCACTCAGAAAGCGATTATTTATAGAGGTGCTTGAGAATCTTGTTTCATCTTGAAACAGTTCCCGACCCGCCAGCGGGCGCACAACCCTTACATTGCTTGAGGAGCCTCAATACTTAGAACTTTCAAGCCCTTTTCGAGCACCTGGTGGGTGCAATAGATAAGCGCCATGCGCGATTGTTCAACTTCGGCAGCCTCGCCCAGCACCCGGCAATGATGATAAAACTGGCCAAAAGCCTGGCAGACATCGAGCAAGTAGCCCGCCAAAACATGAGGCTTAAATTGCCGGAAGGCACCACTCAGGACATCCTCAAAATTCATGAGCAGCCTGATGAGTTCCTTCTCCCATTCGGTCGTTAAGACGGCAGGCATTTGTTTGGGAATCGGTTTGCCGTATTTGCGCATCACGCTCAAACATCGAACATTCATGTACTGCACATAAGGGCCACTGTCGCCTTCAAAGCTGAGAACTCGATCCCAATCAAAATCGACATTTTTAACCCGGTCGTTGGCCAGGTCATTAAAGATCACCGCTCCTATGCCCACTTGGCGAGCGACGGTGTCTTTTTCCCCCGACGACAGGGAAGGATTTTTTTGTTCAACGATTGTTTTCATCATATCGATGGCTTTGCTCAGCACATCCTCAAGAAAAATCACGTTGCCCTTACGAGTCGACATCCGCCCCTCTTTAAAGCGGTACATACCAAACGAAATGTGGTGGCAATTCTTGGCCCAAGCAAAGCCCATTTTCTCCAAAACCCGAAAGACCTGACGAAAATGCAAAGTCTGGTCTTCGCCCACCACATACAGGTTGAGATCGCACTTGAGTTCTTCCATCCGATAGATGGCCGAGGCCAAGTCTCGAGTGGCGTAAAGTGAAGCCCCATCGGACTTACGAATCAAACAAGGGGGCAACTTCTCCTCGTCGAGCCGCACCACCATGGCCCCTTCGCTCTCCTCCAGTAAGCCCTTGGCTTCCAGCAACTTCTCGGTCGGTTTCAAACGATCATTATAAAAGGACTCGCCCCGAACCAAATCATGCTGAACCCCCAAAAGGCCCCACAGCCTGCCGTACTCTTTGAGCGAAATGTCAACGAAGCGCTTCCAAATCGCTTGGATTTCGGGGTCACCTTCCTCCAAGCGCTTAAACACCAACGAACCCGCAGCGTCCAGCGATGGGTCCTTTTCAGCTTCTTCGTGAAATCGCACGTAGATCTGAAACAAAGACTCAAATGGGCGCGCAGAAAAATCGTACTCCGGGCCCCACTTTTGAAAGGCCCAGGCCAATTTGCCAAATTGAACACCCCAATCACCCAAGTGATTGAGCCCAATCACTTTATATCCTTGAGTTTTGGCGAGATTGAGGATGGCCTGCCCAATCACGGTCGCCCGCAAATGACCGATGCTCATGGGTTTGGCGACATTCGGCGAAGAAAAATCGATAATCAAAGTCTGCCCTTGGCCTACGGTTCGATGCCCCAAGTGATCACCGGCACCATGGACAGCCTGGAGCAAAATGTCCTGAAACTCGCGTGGCTTGAGGTGAAAATTCACAAAACCACTCACGGCCGAGACTTTTTCGATCAAGGGATTTTGCCGGGCGCCAATTTTACCCGCGAGTTCCTGGGCAATGATCGGCGGAGCTTTGCGAAGTTGTTTAGCCAAAGAAAAGACCGGCAGGGAGAGATGGCCGTGATCTAAACTCTTCGGGACCTCAAGAAGATTAAGGATTTCTGTTTCGGGTAACGAAGTTTCCTGAGCGAGGTCACCGACAATTTTCTCTTTAATAGCTGTCAACATAAATTTAAAAGTACCAGCAAAAAGAACCTTTTCAAATGATTTTTCCCGACCTCGATGCAGAAATTCTTGACCCCCAAACGACTCACCCCTACGATGCCCATCCTTGCCCAAATTCTTTGCTCGATCCCAGGGGGTAACAGTGAACAAAGCAGACCTTATCGACCAGCTTTCACAAAAAATCCAAGTCAGCAAATCCCAATCTGAGGATTTTTTGAATGCCGCTTTAGAAATCATTCAACGAGCGGTTTCTAACGGTGAAGAAGTGAAGTTGGTAGGATTTGGTACCTTTGATCAATCATTTCGTAAGTCTCGCACCGGTCGCAATCCCAAAACCGGTTCATTGATGACGATTCCCGCTTCGCAGGTTCCGCGCTTTCGCCCAGGCAAAGACTTCAAAGACCGGGTCACCAAAGACCGTCGCAAAAAATAATTGCCAATTTATTTCCACAGCGATTGTTCCATCGCCCGAAGAACTTCCCGGGAGAGCTGGCCTTGTAGCTTTTTGACTTCGCTGAGCTCGGGAATCCCCTTGCCGTCCATTTGGGAATGAAGTTTACGACAGGATTGATCTAATTCGCCGTAGAGATCTTTAAGGTCCATCCAGGCTTGGGGATAAACGTACCCGCCGACACTGGCAGGCCCAATCTTCATCTCGTCCGCATACGCTTTGCGAAAGCGGGAACTCCAATCACCATAAAAGCGGTTCCAGCCCGAGCGATTGCGCCCCAACTTTTGGGCTTGAGTTTCGAATTCCTTGGCGATGTCACGCAAACGACTGGCGGTCTGAAAGAGCCGGCGCCGCTCACGTTGGTGAAAAAGAGCGATGCCCTTACGATGGCGTCCCAAATCGTTGTTAAAATCCGCCCCGCGCCGACCCACAAAAAACTCACTGCGCGCCGACTTTTCGCCAATTTTAGCTTCCAGTCGGTAAGTCCCTTCGCCAAGTTGGAGGTTTGCGATCACGACATTGCGAACTTTTTCCGGGCCCGTGCGAACACTCCACTTTCGCCAGTAACTGCGCCGAACCAAAATTTTCCCCGCTTCACCCGTCAACAGCAAATCCACGGGATAATGGTGACTGCCATCGGTTTCAAACACAATTTCCGCATCAGCCCCGGTCAAATTCTTAGGAACGATCCGAATGTAAGTTGGATCGACCTTGGGATACTCTTTGGGCTTGGGTGGTTCCGGGGCCGGAGGAGGTGTTGGAGCGGGAGGCGGCGTTTCCGCCGGGGGCGCAGCGACCACAGCTGAGGGCGGTTCCGTTGGGGGTGCCACAACTGGTTCAGGCGGCGGCCGCCCTGGGGAACTCGGGGTGGAAGGAACGGCGGGAATCTTGCTCAGCAAGCTCCCGAGCTTCTTCTTTGCGGGCAAGGACGAGTAGACCAACCAACCGCCCGTTCCTAAAAAGATAATTGCCACGATAGAAAGAAACAACCCCACCGGCAAGGAGGGAACAGCTTTAGGAAGTACCGTCTTGATTTCATCCTGCAGCCGTTCACGCTTAACCACGACGGGAGGTGTGGGAACCACCGGCCGCTCTGGGGTCGCCTGCGGTGACTCAACTCGTTGGCGGGACTCTCGCTCTTGCACAAATTGCTGTTGCTCGGGCGAGACCATCGCGACAGGGGCCTCGGCCTGCTCGACCTTAGGTTCCGGAGCCTCACGAGTGAGGTCAGGCCCCTGGGCCTCCAGAGGCGGAATATCGGCGGTAATTTCATCCCAGCTCGGGTCCCGTTCTGGGAGTTTCCCTTGCATCACATTTTTTAGTAATTCTTCGCCCGGGACTTCTGCCTGCAGCGGAACATTGGTAATGGTATGTTCCTCAAGTTCCTCGGCAGGTACGGTTTTGTAAACTTGGCTGAACTCTTTCAGGTCGACAATTTTGCACCATGAGGACATCCCCTCTTTCCAAATGTGATCAGCATAGTCGGCCTCGCCTGAATCCAGTTTTTGCCGGACCTGCTCGACGGTAAAAGGACCCGACTGTACAAAGCCAACGCCCTGTGCTCGCGGTTTTTTGCGCAAAAGCACCCACTCAGCCTTACCCGCGGGACTCTGCTCGCGTGCTTTAAACAAATCTTTAAACTCAGGGGCTTCCCGCGCGGGAAGCCATTTTTCAGATCCCTCTTGGAAAATCAAATCGACCGGCCCGAGGCGCCCATCCTTGATCGCCAAATGAACCGCATCTTCGCTCAGGGGACCGCGGGCTTGTCCGTTTTCCACAAAGTACCAACGAGCCATCACCAAGACCCTCCAGCCCGCACCTGACGAGCTTCCGTGTCCCGCGACTCGATCCGCTTGATGACCTGAGCATAAAAATCAGAAAAATCCGCCGCAAAGGCGTCCACCGCAAAATACCGAGCAATGGTTGCCCGATTCAGTCGGCCCCGTTTGAAGGCCTCAAAAAGTCTCTCCCCCATCATATTGCCAAGAATCCGCGAGGCCTCCAAGTAAGTCACTCGCTTGCGCGGACGATAGCGCCGAGGGCGAACTTTGCCGGTGTGGGCCTCAATCATTTCACTCATGCGCTGATCCAGCACCGTCAACAGGGTTTCGCGACCCCGCCCTTTGGGATCACCCGCCTCCAACTCCTGCCGCAATTGGTGCAAGTTCTCGCTCTTGCGACTCGGATTCACCAACTTGCTGACAAAAAAACTCAGGGCCTCAATCCAAATGGCCGCTAAGAAATCTTTGGGCAGATCCCAGGGTGGGCGCGACCGCCCACTCAATCGGGCCTGCAAGTATTGACCCGCCAGAGCCGCCGCATGGTTGATCGTGGGACGCGAGAGATAACCCAGCCCTCCCTCAGGAACAAAAAAGCTGCGATCATGATCCACGAGATGAATCATCATGCGCTCTTGAGTGGAATCCCAGCGACCGGCCACCCGCTCAGGAAAGTCCCCATCCTCGGGACCATAAATGGCCAAATCTTGGGCCTTGACCTTCACGCCGAGGTCATGGGCTGCCAATTGAATCAAGGCCGCGAGGTGGTCGGTGTAATCAATCGCCCCGTCGTCATCGAGTTCCCGATCATAGGTTTGCTCAAGATACAAAAGGTAACTTTGCCACTTCACCCAAGGTGGAGAAGTCAGCAGACAATAGCGGCGCTGGGAGGCCTTGAGTAATTGTTGTGGGCCCATCTCCCCCCGCCGAGCCAACTTAAAATAAAGTCGTTCCGAATTAAGGAACAAGCGAAGTAAGGCCGGTGGCTGGCGACGATAGGCTTGCTTCAAAGCGCGCGGCAAATGTCCAAGCGCCAGATGAAGATCGCCAAAAACCACGTAGACCAGACACTCTGGGTTGCGCGATTGCGCACGATAGATCAATTCCGCCGCGTGGCGATCCCGTTGGGCCAAGGTCGAACCCGTTCGGCGGGGAAAAAAGCGATTGAGGGCGAGCACTTTAAAACCACGCTCGCGGGCCAGGTCGAACAGCGGTTTATAGTTCTCCCAAGGGAAACCCCAATGCTCCTGCCACCTCACCTGGACCAGAAATTCCTCTTCGGTCATCTCCCCGGCCATGAACCCATCGACCACGGTTTGGTAACAAGACTCCAAACATTCAAGCCCCAAAATCACCCGGCGAGCCGGAGGCAACTCCCGCAACAAGCGCAGATGACTGCGCTGAGCTTGGGCATAGGCATGAAAGTCGCCGCCGAGGACAATCGCCACACGGTCCATTTCCCGCGCCAACACGCCTTCGATGGGGCACACTTGCCAGCGATCCTGAAATTCCGCCTGGTAGTCGCGGGCATAACGGGACACATCCTTAGGTTCGGCGCCCAATCTCACGGCCACTTGCGCCTTCAGCTGTGCAAGAAGCCGCTGGCGCGTCAACAACCATTGGCGGCTGTCAAATCCCCCCATGCACCACCTGTACGCCCCACTTTTGCGCGGCAAATATTCCCAACCGAATTCTCCAGTCCTTATTCCACTTTGGCAAATGCAACTATTGAAATCAAGAACACATAAACGTTTGCGGCGAAAAAGAAATTCGGGTTAAATGAACGGCAAAGCAAGCAGTCAAAACCGGAGGCTGTAATGAGCTGGAAAATTCGCATCGCCCTCTTAAGTCTTCTGGTCGCCGTGGCGGCCCATGTGTACTTGAGCTTTCACTACTATCCTCTTCACCTCGGCTTTGCCGAAGGCGAAGCGATTTGCTCATTTTCTGAGAAGTTCAATTGTGATTCGGTGAGTGCATCGCGTTTTTCGAGCCTCTTAGGGGTCCCCATGGCCGTCTGGGGAGCTTCGACTAACTTGGTTTTGCTTCTGATGCTCCTAGTCTATGGTTTTGGATTGTCCGATAAGTCCGATCGTCAGCTGCGGATGACTACTCTCTTAGCGGGTTTTGTCGCCCTGACCTCAGTGGTAATGGCGTCGATCTCCATGTTTTACCTCGGAACCTACTGCCCATTTTGTATTGTCGCCTATGGCACCTCGTTTATTACCTTCGAGGCCCTACGGCGGAGTTTGACCGACGGGTTTTGGCGCCACTTGGCGGCCGATCTCCAGAGTTTCTTCGGTGAATCGAAAGCTTATTTGGGCTATTTGGGGGGAATCCCGGCGCTGGCGTTCTTCTTTCATATGACGATCATGCAGCACTATGGTGCTGAAAATCTCGATAAAGTGGTGCGGGCCTCGGTGATGGATTGGGAAGCTGGACCGGCGACGAATTTCGATCAACCGGCTTTGCTGGTCAAAGGCGCGTCGGCCGAAACTGCTAAAATGACCATTGTGGAATTTGCCGATTTCCGCTGCGGGCATTGCAAAAAGGCCTCACACCCGATTGGGGCCTTTGTGGGTTCCAAAAATGATGTGCGACTGCAATTTTATGTTTTCCCACTGGATGGGGCCTGTAACGAGGCCATCTCCCGGGCGGATGGTGGCTCCTGTCGCTTGGCCAAAGCGGTATTGTGCGCAGAAAAACAGCAGAAGGGCTGGGCCCTCCACGATCAAATTTTTGCCCAACAAGACGACCTCAACCGCAAACACTCCATCGATGAGATCGACTGGGTCTTAAAGGAAAAGTCCGCCAGCTTGGGGCTCAGTTTTGAGGAGCTCAAGACTTGCATGGAGTCACCCGAAACCCATGAACACATTTTGACCCAATCTCGCTTAGGTAAAACCGCCAATGTCGAAGGCACCCCGACCATTTATGCCAACGGCAAAAAGTTACCTCGCGGGCAACTCATCCCGGTACTTGAAAGCACTTATCAAACTATTCTGCGAGGCACGGCCGCCCGCTAAAAAAGGCTGGTCAGCCAGGTGGCGACATCACTGATGAGGCGATTCACTACGACCAAAAAGGAACTCGCCAACCCACCGGTGAGATCGAGAACAAAGGCCACTCCCAGAACGGCCAAAACACATTGAAAAAAGGTGCGAATCAACCAGGTGGTCGAACGTAAGTCTTCCATGCGAACTTCGCGTTCAACCAGTTCAATTTGTTTGAGGTAGTCTTTGAGTTCATCAAAGTGTTCGATGACCTTATCGTGAAGTTCCTGCTGCTTGGAAATGCTGAGACTCTTAAGCCCCGGAAAAGTTCGTTTGGTCTTAATTGCGTCGACTAAGTCGCGACAGTGCTCGCGGTACCGCTCGCAGCGGGATTGAAAGTTCGGAAACTTCTCGCGGTAATTGATGTAATCATCGATTTCCGACTGAGCCATCTCATATTGGCCTTCGGTCACCGCCCGCAACACCACTCGCCGTAAGCTATTGTGGGCACCGCCCGACGAAACCCGCGCTTGGAGCTCCTTTTGAAGCTCATCCTCATGGACCGCGAGCCGATCGGCTTCCATGCGTTCATAGTCAATAGCGGGCAGATTTCCCATATGTACTTGTCGGCAAAAGAGGTCCTGGACCTAAGTGTATATGCGACGCAGCAATCCGACCAAAGCCCTTATTTTGACAAGCTATGTCTTCTAATGAAACAATTTAATTGGAGAGCAAAGGCTCCCCCAAGGAGTGGGCAATGACGATGGA
>JADZEO010000053.1 GCA_020850475.1 Bdellovibrionales bacterium | reverse complement strand
TCCGGAAGGCCGCGGAGAATTTAAAGAAACCACGTTGGCTGATGAAGAAATCAAAAAATTTGGCTTTGTCTCAAACGCCGAGTACAACTCGTTGCGATTTGCCGACTATAGCCTGGGCCACTTTCTCGACCTCGCCCAAAAATCGGCTTATTTTGCCAACACCTTAATCGTGGTCATTGGTGATCATGGATTGCCCGATCTTGAAGCTCAACACTTATCCCGAGGGTACCAGCATCACCACTTGACGCGCTTTCAAGTGCCGTTGGTGTTTTTCCATCCTTCCTGGAGCCAACAACCCGAGGTGTTTACCAAATTTGCCACCGAGCCCGATGTTTTGGTTACCGTCGCTTCTCTCACCAATCATCCCGCACTGGTGCGCAACTTCGGTCGGGATTTGTGGGATCCTCGCTTTGATCAATCGCGCCTGGCCTTTCATTACGTCTACTATCGCTCGCCACCCCAGATCGCTTTAATGGATGAGCAATATTACTTGGTGGCGGAACCGGGGCGGGTTGAAGGACTTTATGACTACACGTCTCATGAACCTGATCGTGACCTCAGCGCCCAGCTGCCGGAGCGACGGCAGCAACTCAGTGATTTGACCTTTGGCCTCTTTGAATCGGCAAAGTATCTGCTCTACCATAATCCCAATCCCCTTAAGACCGTGACTTCATCAACACCGCAATAGGAATCCTGTGTTGGTACTTGTACTGGGCAATCGTCGCCCCATCATCAAAGTTCTCGAAGCCCAACAGATTCCCTTTTGCATTTGGGCCGAGCGCGAGCTCAAAAATTCCACGCGGGCGCGGCAAGTGGTGATTTCTCCCGCGAGCGATGGACCGCAGGAGATTTTAAAGCACCTCGGTTCTCGAGCAATCACCCACGTGATTGCCGGCACCGAAGCCACCGTGCGCCTGGCTGGTCAACTTCGCGAACGACTCAAGATCACGACCAACTCCGAAACCACCATCAGCCGTTGTTACGATAAGATCCTAATGAAGGAGTACCTGCGGTCCCAGGGCACACCGATGACGGAGTTCCGGGCGGGCGGTCAAATCCAGAACGCCCGAGAGGCACTCGCCCAACTCGGAGGCGACGTGGTGATCAAGCGGCGGATCGGTTCCGGCGGCCGTGGGATGGTTCGAACGACCCAGGCGGAGGTTCTTGAGAGTTTGCTTTCGCCCCATGTTCTGGTTGAGCGCGCGATCAACGGAGTCGAAGGAAGTGTGGAATCGCTCATTCACCGGGGAGAAATTGGTTTTACCAATGTGACCCAGTACATCCGGCTGGGCTGCGAAAATCGCGTCCCCGGCAATTTTGCACCTGCCATCACGAGCGAAATTCTCAAACTCAACCAGCAGGTCATCCGGGCCCTAAAAATTGAACAGGGCCTCACGCATTTAGAATTTTATTTGCTCCCTGATGGTCGGTTGTTATTTGGTGAAGTCGCTTTGCGCCCACCCGGCGGCTATCTCATGCCCGCCATTGAGCTCGCTTATAACTTTGATATTTGGCGAGCTTTTGTCGACCTCGAACTCGGAAGGAGTCTCGGCCGCCTACCGACCCAAGCCTCCTCCCATGCAACCTCTGTGGTCCTTCATCCTGGGCCCGGCAAGGTGGTTAGGATTCGTGGGCTCGAAGCGGTCCGCGAACTGGCCAGCCTCGTCACGCTCAAAATTAAGATCAAGCCCGGAGGGACCATTCTCCACCGGCAAAGCGTCGGCGAAGACGTTGGTTATGCCCTTCTCAATAACCAAGACCCTCGCCAACTGGAGCGCGACCTAGCGTCCCTCCATCAGCTTTTGCAATTTGAACAAGCTGTCGGCTAGGGTTTCTTTCCTAGGCCCAGTCGGTGAATAAACACGGCCAAGGCTTCGAGGTCCTCATCCGTCATTTTTTCGACCACGCCAGGCATCGTCGTGCCGGGTCGCTGACCATCGCGAAAGGCTTTGAGCTGACCGAGCAAGTAGTCGCGTTTTTGACCAATGACTCTGGGCCAATCAGGCGTAATCGGCCCGCCATCCTTTGAGGCATGGCAACTGACACAGCCAATTTCTTTCGCAAGCTCCTCGCCGCGCTTCAACTTTCTCTCGAGATCAGGAATTTGTTCCGAGGACGGTGGAGTTCCCCACTTAAGGCGCGAGAAGTAATCTAAAACAAAAGTCTTCTCTTCGGGAGTCAAGGTACTTGCAATTGAGTTCATCGCACCCATCGCTCGGTCGGTTCGAGCTCCGCTCTTGTAGTCGGTCAATTGTTTATCCAAATAAGGGCGGCTTTGGCCGGCCAGATAGGGCACTCCAGGTGCTGGTCCATCACCAAAGACTCCATGACAGCTGATGCACTTTTCAACCGGAGCCAGTGGTCCTGGCACCGGATCAACCGGCACGACCGGCCCAGATTCTTCTCCGCCTCCCTGAACGGACTCCACCCAAGCTTTAATGACTCCTCGTTCGGCATCGGTCATCGCCAAAGATTCTGGGCTGCCAACTTGAGGCATGGTTTTTTCGACCACGACTCTCTTAAGTAGCTTGCCATTGCGAACGTATTGCAGGGCTTGAGCTTCATCCATCCAATCGGGTGCTGATTTTGATGGGTGGCAAGAAGCACAGTTCTTCTTTAAGACGGGCCGAACAACCTCAAACTCGACCTTTTCACCCTTACGGGTGTTAGGTGCAGATGAGCCCACCGGCTTGTGCTCCCCACTCGGAGCGCAGGCAATAAAGGAGACAAAAATGGACACCATCACGAGACACTTTTGCAGATTTTCCAACGCCATGACACTCACCTGATGCTCAGTAGCTATAAATCAAATTTTACTCGCAGCAATTGACTCAAGCAAAGTTCATGCTAGTTCAAACGCTGATGACCAACGAGCTTTAGTTCAACTTTCAACCAATGAAAATACAATTTTATGAAGACCCAATCAAAATCTCTCAAAGTGAGCCCAACGATTTCTAACCTACTCCTGGCAATCATCGTCTGCTCGCCGTTTTTTGCATTTTCTGTCAGCGCCTTGCCTGGGTATGCCATTCGCCACGGCTTTCTTGAATGTACGACCTGCCATATGTCTCCGGCTGGAGGTGGGCCACGAAACACCATGGGAAAAGCCATCGGCCAGCGCGGTTATCCGTCGGGCCCGTTCAGCAACCAGGATCTTTGGTCCACGGAAGTTCGGGGACTCTATTTTTCGCCGCAAAATTCTACCAGCGGAAAAGGTGGAATGGGGATCATGGCCGGCAACGTGAGTGCCAATCTCCCAGTCCAGGTGGATGAAAAATCTCGTCGCGAACTACGACTTGTCATGTCTCACAATGTCGGCGGATTCCCCGGCGGGGCCGGCAGTCCGCGGGAAATGTTTTTGCGTTGGATGTACGAAAGTCGCGAGGAAAATACTCTTCTACCGGAGTTTATCGTGTTGGGCCGTTTTGTCGCCCCCTTTGGTTTGCTCACCGATGAACATCGCACTTACACCAAGCTTCAGACTAAGAGTACGTGGAATGACCTCGACATGGGAGCGATGTTCTCAGGACACCTCGGGACCTACATGCACTACGATCTTGCACTCCTCAACGGCCAAAAGACGGCGGGAGCCAGCTTGTCCCAGGGTAATGCCGCGACCTTCGGCGGAGTCCTTAACACTCGATTTATTTCCACTTCCTTCCCGCTCGGTTTTGGCCTCAGTGGTCTCCATTATGAAAAAGTCAAAGACCAAGACTCTCCCTCCGCAGCGGCGGGCTACCTGATGTTGAGCTTAGATCGCCTCACCAAGGATTGGATCAAGGGTTTTTTGGTTGCCGAATACGTTATCGCTCAAGGATGGAACTCAACGCTGAACAATTTTTTCACTGATCCCAACTACCAAACCTCACTTGCTTCCAGTGAATCGGAGGGCTGGTATGCTTTGCTCAATTGGGAATTTACCGAGCGCTTGAGTTTGATTTACAAGTTTGACCAATTGACTCCGGATCGCCGCTTTCCCTCTGACACTTACCTCCGACACGGTTTGGGTGCTAAATACTACTTTGGTCCCAACTTCTTTGGCCAGATTCGCGTCGAGCAGGCGGAAGCCACTCACCCTTCAGAGGAGAATGGAACCGAGACGGGAGCGCTCGATGCCGGCTGGGCTTACTTCCAAATATCGATATAGATAGAGCACTCAACCAAAATCCCCGTCTCACGTTCTTGCGAATTTCTCGCATGGGGTATTTTCTCCCCGAGGATCTACTTGAGCAGGTGGCGGCGCCGGGTGCGGTAACCTCCCCCCTCATGAAAAGGGAGGAGAAAGAAGAATCGGCGGAAGACGAAGCGAATAAGTAAGCTTGCCACGAGCAGTCCCAGCAGAGCACCCACCACAACGTCACTAGGATAATGAACGCCCACATAAACCCGACTGTAAGCGACCAAGCCTGCGACCAACCACGCCCAAAGGTGTGCCGTCGGATGATACCAGGTGAGAATGCGCGCCAGCGCAAAACCCGACAAGGCATGATTGGAGGGAAAGCTTAAACTCTTAGGCCCATAGGGTACGCGCAGCTCAGGAGGGGCCTTTAAGGAATGATACTTAGCACCCAGAGCGTAGGCTTGATGGGGCCTCAGGCGCCCCACAGCGGGCTTTATCGCTCGATAAGAAAGCGAATCGCAAAGCCCCGCCACCAGTCCTAAGACAATGAAAACTTTGATCGCATAGCTTCGCTGCCGCCAAGCCCACCAGAGTAAAATGACGGGAGCCGCGCCATAGGCAAAGGCCGGTTGGTGGTGAAGATTCGTGATGCCCGTAAAAAATCCGTCCAACCGCGAATGCGTCACTTGATGATTGATGAGAAAGAAAAGATGGGCGTCGAGTCGCTGGAGCCACTCTAGCACAACGTCACGCCCCGCTCATGCCAAGATCGACAAAGTCCGCAGCCTGCAACTCACCCCGGTAGAGGCGGTTGAACCAATCTTCGTCGCGTTGGCTGGGACCGACAAAATCCTGGGTCACTGATTCAGCGACACCAT
>JADZEO010000052.1 GCA_020850475.1 Bdellovibrionales bacterium | reverse complement strand
CGCTCCAGCCGCAAGGACGGCGACATCCACCGCTTCCAGTTTACTTCGCCAAGTTTCAATTGCACCCTGTAGACTCATCGGTTCCGCAAAATCGACACTGGCAAAATCCCAGTGGCGAACTTTGCCGGCCGACTCCGTTTGGGGTGAGCGCCGACCGAAGGATAATACTTCAGCGGGCTGTTCCAGAGTCTGCAAAAAAGCCCTTCCGACTCCGGAAGATGCGCCAGTTAGAAAAATCTTGGTTCGCTTCATTACAACTCCGCTCTAGCTGTCGAGCACGGTCGCTGCCATCGGCAAAAAAGCTGGCCGCGGCAGTCGTCTGAAAATTCAATCACACCAAGATAAAAATAGAAAGTGGCAAACCCTGCGTGCGGCGCATTAACGGTGTGGGAAATGTGAAAGTCTCGAGCGCAAGTTGTTCATCGAAGAATCAAAGGTGATATGACCTTCGAAGGCATCGTTCATAATTCCCTCTTAAAAGTCCAAAGCCGAAGCCGTGCCGTCGAGCAAATGACTCGATTGCGTTCGCCACCTCTCGTTTTAGAATTTAAGAGCACAGGCAAGCGGCCTCGACAATTTACCTCGACAAAGTGCGAGAAGAGCTTCACTTTTGGGCAAAACAAAAGTCTAATACTGTACTGATGACGCGGAAGCAGTCCAGAGCCCTTTCTATGCTCAATCAAACTCTGCCCAAAGTGTTGGCGGGGTTTATCGTTTTGGCGATTAGCATCGCCTTGATCAGGACCGGAGTTCGCAAAGAGCAACAAACACCGGAGCTGCAGTCGCCCCTACCAATCAGCGCAAGGCCGGAGGGGTTACCGTTGAATAATCCGCCCACCATCAAAGTCGCAGAGGCCTTTCATATGGTTGACTCCGATCTGGTCGTTGGCGTCGTCACACCGACGGGGGCTCGAGCCTACCCGTGGTGGATCATGACGAAGCACCAGATCGTGAATGACACTTGGGAGGGCTTGCCGGTCATTGTAACTCATTGCCCCGTTTCGAGTGGCACCGCAGCCTTTGTGGCCCAACTCGAAGACATGCAGACTGAAACCACCCTAAGCTTTCGCCAATGCGGAAACGCTTCGGGCACCTTTGAAATGTGTGATGACCAGACCCTCTCGCGGTGGCACCCCCAACGCGGAATTGCTCTCGAAGGCCGCTTGTCTGGTTATTTTCTCCCCCGCCTTTTCACAGTGGTGGTGGATTGGTCCACTTGGAAGCGGACCTACCCTCAATCGGAAGTGATTTTGAGTTCGCGGACAACAGTAAGTGCGCCGCAGTTGGAGGCTCAGGCTTCGCAATTGGGGCATCCCGATTGGCCCCCGTCCTATCGCCCGCCCGGCGAAGAAGATCGAAGGCTCGAGCCCCACGGCTTGGTGCTGGGAATTTTGCCCGATCCAGATCACAGCGAAATTGCTCTGGACTTGCGCCGCCTTCAGCCGGAGCTACAGATCATCACCTGGCAAGATTCTTCGGTCATTTTGGTCCCACTCGGGGGGCGCCTCGTCCGGGCTTTTTGGTTGGGTGATCTCTCTGCTGAGAATTGGCAATGGGATGAAAAAACTCTCACGCTTAAGCGCGGTGAGCAACAATGGAACTTGCTCGGTGACCCACTCAATGGTCAAGCGCCCCTGAAGGTCGCCGAATCTTATCTTACGGAATGGTTTTCCTGGGTGAGTTCTTGGCCCGACACTATGATCTACCCGCAACCCACGGAAGGAAAGTAGCGTGATGCAAACGCATGTACTGCCCGACGAGCCGATGTATCTTCACAATGTTCTTTGCCAACTCGGCCAGCTTTATCCGTTAAGTATTCGTCTTAATTTAGCCAATCTTCGGGGAGAAATCGATGCTCACTCAAAACATTGGCACCCCTATAACCCCCGCAAGCCGGGCTACAAGCGTTGGGGTTTAAGTCTGACCAGTCTCGATGGGGGGCTCTCGGGAATCCCCGATTTGGATTCGATCAAGGAATTCAATCAACTCAATAATACCAATTATTCAGAGCTCGATTTTAATTGCCCCACACCGGCCCTGACCCAATCCCCTACGCTGGCCCCACTTTTTGAAGCCTTTGCCGGTGAACTGGGACGCTGTCATTATCTTAAGTTTGAATCCGGAGGTTACTTTCCTCCGCATCGCGACAGTTATATTTTCCCGCCGAATTGCTTTCGCTTGTTTTCGGTCGTCGCCGGTGACCCGGCTCAGTATTGTTTTTTACTCGAAGGCCGTCAGCAGGCCCTGTATCCGGGGCGTGTCTACTTTTTTAACTCCATGCTCGAGCACGCGCTTTTTGCCTATCGAGGAGAGGTCATTTGGTTAGTCATGAATGTGCGACTCTCCCCCAAGGCCGTGCAAGCAGTATTGCATAATTTGGAGGTCACCTGATGCGACGTCTCGGTTTGTTAGGCACACTCACTCTAGGTCTGGCTGGGCTGGTCTCTTGTGCCGTGGTCTCAGTGGTGGAAGTCGAGGGCATCAATTCCACGATGTCCCAAGCGCTCAGCCAAGTCGACGCTCAGGTCACTAAAACTCAAACTGACTATGAAGGCAAAAACCAGATTTGGCAGGAAGTTCAAAAAAAACCACCAGCCGGAAAAGAGCAAGTCCTGGCCGTCGGCACGCAAAATTTGGCGGCCATGGGCAATTTTCTGTCGGAGCTCCGCCAGCATCAAACCAAGTTGCATGCCCTGCAAACTGAGTTTCAGCAAGCCGTCGGCAAAGCCACGCAAATCTCCGAGTCCGACTCGCGGTGGCCCTCGACCAAATTGGTGCGCGACACTTTTGCCGATACCACTCAGACCTTCAACTCCACTCTGCAAAAGTACACCGACCAGTCCAACCAACTTTCGCGATCCATGTCCGACCATAAGCTCTTTGCCCAAATCAAGCCGACGGATCTGGTGCTGAAATTGAATAGCACCATCACGCAGATTCAAACGGTCGACCAAAAAATTGCTAAAGACCTAGACGCCAAAGAACTAAAATACAAAGAATTCCGCAGTCGCTTGGGAGCCCAACAACCGGCTCGCGAGCGGGCTTTATTTTTGCTCATCGAAGAAATGAGTGAGTTGCGCAGTCAATTGCAACTAAAGATCCGCCGCATCGAACAAATGCGAGACGATTTTGCCAAACAAAACCGCGATCGCCAGTTCATTCGAAGTTTTGAACCGGCCTGGGAACAAGTGGAGCAAATTCGCACGGATCACTCCCTGATCCAGCAAGACGTCGAGGAACTTGATCAGCAATTCAACAAAAAATCACAGGTTTTTGCGACCAGCCTCAAGGAAGGTTTCGAAGAATCTGCTGAATGATCGACGAAAAAGATCCCGTCCCCTCAACCACATGATCGGCATGGGTTTGAGAGGGCTCCACGAATTGATCGTGCATGGGCTTTACCTGATTCTGAAATTGCGCCTTCACTCCCTCGGGAGTGCGTCCGCGCTCGGCCACGTCGCGCTCCAACCGGCGTGAAAAACGCAACTCCTCAGGCGTCTTAACAAAAATCGCGAGATCCAAATGAGGCCTCACCAATTCCGCGTGCAAAATCAATATTCCATCCACGACCACCACCTCACGGCAAGTAAATGGCAATGGTTCGGCCCGCCGCTGGTGAGTGACAAAATCATACTGAGGGGTCTTAACACTGCGGCCGGATCGCAACTCGGCTAGGTGCTGAGCCAACAATTCAAACTCGAGGGCATCGGGATGATCAAAGTTGACACTGCCACCATCGCGATCAAAACGATGACTTTGATCGCGATAGTACCAGTCTTGATAGAGAATCGCAGCGCGAGGACCTAATTGATTTACTAACTCTCGCGCCAGAGTGGTCTTACCTGAACCACTGCCGCCACTGATGCCAATGACAAAGGACCCGGCCTTGGGGCCCTTCAAATGAAGTCTCCGGTGCCATACAGCCGATCGCCGGCATCACCAATGCCAGGCAAAATAAAGCCGTTTTCATCCATCTCAGGCTCAATGCTCAAGGTAAAAACTTGGACATCAGGATGGTGGGCGTAAACTTTTTCTAAGCCCGGCCGTGAAGCAATGAGGGTCACAAACTGAATATCGGCCACTTGAAATTCTTTGATGCGCGCAAGCGACGCGACGGCGGTATCGCCGGTGGCTAACATTGGGTCCATTAGAATCACCCGCGAGCCCTCAATGTCCTTAGGCAACCGCAAGTAATACTCAACCGTACTTTTGATAAACTTATCTCGATAAATACCAATATGACCGACCGCCGCAAAGGACAAGAACTTCTGCATGCCAGCCAACATCCCGTTGCCCGCTCTCATGATCGACACCAGAACCACGCGGTCGCCGATCTTGTAGCCCTTGGTGGCCCGCATGGGAGTCTCGACATCGACACTCTTTAAATTGAGCTTGCGAGTGACCTCGAACGCCATCAGTTGGCTGACTTCTTCCATGAGATTACGAAACATCCACGGACTGGTGCGCTTATCCCGCAGCTGACACAATTTGTGCTGCAAAACTGGATGGCGCAAAATTTGACAAAATTCTTTACCTTGCGACTGCTGTTGATGCTGCTGTTCCATTTCCACTCCTAAAATACCGTTCCATCGCTGGAGACTTTAATCGGTGGGACTCCACCCGGACGTCGGTCGCTTGCGAGTTTGCGTCCCGCCCACCAGGTCCCACCTTCTAACGCCCGCACCAGCGGAAATTGCTCGGGTGTCTGGCCCTGAAGTTGACACAAACCCTGATGGATACGGTCTAAATAAAAAACGGTCAAAGCCCGCCACTCGACGACTAGCGGGCTACTGGCGCGGTGAGTTTCTTCAAGCCACTCACGATTGCGCAAACTGATAAGACCCGTGTCCAACAACAGACCCCCGTTGCGGTACTCGGAGAGCCCGGTCAACTCGTTCAGTCGCACAATCTGAAAGCCTGCCTCTTCGAGCGGTTCCAGAAGCGAATAGGTCAGCCACTGGGTGAGCTTGTGCAGTGGTTGCAAACTCTCCCACGAATCCGCTTCACCGAGACACGGGTGATGCCAAACGTCGCCCAGGTTCACCGTGCCGAGACTCACTCGATCGGGCCAAATAGGACTGAGAGCTTTGAGTAAAGTCTTAAGCAACTCGTCCGCGGGCAGCTGTTTATTGGGGAAGCGTTTCATCAAATGATCAAGCAGGTGTCCTGGACGGGCATAAAATCCCCCAAAGACTTCTTTATTTTCTTCGACGACATGGCCAAGGGCATGCATCAAGTTCAAGCGGCCGGCCAGACCAACGAGTGGATTGCCAACGGAAACCTGAAAGCCCTCGGAGATCCGCTCTTTGGTTAAATGTAAAAGCCCTCCGCCATCGGCTTGCCACTTGGTCTGCGGCTCACTGGAAAAAGCACCCTTTAAGAACATATCGAGGGAAGCGACGGCGAGTCCCTCGGAGCGCGAAACCAACCGCCCAGTCTCAGCCTCTAAGAACTGCCACTGGGCTCCCGCCCCGGCATCCAGCAGAACTGAGGCGAACATTAAGTCTAACTTCGAGCGAACTTTTTCTAAGCGATCAAGACCCTTAAGGGCCGCGTTGAGCCGAGCCAACCGATCCACACCCCCGACTTGAAAATGCCCTTGGCGAGAGTGGTACGGGATTTTTCCATCCGGGTGACGTTGTTGAATGATACTCTGAACGTAGTCGACGACTTCCGGTAACTTTTCGTCGTGAACGGCAAAGTGTCCCTCGCCGGACTTGCAAAAGTCGTAAAGCTTCGCCGCTTGCACGCGAATTCGTTGGGGAGACAGCACCTGTTCAAGCCCAGCTGCCGAAAAAGGAAGGGCCAAATCACTCATCGAGACCGCGTCCCTTCACTTTCTCAAGATTCTCGCCCTTCAGGTGCCCTTCGGGTGCAAAGTAGCCCGCCGCTTTTTTGGCTTCCATCTCGACCTTCGCGTCTTGGGGAATGCGATCTTCGGGAATCGGCACTCGATTGACCACTTGAATGCCACTGTCGCGGATGGCTTCAAATTTCATGTCACTCATCGAGATGAAATTATCGATTCGCTGAATCCCGAGCCAGTGAAGCACGTCGGGCATCAATTCCTGAAAGCGCATGTCCTGAACCCCCGCCACACACTCGGTGCGATAAAAATAAGTGGCGGCAGAATCTCCCCCGACCTGGCGCTTGCGGGCGTTATAGACCAAAAACTTAGTCACCTCACCCAAGGCCCGGCCTTCTTTACGAAAGTAAACAATCAAGCCATTGCCGCCTTTTTGCGCCGTGCGAATGGCTTCTTCCACCCCATGAACCAAATAAGGTCGACAAGTGCAGATATCTGAACCAAACACGTCCGATCCATTGCACTCGTCATGAACTCGAACAGTGAGCTCATACTTGGGATCAGCCACTTTTTGTGGATCACCAAAAAAGTAAATCGTCGTTCCACCAATCGGAGGTAAAAACACTTTGAGATCTTCACGCGTAATTAACTCGGGGAACATCCCACCGGTGTCTTGGAATAAACCTTTGCGTAAATCGCCTTCACTAATGCCATAGCGCTTGGCCACGCCGGGCAAGTACCACACCGGCTCAACTGCCGCCTTGGTCACACTGACATCGTAGTTTTCACCCACCACCTCGCCGTCGACTTCAATCCGACCTTCTTCAATGGCTTCTTTGAGTTCCGGGAGGTAGATGTGGGCTTTGGTAATCGCAATAGTCGGGCGAATATCAAGGCCGTCGCGCAAATGTTGCTGAAACACTTCAGACACCACCGCGCCCCAAGGATCGATCGACACGATGGCGTCGTTCTTCCACCAACTCGGATAAGGCCCCAAGGCCACCGGTGGCGAAGTATTGGTGAGGTCAGGGCGAAAATCTCGGGGCAAATGCCCAGCGGCAGTGGCCAGCGCCCGATACACCGAATAGCTACCGCTGTGGGTCCCAATCGCATTCCGCAAATGAGGGTTCGTGAGAGTTGCCACCACCGGACCGCGCTCCAAGGGATTTTCAACCCCCCAGTGAATAGGGAGCACTTGCTTAAATTTCTGGTTGGGATGCGAAGTTAAAATAACATGAGTGATAGCTTGTTGCTTTTCCATAGGACATTAAGTGTCGCAACAAGGTAAAACGGGTAGCAAGTCAAATGGCGTTGAAGCTCCTGCGAGCTGACTCATTGCAGCGAATAGTTCGGCTCAAAGGGTGACTCAGTGATTTTGGCTGGGCCCAAAAGTTAAATGCGTTCGCGGGTGTCAAAACCACCCAGGCTGGTCCCCGCACTGCGGGTATAATCTTCGAGAAGTTTGATCACCAGGGAACTGAGGTTGGTCCACCTCAGGCCGACTCCCCAGTAGGCCAGGCGGCCCCCTTTGTAGCGCGAGTAGAGGTTCACGACTTCCGCTTCCGCTCGAAAGGGTTTGAGGCGGCAATTGCCAAAGATCTCCAAAAAAACCTTCTGTCCCACTTCGATCCGTTGTTTGCGATGATGAACTTGAGCTCCCATTCCCTTCGGACTGATATTGTGCCCAGTGCCCTTGCAAATCATCGTGCCTTCTTCATCGACGATCATGATCGGCCCCACAACCGGAACACGATTGACGGAGCGACGACAGACCGTCATCGCTTTCTGTAAGGCGGCGAGATTCAACGCCGGACGCGGTGGTTTAGGTGCAGTTTGACCTTGTTTGGGTGGGATCGGCGGCAGCTCTCCGGTCTTGTCTTCATCGACCAAGAGATCCCGCAACGAAACCTGAGTGATGGTATTCTCACCGTCGGAAATTTCGGGTTCGACTTCAAATGCTTGATCTTCGGGTTTCACCACTTTGTTGCTCAATACGCACCGAACCCTTCTGTTGTCTGCTCAACACCCAATCCCAAAAACTTACGTCGTCTAACGTCATCAAATACCTCATCTAAATGCAAACCGAAGACCAGTGCAAAGTCGATGATGCGTCTCAATGTTTGGTGAAAGTGTCGAACAACCTCGCGGTGCTAACAGGTCAGGCAATTTGTCGCAAATTGCGTGATTCTCAAATTGAGGCAGCTTACCGAGGTCAAAGATCAAGCGACGTCGATCTCACACTCCCCACGGTTCACGGAACGTGCACTGCCCGGCAATCACACCCGGCCGGAAATATGAAATGACACTCCGGGATTTTCTCGCTCCAGCCAACGCAGATCCCATTCCTTTTCAAGGAGTAGAACCGGCTCTTCGCGGTCGTCGTAAAAAATGCGCGCGCCACCTTTGAGATCTTTGAGCGGTTCACCCTCCAGGCGGGGCCAGCGGGCCACGGTGTAGGGAAGACGCT
Organism: Bdellovibrionales bacterium; assembly: GCA_020850475.1. Classification (GTDB taxonomy): domain Bacteria; phylum Bdellovibrionota; class Bdellovibrionia; order Bdellovibrionales; family UBA1609; genus JADZEO01. The sequence continues at coordinate 8,999 of JADZEO010000052.1, read as the reverse complement.
CAAGTCGAACATCCAAGGCGTATTCGTCATTGAGACGGAACATCAAAACATCGAGCTGCAGCTCCCCGACCACTCCGAGAATAGGGTCTTGAAGACCCACGACCGGATCAAGAAACCTTTGAATCATTCCCTCTTCCGAAAGCTGCTGAACTCCCTTTTGCAGTTGCTTGCGCTTCAACGGATCTTTCACCGAAAGTCGTCCGAAAATTTCCGGCGAGAATCGCGGGATTTTGTCGAATTCAAAGATTTTGCCCTCGGTGATGGTGTCACCGATTTGAAAATAGCCGGTGTCGACAATCCCCACGATGTCGCCCGCAAAGGCTTCGTCGATCGTCTCGCGCTCGCGAGCCTGGAATTGGCTGGCGTAAGTGAGTCTCAACTCGCGATCCAAGCGCACATGATGCACCTTCATTCCCCGCACGAACTTGCCGGAACAAACTCGAATAAAGGCGATGCGGTCTCGATGTTTCTTATCCATGTTGGCTTGAATTTTAAAAACAAAACCCGAAAACTTGGCGTCCAAGGGGTCTACTTGGCCTGTGGACACTCTTCGGGGGCAGGGCGCGGGGGCATACTGGGAAAACAAATCTAAAAATAGATCAACACCCCAACAAAACTTGGCACTGCCAAAAGTCATGGGACTGACTTCGCCGGCCAAGAACTCTGCCGTATCAAAAGGGCCCAGAGCTCCTTCCAAAAGTTCCATGTCCTCATGAAACTTGGCAACAAGCTCTGGTTCAATCCAGTCACTGATCTGCGGGTCCTCCCAGCCGGTGACTTCCTTGATGGTGGGTTCTTCCACTCCTCGAGTGAACAAATAAACGCGATTCAACTGGCGATGAAACAACCCCCGAAAGCGGTCGCCCATGCCGATCGGCCAGGTCATTGGATAACAGCGAATGCCGAGGGTGTTTTCGACGTCATCAATCAACTCGAGCGGCTCTTTTCCCTCGCGATCCATTTTGTTGGCAAAAGTGAAAATCGGAATCTTGCGCAGACGACAAACTTCGTAAAGTTTGCGGGTTTGGGTCTCAACCCCTTTGGCCGCATCAATCAGCATGGCCGCCGAGTCAGCGGCGATCAAAGTGCGATAAGTGTCTTCGCCAAAGTCCTTGTGGCCGGGCGTATCCAAAAGATTAATCCGCAGTCCCGCATAATTGAGTTGCAACGCACTCGAGGTGATCGAGACCCCCCGTTGCTGTTCCAAGGTCATCCAATCCGAAGTTGCGGCTTTGGTACCGGCCTTGCCCTTGACCTCGCCCGCCTCGCGAATGACCCCCGCCTCGTAGAGGATTTTTTCGGTGATGGTGGTCTTGCCGGCGTCGGGGTGAGAGATAATCGCAAAGGTTCGCCGACGTTTGACTTCTTCGGAAAGGGATCCTGAACTCATGGGCGAACCGCAAGCCTCTCTGCAATGGGGGGTTAAGAGGGCTTCTTGGTACCACATTTCATTCCGAAGATGAACAAACAATCCCGGAGAAGTACGCGATTTTGAAGACCTTTCGGGGGAGTTCTGTTGCCAGGTCGGCTCAAATAAGCTATTTTTCCCCCGGTTCTCAAAAAGGAATGTGTGAAGTGGCCGACAAAACCAAACGATATGACGAGAACGCCCCGGGCAAGTTTTATGTGGACCGCGAGTGCATCGCCTGTGATGCTTGCGCCTTAACGGCTCCCGACCATTTTAAGATTGATCAAGATGACGGGCACGCCTTTGTCACCAAGCAACCGGGCTCGGAAGACGAGCTCAAAAACTGCCAGGACGCCATGGACGGATGCCCGGTCGAAGCCATTGGTAACGACGGCGAGGAATAACTCACGCGCCCCCCACCACTCGGTCCCGCTCCCAACCTTTCATCAGACACTATGGAACTAAATTCTGCCCCATTTTAACGGGAATGGCGCCTTGCTCAAGGGCCGGAATGGCCTTCAAAAACCCCGGCGGATAAAGCATCACCACCGTACTTCCCATGTTGAAGACGCCGAGCTCATCGCCTTTTTGCACGGGCCAGGGTGGCGTCAATTCCAGTCTTCGCACTTGCCGGGTGTCGAGTTGATTCGTCGTCCAGTGGGGGGCAAAGGACAAAGTCATCTTCCCCACGTTGGTGGCCCCAACCATCACTGCCGCCACCACGCCCTGGGTGGTTTCGATATAGAAAATCACCCGTTCGTTTCGGGCAAACAACCGCGGAATACTGTTCACGCTCCAAAGATTGACTGGCCACAAGGCCCCTGGCACGTGGGTCACTCGAACCACTCGACCGGTGACCGGCGCATGCACCCGATGATAGTCGGTGGGACATAAATAATAGGTCAGGTAGTGGCCCCCTTCCCAATGGGCCACCTCGGGGTCAGCCAGTAGTTCACGGGCGGAGTAGTGCCAATTTTTTACTTGAACCAATAAGCCTTCCTTGATCAGTCCGCGTTGCGTGAGCTCGGAATCGGCGGGATGAACGGCCGCTCCCGTGCCCAGAGGTCTCACCCCGGCCCGCAGTTTACGAGTGAACAGCTCGTTGATGCAGAGGTAAGACTCCCGCGGCCGCTCGGCCTCATTGAGATTGATATTGTAGCGCCGCGCGAACCAGGCCACGGACCATTTTCCCAATGCTCCGGGCAACCGAACGGCCATCAGCTTACCAAGCCAATAACTCACAAGATTCTTAGGCAAAGCGTAGAGCAAATAGCCGATTAATGTTTCTTTGAGTCCCATGATCAACCACATTGTGCTGAGCCTGCGGTCCAGTCAATACCAAACGCACAATTCAAATGCCGACTTTTCACCTCTGTGCTAGTTTACTGGTATGAGCCGTATCTTTCACGACATCAAACTCGGCTTGGACGAGGATCTCGAAGAGAAGCTCGCGTGGTTGGTCCCCAACTTCAGCAGCTATCACATATTGCGCCAGTCCGTCGATGCCCGCAGGCGACACTCGCCCCATTTGGTTTACTCGGTGGAAGTCTATGGTCCCGGCGAAAATCCTCCTCCGCCAGAAACTTTTGCCCTCTCGCCGATCCCCTATCGCGGAACGCCGGTTTTAATTATTGGGAGCGGTCCAGCTGGTTTGTTCGCGGGCTTACGCTTACTGGAGCGTGGAATTGCTTGCGAGATCTTTGAGCGAGGCTCTGACTGTGTCACGCGACTGAAGGCGATCAACCGGTTTTGGCGCTATGGACAGCTCGATACCCGCAACAACGTGTGCTTTGGCGAGGGGGGCGCAGGCCTTTACTCCGACGGCAAACTCATTACGCGAATCAAATCGCCTTACATTCCCTATGTCATGCGCCGCTTGGTCGACTTTGGCGCACCCGCAGAAATTGTTTACCAAAGTAATCCCCATGTCGGGTCTGATCGCATTCGGCGCCTGATTCCAGAGATGCGTAAACGATTGCTCAGTCTCGGCGGCAAGATTCATTTTGACACGCGAGTCACCGAGCTTTTGACCGAGGGCTCACGGGTCACGGGCGTCAAGACCGAGCACGGACTGCCGGTGCGAGGGGCTGCGGTTGTTCTTGCCACTGGCCATAGTGCCGAAGATGTCTTTCATCACCTGGCAGAGCTGGGCGTGGCGATGGAAGGAAAATCGTTTGCCGTAGGTTTGCGAATTGAACATCCCCAACACTTAATCAATCAAGTGCAGTATCGGCAGTTTGCTGAGCACCCCAAGCTGGGTGCGGCCAACTACCGGCTGACGGCCCATAACAACGACACGCAAATCGGGGTTTATAGTTTTTGTATGTGTCCCGGCGGTTATGTTTTATCGGCGGGCACTGAGGCTGACGGCCTGGTCAGTAACGGCATGAGTAATTACAGCCGCAACTCCCCGTATGCCAACGCGGCCATTGTGGTCACGGTGGACCATGACCAAAGCTTTGGTGCCACTAACATCTTTGGCGGCCTCCAGTGGCGCCGTGAAATCGAGTCGCGGGCCTTTCAGGCGGTGCAACAAGCAGGGGGCAGCAAAGAACTCCCCGTCCAAAGTGTGACGGACTTTCTCGCGCGGCGAGCGGGGGAGGCGCTTCCCGGCTCGAGCCCCAGTGGGATGAAGGCCTTGCGGCTCGATGAGATTTTGCCGGGTTCACTGTACGCACCTTTGTGTTGGGGACTTGAAAAATTTGAGCGCTCGTTTAAGGGTTTTGTTTCGCCGCAAGCTCAGTTCTATGGAGTTGAAACCCGCACCTCGTGTCCGGTGCGGGTGATTCGTCATGAAGAGTCTTTGGAGTCGGTCAGCCACTCAGGACTCTATCCGTGTGGCGAGGGCGCCGGCTACGCCGGTGGCATCACCAGTGCCGCTTGTGACGGCATCAAAGTGGCCGAAGCCATCACGGCACTTTTGGCTTCACAAAAAGTCACGAGCGAAAAAGTTTGAGCTCATTTGAAATCAAGCGACGGGTCAGCTCGGCGCGGCTTCCGGCTCAGGCGGCAAGTTCGCCGCAGTCACTACTGACATTTCAGCCGCCGCGGGCTCCTCTGCCTGGGCCGAGGTTTCGCTGGCGATTGCGGCTTCGTCGTCACCCACAGCTTCGCCGGCCAAGGCCTTTTCGTAACGACCGAGCCATTTGAGATCTTTAGGATCGACCGTCTCGCCCATGGTGACCGCATCACGAATGTCTTCAGCCCTCTCGCGATCACGCTTCTCGCGTTGGCGACGTTTTTCATCTTCAAAAAACTCCGAAGAAGTCGCAATCGTTTCTAGCTCCGAGGAAATCTTGAGCAACTCCTCTTCGCCTTCGGAGTAGCTGATTCCCGCCTGCATCGACATGCCCTCAGTCAGATCCCCAAGAACTTCTTTTTGCACCACTTCTTCGCCAATGCCTTCAGGAATCAGCTCGTCGATTTCGGACAGAGAAGGGAGTTCGCGAATATTGCGCAAACCAAATATCTCGAGGAATTTACGCGTGGTCGCATAGAGCATCGGTTTACCTGGTAAATCACTCTTACCGGCAAAATTCACCAAGCCCTTCTCCATCAAACCGCGTAGCAAGTGGCCGGATTCCACGCCGCGAATGCTATCGATCTCGGCCTTCGGAAGTGGCTGCTTGTAAGCCACAATCGCCATCACCTCAAGGGCGGGGCCAGAAAGTTTAAAGGGCCGCGACTTCGCGAGTCGGCGCAAGTAGCTCATATTGTCAACTTTGGTCCGGAGCTGAAAACCGCCGTTGATTTCCTCTAACGTGACACCGCGGTTGACGCTGGCATATTCCACCGCCAGCAAATCAAGCGCCCGGCGAATCTGTTTGGCCTTGATGTTCGTGCCCTTAAAGGCTTGCTTCATAAAAGCCACCGACATGGGCCGATCGGAGGAAAACAATAAACTCTCAACAATCGACAGCACCCGATCGTCTTCAATGAACTCGGCATCTTCGACTTCCGCCGACTCAAATCCTTCGAGCTCGGTACCTTCAGCCGAAAATAAAGCCTCGTCCGACAACGCCGAGTCTTCCTCGCGCGCGTCGAGGATCTCGCCCTCAGCTTCATCGCTGATAGACTCTTGCGCTGCTTGGGCTTCAAAGTCCGCCCACTCTTGGGCGACATCTGTGCCATCGTCTTGTTCGTCGGTTTGCTCGATGTCGTCGTTCATCATTGGCTCTTCCTGGTCCATTTCACTCACAACTCACCATCCTGTGTCGGTTCAGAATTCTCAAGGGGAGGTAGAGTCAGATTCGCCTCACTCCAGCCCCCTCTTTCCCGATCTTCAGCTTCCAGTTTCAATTCTTCGGCTAAAATATCATCGTCCGTCGCAGCCTCTTCAAACTCGAGCGGCAATTGCTCAGCTAAGGGAGCATCGCTCATCACCAATTCAGCGGCTTGGTCTAAGTCCTCCACCGCCACCTCATGTTCGGCCTGGGCCTCCGACAAGATGGTTTGCGCCACGTCTCCGGCGTGAGCATTATCATAGTCTTCAACTCGGGCGATCACGTCGCGATCAACTGCACGCTTGGCTTCGACTCGAATCTCAGCCCGATCCTCAGCTTGAAATACCGATATAAATCCCATCTTCGCAAGCTCAAGCAAGGAGATGAAGGTCACCAGAATTTGGTTACTTCGCCGCTCCCCTTCGACCTCGCGATCGATTAATTCGAAAAATCCCAGGAGACGGCCCACGACCAAGCGGTCTTTGATTTCCAAAATTCGCTCAGAAATCGACTGAAGAGCTTCGGCCACTCGATGAACGCCACTTTTCATGGCCCGCAAGACGCCGCGATAGGAGGAAATCAATGAGAACAAGGGATTGTCTTCAAGAATGATTTCGCCCTCTTCTTCAGAGTTAAGATTTAAGCGTTCGCCACGCAAATACACATCCCGTCCCACGAGCGGACGACCGTACAAGCGCTGAGCTGCATCTTGGTATTTTTGATACTCAAGAAGCTTGGCCACCAATTCCTTACGCGGATCTTCTTGTTCAATCGGTTCGCCTTCTTCGTTGTACTGAGGAAGCAACATTTTGGACTTGATCTGAATCAGGGTCGCTGCCATCGCGACGAACTCGCCGGCATTCTCCAGATCCAAATTCTTGATGGATTTAATGAACTCGAGATACTGAGAAGTGATCTCGTGAATGTTGATATCAAAGATATCCATTTCTTCACGCCGGATCAGATGAAGCAATAAGCCCAAGGGGCCTTCAAAACGCTCAAGCTGTACAACTAGACTCAAAATTAAACCCCATGCCGGATCCTCAAAAAACCCAGCTCAGCTCCTCATAGTTGGCGATTGATGCCTTGACTAAAGTCATATGACACCATTTGGCAGCCATTGAATCAAGGGCGCGGAAAAGTTTCAACATTCGACTTTAGCGGCATGCGTTAAGTTGGCGGATCAGGAGACCCAATTCGCCACCATTTGGGCCATGGCGAGCAAGAGGTCCTTTAAGATGCCTACTGGTTTGGCAAGGTAACTGAACCCACCGATCAGAAAAAGAGCCATCAAAATCATATTGAGGGTGTTTTGGTGCTCCTCCAACATTTGATTAACTGAATCGGGAAGAAACCGCGCCAACACTTTACCCCCATCCAAGGGGTGAAACGGAATCAAATTGAAGATTGCCAGGAGCAGATTGATCCAAATAAATCCCACCAACATATTTGAAACCGAGTCCTGAAGTGACTCTGGCAGCAGCGGATGAGCCAATCCCAGTCCGATGGCGCCCAAAAAAGCCAAGAGCATGTTCGACAGAGGTCCGGCGAGCGCAATCCAAAACATGTCTTTCTTCGGGTGAGCCAGATTACGAGAATTCACCGGGACCGGTTTGGCCCAACCGAAGAGGGGCCAGGAAAAGGCGATCGCCATTATGGGGAGGATCACCGTCCCAAACCAGTCAAGATGAGCAAAGGGATTGAGAGTGAGCCGCCCCATGACCTCAGCCGTGTTATCACCTTTGAGTCGCGCCACCCAGCCGTGGGCGAACTCGTGAAAACAAAGCGCAAACAGGAAGGGAACAAAAAAAACCGCGACTTTAGCCCCTACTTCCACCAGATTGAATTGGCTCATGACCTCACGATATACTACCTCCTGGTTGATGACAAAACACCTTTGTGCTTTTCTCGCTCTTTTTTCGACGGCCACGGCGACGGCGGCTTTTTCCAACTATAGCTCCATCTTGATTGGTGAACGAGCCGCAGGAATGGGGGGCGCCTACTCTGCTCTCAGCGGAGATCCGGCCGCCTGCGCTTATTATAATCCAGCGACCATCGCCCGCATGGATGGGGCCACTTTGAGTGCCGCGGTCAACGTGTACCACAAGTATGACACCCAATATGGAGATCTCGACCAACTCGAAGCGGCCGCCTTGCGCGTAAACCGAGGTTCGATCATCCCTATCCCCGCCTCCAGCGGCACGGTGTATTCGTTTGGCAATTTTGCCGTGGGGCTATCGATTGTATTTCCAGATTTTGAATCTTACGCCGGAGAAATCAAGACCAGCCCCGAAGTGATTTCCTACATGAATCTGCAAGATCAGTCCTTGTGGGTGGGAGGTTCGCTCGCACTGAACTTGACCGAGCAAGATGCCGTGGGACTCACCATGTACTACACCTCGCGCACCTACTCTCGGTCCGTCACTGACCAACTCAACTCCGGGGGGATCACCCAAGTCACCAACGAAGAAAAACTCTTCTCGCACAACTCTTTAATTTACATCTTAGGCTACTACCGAGAACTTAACCGCAATTGGAGTCTTGGTTTGAGCACCCGCCTGCCGTCTTTGCCCATCAGCGGGCAAGGTTCATTTTTGCGCACCACCATCGACACGGGCGGAGGCTCAATCCCGACGATCAACAAGCTGCACATCCCCGCCCAAACCCGGATACCGACGCGAACGAATCTGTCGGTCGCCTATCAACAACCTCGCAAGTGGGGAGTTGCGGCGGAAGCCACCTACCACGGACCCGAAGTCTATGATGACTTTAAAGATCCCCAGACCTTTGAGCGCATTCGTCACGTGCCGACTTGGAATTTGGCGATTGGCGGTGAGTATTTTATCCGGCCCTGGGCCGCTTGGCGCATGGGGCTTTACAGTAATTTGTCGTCTCACCAAGAGATCGATGATCTCACGACGGTGCGCCAAGGTGATCATTTGGATATGTGGGGTTTTTCAACCAACTTCGCGCTCTTTACGACCAATCGATCCACCGTCACCCTCGGCGGATATTATTCCGGCGGCAAAGGCAGCAGCACCCAACTCATCGGCCAGCAAATCGCCAAGATCCCCAAGAGCGTGCAGATTTTTTCCTTCCTCGTGGGCACTTCGTTTCAATTTTAGTTTTGGGCGCGTGCGAGGCATTCCAGCTGGGCCGAAGTTAAAGGGTGGGGCGAACTGACCCCGCAAACTTGCAGTTGGCCGGCTTGGTTCTCAAAGTTGCAGTTGTCCTGCTTGAGCCCCAAACTTGAAGTTGTCTGGCTTGAGCGTCAAAGTTGCAGCTATCCTGCTGCGTTCTCAAACTTGCAGCTGTCCCGCTTGGTTCTCAAAGTTGCAGTTGCCCTTTTTGCCTCAAACTTGCACTTG
>JADZEO010000051.1 GCA_020850475.1 Bdellovibrionales bacterium | reverse complement strand
GTGTTCCAGAAGGTGACGGGAGGGTTAACGGTTATATTAGGAAATATTTTTTTGGTTTTGATTTTTGTTTTCTTCTTGATCGTCGGTGAGCAAGCGGACCACAAACCTCATCCGGTTTTGGATGAAGTTTTGAGCAAGATCTCAAGTTACCTGTTGGTCAAATTTTTGCTTTCGGTTGCCACCGGACTGGGTGTTACCGTGATCTTGCTGTTGTTTGAGGTGGAGCTGGCTGTCCTCATCGGTCTGCTCACTTTTTTTCTCAACTTTATTCCGAACGTTGGCGGCATTATCTCCACGCTCTTGCCGGTACCACTGATATTATTGGAGTACGGAGTGGGTGGTCGTCTCGTCGGAGTTTTGGCCTTCAGCTTGGCGGTTCAAACCTTGTTTGGCAATGTGCTGGAACCCCGGTTTCTTGGCGAAAGCATGGATTTGCATCCGGTGACGATTCTCATTTTTTTGATGTTTTGGGGGCTCATTTGGGGAGTGGCCGGAATGTTTTTGGCCGTGCCGATCACGGCCCTGATCAAGATTGTACTGGAGCGATTCGTTCCCACCCGGCCACTCGCGGAGCTCATGGCCGGACGAATCTCCTAACGCAGACAAGTCGCGCTGCCCCTTATTGGCGAATGACCCGTCCCGTTTGATTAAACCACGGCTCATAGTTTTGGCTGTATTTGTCCTCGACCTTGGCTCGCTTGAGTTTGAGAGAGGGAGTGAGGAAGCTATTTTCGACGGTCCACTCATCGTCAATAACCACAATTTTTCGTAATTGTTCATGGCTATCGAGCTGAGAGTTAGTTTCCTCTAAGAGCTGAGTGAAGTGATCGACGATTTGCTTTACGTCAGTCTGCCGCGCGTTCTGGTTAAGAACGATGATCGCCAGCGGTTGCGGGAGTCCTGAACCGACGACGCACACCTGCTCAACCAACTCCGACTTGGCAATTCGCAGTTCAATTGGGGCCGGGGCCACGTACTTACCCTTTGAGGTTTTGAACAAGTCCTTCACTCGCCCCGTGATCTTGAGATAACCATCAGCGTCGATCGAGCCCTTGTCTCCGGTGCGGAGGTATTCGCCGTTAAACATCTCGGCCGTCATTGCCGGTTCACGAAAATAGCCCACCATGGTCGTCGGGCCTTTGACCAAAATTTCAGATTCCTCGCTCAGGGTAGTTTCCATTTCGGGGTTTGTTCGGCCGACGGTGCCGACCTTAATTTGGCCCAGCGGGTTCATGTGTGAATAAGCAAAGTTCTCGGTCATCCCATAAGCTTCGTGAAGATGAATCCCCAGTCGAGCAAACCATTCGATCAATGAGGCGGGTGTGGGGGCTGCACCGGTGAGTACCAGTTTGGCTTGATCTAAGCCCAAGCCCTTGACGATTTTCTTTTTAACGATCGATGAAAGAAGGGGAATCTTCAGCAGCCGATCCAACTTTTGGGCCGGCATTTTTGCGAGAATTCCCGCTTGAAATTTAGTCCAAATTCGGGGGACGCCCAAAAACAGCGAGGGCCGGGCCGCGCGCAAGTTTTCGGCAAAGGTGTCGAGAGACTCGGCGAAGTAGATTGTTCCGCCCCCATACAGGCTGCACAATTCGACCAGAGCACGTTCGGCGCAATGGGCGAGCGGCAAATAGGAAAAGAAACGGTCTTTAGGAGTGATGTCGGCGATCATCTTGCCGTTGGCTCCAACCGAAGTCATGGCTTTAAAGGTATGCATGACTCCTTTGGGCGCGCCCGAAGTCCCAGAGGTATAAATGATCGTGCCCAACTCGGATTCGTGACGAGTGGGTGAGTCGGTCACGGGAGTCGCCGAAGCCAAAATGTCCTCCCACTTAACTTTGGATTCAGCGCCTGGGTACGGAAAACCAATGGTCAACGTTGAGGCGGGAATTCCCGGGGCCATTGATTGAAAGTTGTCGAGTTTGCCAACAAACAAAACCTTGGTTGAGGAGTGAACCATGATTTGCGAAATCGACTCGGCCGTGAGGTTGGGATAGAGCGGCACCGAGACGTGACCAGCCATCATAATTGCGAGATCGGCAATAATCCAATGGGCACAGTTTTTAGAAAAAATCCCGACGTTGCTGCTGGCCGGAAGGTCGAGTGACTTTAAGTAGCCGGCGATCAAGCGCGCTTGTCGATTGACTTCTTTCCAAGTGAAGTCATGGTACTGGCCGTTGATCGGTTGGCGGAGGTAAACCGCCTCGGGATTTTCTTTGGTCCAGTGGTAAAGCATTTCTAAGGGCAATTTTTCAAGCGAAGGTTGGGGCATTTTTGATCCCTCCATTTAGGATTGCGCGTAACTCTCAAGCGCTCAGTGGTACGGTGTTCTACAGGTGTTACCACCATTGAACCCGCCTTTAAGCTATTAAGCTAGATTTTTATAAAAAATTCAGGTTCCGCTTGCCCCGCAATCCAAACAAACCGAAGCTTAACAAAACAAAATTGGGAGTCGAAATGATGGTCACCCTCTCTCGAATCGGAGTGATTGTTACAACATTGGTCCTATGGAGTTGTTCGTCTTCTCCGAAGGTGGGCACCGGGACGCCGACGAATTCTGGTTGGAAGGTCTCTAAGTTGTCTGGGAGCACCGTGGTTTTTGCGAACGGCCAATCGTGGGATACAAAGTTGATTTCGCCCCAGTTACTTTCAGAAATGAGTGACATCGATGGACAACCCGTCTTGCTGGTGGTCGGACTGGCCTGTCGAGACTGTGATGAATCACCAGGACTCTATCTCTATCGGCCACGGTTGGGTTCGGCGCAGTCGGGCTCGAATCAGAAGCGCTATTCACCGCCGGGTTCGCACTTTGACTCCATGGACAACCAACTCAAAGAAAAGGTCCGAGTTTTTGTTGGTCATTGCTTGTCCAGTCAGGCCCCGGAAATCGTCTGGCACGGCTATCGGCTCAAGGGCGGCAAGTGGAAAGAAAAATATGCCCATATCGTCGAGCTACAAAACGATCCATTTAAAGAGCAGGCCTACGTAGAGTCTGTTCCTGACTTAGGATTAATTGAAGAGCACGTGACCAAGGGAGAGTGCCAGGAGTTGCTGATGAGTTCGGCTAAAAATAGTATCTAGCGCCAAGGCCGAGATTAGCAGCTAAGCCAGTCTTTTCGACCAAATCCACAACAATTGCGACTTCCAAAAAAATGTCGACCGGAGCCGATTTTACTTGGTAGAGCATGCCTCCCGAGAGGCGGGGACCAAAGCGGACCTCATCTTCTTTTTTGTCCTGAACGCGGAAGCGCGCACCAATTCCCCAGAAACCTCCAAACGGAAGATGATCAATGTGTAGAATTGCTGGATAGTGCCAGAGGTAAGTGGAGTGGACATAAATACCCCCGTGATCACCAAAATCCGGGGAGAGAACGCCATCGATTGAGTTGTTGCGTCCCAAGTGGTAGTTGGCGGCGATGCCGATGGGAGCGCCGATGACGACTCCCAACCCAAAAGGACCGGCATGGACGCGCTGGCCCACCAGGAAAGTAACGGTGAAAGTAATCAGGTAGAGGGCTTTTCTCATATCTCTATACTCCGCCGTGCAGGGTGCCGTTTTCGAGACCAACGAATAACCATTTTCAATGACGACTTTCTGCCTAGTCAAGTCTGGGAATCCTTGCCAATATGGTTTCATGGGACAGGATTTTTCGCCTCAGCAGGGGATGATTCATAAAAAGTGGCAAGTTATGGCTTTGGTCGTAGGGCTGATCCTTGGGTTAGATCAACTTACCAAGGAGGTTGCCATTTACTTTTTGCGAGGAAGGGAAATGCTGTCCTTTCTAGGCGACACCTTTCGGCTTCAGTATGCTGAGAATAAAGGAGCCTTCTTAAGTTTGGGATCGGGGCTCTCCGACGGTCACCGTTTTTGGTTGTTGGGTGTGGTAGTTCTCTTGTTTCTTGGTGCCTACAGTTATCATTTGCTCAAAGGCAGCCCGAGCCGCGAAGTGGTGTTGGGGATTTCCTTGGTAGTGGGTGGAGGAATCAGTAATCTCCTTGATCGATTTTTTCGTGAGGAAGGCTCAGTTATCGACTTCATGAACATGGGAATCGGCAGTTTGCGCACTGGGATTTTTAATATTGCGGATATGGCGATTATCGCTGGAGTACTTTTGCTCTTTTATGATTCGTGGCTGGCCAAGCGCAAGGCCATGGCCAAATCGACCTAGTGCCACGAGGCGGATCAATTTCTGCCATACCACACATTGAGTCGTTCGCGATCGCTGGCACTGAGGCCCGAAGTTATTGGGCTTACGCGAGTTCCGGCCTTGCCCTGCACGGTAACCAAACCCGGTTGGCGCGGAAAGGCCGACGGGGGATACAGCATTGCCGAGGAAGAATCAAAATCGAAGGTCCGCCCTTGGTAATCGAGAACCATCAGTTCGGGCACCATTGCAAACTGTGGCCAGTATTGCGAATCAATGTTGTCCCAGACGATCTCGATAAACTGATCGCGGTCCAGTCGTGAGTGCTCGTGGACAAAGCCCAAGGCGTGCATCAACTCATGGATGAGTTCCTGACGTCCACAGCGATCAGCTACCATAATGGGCTGAGGTCCCCCGATGCGACCGACATAGGACGCACAATTTTTAGCATCGGGAACAAAAACAATGGCGTCTTCGCCTTCCGCTTCCAGGGGCACAAACTGAATAGGAGTGTTTTCGTTAAAATACCTTATTGCCGCCTCAACTCGGGCAGGATTGGTCAGTTCGCGATGAATGGCATAGGGAATTACGGGACTCTCCCAAAGCCGGGGGCGTTCGGGCTCATGAGTTCCAGAGGTGACGTTGGCTGGTGCGGTGACGGTTCCTAATAACACATCACCGTAGGCGATGGCCCAGTTGTTGTCGATTCGAAAGGGAATGCGAGTCTGAGCTTGAGCCCAGGTTCGCACTGAAGACTCAACGGGCGTGGCCTCGACGGCAATGGGACGGGGAGCGGCTGAGGGAGGAAGCGGAGACGGTGTTGAGCTGCGCGAAACCTGCGGTGATTTGGCGGCAACGACAGGCGTGGATTCGGCAGAGGCAGCAGTTGGGGGCGGAGGCGCCTCGACCCGAGAAAGCGTTGCGCGACTCCAGAGCCAGTAAAGAGAGGCGCCCACGGCAACAGCGATGCTTACCCGCCCGGGAAGCTTCATGCGCGAACAATCCACTCCGCTGGAGAGGGGCGCTGTCCTCGTTGCGTTTCGTGCAGAGCTTTGGCAAGTTTTTGGGTAATTGGACCAGGGCTTGCGGCGAGGGTGTAGGGAGGCAGGCCCGGTTCCCCCAGCAAAGCGACGGGAGTGATTCCCGCGGCTGTTCCGCAGACAAAGCACTCGGTACAAGTTTGCCCCTTGATGTCCCGCAAAATGTTGTCGATCGGCACGACTTCTTCAACCACCGGAATATTGAGCTCTTTGGCTAACACAAAAATTGTATCGCGAGTCACTCCGGGAAGAATTGAATTGTTCAACCGAGGAGTTACCAGCGAATTGTTGCGCACAAAAAAGATATTCATGCCCGTGAGCTCTTCGACATTCTTGCGGGTGGACGAGTCGAGCCAAAGTGTTTGATGGAAGCCGGCGGTCTTCGCTCGACGGTCACTCAAGAGGCTGGCGGCGTAGTTTCCTCCCGTCTTAACGGCCCCGGTGCCTCCACCGGAAGCAGCCCGGCTATAACTGCGCTCGATCATCACCTTGACCGCTTCGTCGGCAAAATATTTTCCAGAGGGAGTTCCAATAATCAAAAAGAGGTAGGATTCGGAGGGGCGAACGCCAAGTCCCACTTGATCGGCAAACATGAAGGGTCGCAAGTAGAGGTTTGACACGTCATCAGAAGGAACCAGGGGCGCGACCGCGCGACAAAAAGCCACGGCCCCTTCGGCGAACATTTCTTCCGGCAAGACGGGCATGGCCATTCGCTTGGCGGAAAGGTTAAAGCGTCGAGCATGGTCCATGACCCGAAACAAATGAAGCGAAGAGCGATTGCGATAGGCCTTTAGACCTTCGAAAATACTTTGTCCATAATGGAAAACCATCGTGGCCGGATCGAGGGCGAGAGGAGCGTATGGCCCGAGAGTTAAGTTCTGCCATTTTTGGTCTCGGTATTGCGCGGTCACCATCAGCGGCGCAAAAAATTTGCCGAACCCGAGCTCCTGGGGCAACGAAGTCTTAGCCACAAGAGAATCACAGTGGGGATCAATATTGATCGTCATAGCAGACCTTTGAGTCCGTCGACCAAACGATCGACGTCGTGGTGGTTGTTAAAATAGTGAGTCGCAATTCGCAACCCACCTTGCCGAACCGAAACATAGATGTTTTGCTCACCCAGCTTTTGTGCAATCGCCTCAGCATCATTGATCTGAAGCATGAGTATTCCACTGTCAGGACTGGACAAGTTGGGAGAGTTCGTGCGAGTGCTGGCCACCCGACAGATGGCCGAGAGCTCTTGATGAGCATATTTGGAAAGATCGAGAATTCGTGAGGCGATGCGATCGATACCAAGGCGCTCAATCGTCTGGAGTTGTTGGCCAAAGGCGCCGATGGTCGCAAAACCAGGAATTCCCATCTCCACCGCCGTGGCTTCATTTTTTACCTCGACACTGCGATTGTTCATTGCCAAGGGATCTTTCACGCTCAGCCAACCGGCCAAGGCGGGAGTCATCGCGGCACTCAATTCGTTTGCAACGTAAAGGAGACACAATCCGTACCCACAGCACATCCACTTATGACAAGTTGCCGTGAGCGCGGTGATATTGCACTCCTTGACACTCACCGGGAAGGCCCCCAGGGCTTGCGTGGCGTTCACAATCAATTGAGCCTGGTTTTGCCGACAAACCTCGCCCAACAACTTAAGATCTTGCCGATAGCCAGTCCCAAACTGAACGGCACTGGTGACGACCAAAGTGGGGCGTTGGCGCTCAATCTCAGCAATCAATTGTGCTGCGGGCACTTGGCTGACCTCGAAACCTTGATAGAGCCAGGGCACGGTCGTTGAAGGAAATTCTTCTTGGCACGAGAGGATGCGGAGGGGAACTCCCCGGCTCCGTAGATGGCGGGCCATCATGGTCGCCAAATAGTTCATGGCCATAC
The DNA here is from genome assembly GCA_020850475.1 of Bdellovibrionales bacterium. GTDB lineage: Bacteria > Bdellovibrionota > Bdellovibrionia > Bdellovibrionales > UBA1609 > JADZEO01. The sequence goes on along the minus strand of JADZEO010000051.1, from coordinate 30,971 downwards.
TGGTCGAGTTGCTAAAGCCGACCTCTTGTGGACTTGAAGCACTCAGAAACTGCGCCGCCCGCACTCGAACTTGGTCAAGCATGTTGACATTGTCCAGCCAATTATAGTCGCCGTTTTCCAGCAGGCCACGGTAGTGACGCTCATAAGCGCGGTACACAGGGCTGGAAATTGGGCCGACGGCGGCGGTTAACAAGTAGGTATGCGAAAGGGCGGCGGGAAAATCCTGTCGTTCCTGATCCCAATCAATCGTTTTCATTCGACCACCCTAGGCTGATGGAAATGCCGAGGATTGTATCGATTCAGAGGAGTGAGCTCAAATGAAAAACGCTTCGGGGACGAGGATTAAGCGGCGTGAGAACCAATCAGCGACTTGACTGCGCTCACGAGCTCACTCGGGGTAGCGGGTTTTCGCAGGTAGGCCGTCGCTCCCCGCTTTTTTGCGCTCTTTTCATCGAGACTCAAATACCCGGAGAGAACCAAGACGGGCATGGCTCGGCCACTCTGCTCGATCTGGCGGATCAGTTGAAAGCCGTTACCATCGGGCATCGCCGAGTCCGTGACGAGAAGATCAATCGCAGAAGTTTGGATCATCTGCCAGGCCTGATTGCCACTGGCCGCCGCCAACACCAGAAAGTCCTGGGCTTTGAGGGTGTCGACCAGAAACTCCAGCAAGGTGGGATCATCTTCAACAACAAGTATTGTGGACTGTTTTGATTTGGACATACAAAAATCGTTTTTCCTCTCTATTCATTCGGAATTATAGCGACGCCCGTTAAGTGAATTTTTCTTGAGAAAACTGGCTCTAAACAAGACGCCTAACTCAGAACGGTCGGGGCATTTTGCGGAGGGCTTCTCCTTCGAGGTAGGGGAGGTACCAACGAAATACCTTCAGGTCCTTGGCGGCCAAGGGGGCGCCGCTGGCGAGATAAGCGTAAAGGGCCCGGGCCTCGCGCGAAGAAACGCGTACAAAGCCTTCCGTCCAGGTCGCCGGCAACAGGTGAGTGAAGCGCCGGGTCTCGGAGCTATAAATCTTGGTGAGCACCTTCGTCTTATTTTGATACGCGCGCGGGGTGAGTCGAAAGATCTTTTCTGGGTAGGCATTGTAGGCGGTGCTAAAAACATTTTGGTGTTTGGCGAAGGCCTCATGAGTCGCGGCACACACATCTTGGTGGTGGGGATGACCATACTCACCCAAGCTGTTGTGAGTGAATACATCTTGAGCATGCGTGAATTCTTTGAGTTGGGAGCAGAGCTCGGTCAAGTTCAGCCGATTTTCATAAACATCAGGAAAGCCGAGCCAGTGAGTTTTCTTTACCCCGAGAGTCCGACATGCCCGCTCAAATTGGAGCTTGCGTTGAGCGCCGAAGCCGTCGGCGTTACCATCTGTAGCACAGACCACTTCCCAGGGGTGGCGGCGGTGCATTTGGATGAGACCACCAAAAAAGAGAGTTTCATCATCCGGATGCGCTACGACCACTAAGTTGCACTTTTTGCTTTTCATCTCGTCCTCTGCAGGACATAATTTTGAACCATGAAGCTAGTTGTTTGCAAGGGAATGGCGAGTTGGGTGGAGCGGGCCCACCAATGGTGTGTGGAGTCCTTCCAGGACGGACACCGCACGTATTATTTGCCAGCGGGAAAAACGCCAACTCCACTTTATGAATATTGGGAGAAAACCAGACCCGCCTTCCTAGCCCAAAGTCACTTGATTCAAATCGATGATGTGGTGAGCTCGCCGCACCACGGCTTGTTCGCCAAATTTTTTATTGAACATCTGCCACACTATCAAAGCCGCTTTGTATCGGGTGACCAATACACTCAAGGCGATGTCGCGGTGCTTGGCTTAGGACTCAACGGCCATTTGGGATTTCATGAACCAGGACTTCCTTGGGCTTTGTACCAAGCCTGCGTGCCTCTGTGCAACGAGACCTGCGACACACTCAAAATCCCGCGCGGGAGCTGGGGTGTGACTTACGGACTGAGTGCAATTTTGTCTACCGCCAAGGTCTTGTTGCTGGTTAATGGCGCGAGCAAGCGAAAAATCTTGCGACAGGTGCTGGACGCGAAGATCGATGTGCCGGCCACCCGTTTGCTCAAAGAGCATCCCCACGTCGTGGTTCTTGCCGATCAAGAGGCGGCACCAAATTCTTCACCTTAGGGTTGATCCGATCCTTAAGACATTGTAAATTTTTGATTGAGGTGGAGGCAATTTGCGGAAGTCAATTTTAGCTCTTAGTTGTGCGGTTTCGCTGTCAGCCTGTAGTCTTATTGGCAAGAATAACGTTGCGACCGATTCAGAATATGACGAAGCTTTTGCTGGATGCCGAAACTACTTTTTCCAATCCAAGTGGCGCAGTGAGAAGGTTCCCGTTTGTCCGGGCAGTGAGGGCTTAGTCCTGCTGCCGCCGACCTTTCCTCCGGGACTGATTTTTCTGGGATATTCGCCTCAGCCATCGCACGTCCAGTTTTTGCGGGAACTCATCGAAAAGTTGGTCGAAGATGAGAGTCGGCCACAGGTCGCGATTTTAGTACCGCGGCTGGAAAATTCGGAAGTCTATCGATTGTTTAATAAATTTCTTGAGCCGCCCTATGCCGACTTTGTTCGGTTTATTCCAGTTCCGACCGACGAGGCCTTATGGGTCCAAGACTACTTCGAAGTAGCAGTTTCCAACAGCACAGGTCGCGGGACGATTTTTGATCTGCCTCATGTGAGCCGCGACGAGGATTCCACTCCGGCAGCGGTGGCGCTGAGTTGCCAAATGGGTTACGTCGCTCAAGAGTCGCTGCCGAAGAGCAAAGATTATCCGGGACACGGCGACTTTGGCGGCAATATTGCCCCCTTCCCCGGCAACCTCATCGTTGCGGGGAACAACCTGACGGCGACGACGCAAAAGGTTCTTGATGTTAATCTCGCTCAAGATTTGATGACGGTGAATACGGCCTGGGGCGACCCGGGAATGGTGAACGAGATTTTTGGCGTATTGAGGGTGAGGGCCCAGCCGGCCGACCAATGTGATTTTGCCATTACCCACGCCGCGCCTCGGTTGGCGCTGGAATTGATTAAAGCAAGTAAATCCGGAAGTGGTGAATTTCAAATCAGTCCGCCCATTCCCGAGGGAAAAGATGCAATCCCAGTGGTTCAACGCGATGATTTTTCTCCATGCATGGAGCTTATCGCTCAAGATAAAGTGGCGTCGGCACCCGCTAAGACGCGCAAACTTTGCGAAGAACTCCTCAAGGCGAATGAGACCTATGCCCAAATTATCGACGAGGGCCTGACGGCCATTACTGAAGAAGTTAAAAAGCGCACCAACTGTGCCGAAATTAAGACGGTGCCGCTGCCGCTGGTTTTTGCTCCGGAACGCATCAAAGCAAAATATGGTCAATGGGATGATCATGCGGTGAATCTCAATCCCAATCCCGTCAACTCAATTCCGGTAGGTCCTTTGTTGGTTGTGCCTCGACAGATCTTGCCCACCTTTCATGATGATGTTGAAAGGAAATTAAAATCTTTGGGATTGGATCTTCACTATATCGACGGCAGCTTTGTTCATTACCTTAAGGGTGGAATACAAAGCACTTCAAGTGTCGTGCGGATGTGCCGGCCTCAGCCGGGGACGCCAAATCAAGAAGCAAAGGTGGAGCGTTCGCCGAACAAGAGTCCGAAGCCTGTTAGGGCTCAAGGCACGGTTCGTCTGCCGGCTCAGTCAGAACAAGACTGAAAAGCGCCCTGACCGAATCAGTGAAAACAAATCCGTCGAGAGAGCAACATAACAGTGGACCAGTACGCCGGGCCAAATTGAGCGACTTTTAAGGGCAAGAAAACCCAAAACAATTCCCGCAAAAATAGAAGCGACCGCCTCGGGGAAGGGCTTGTGAATGTGAACGAGGGCATAGGGAATCAGCATGACCCACACGCCATAGCCCGGAGCTGCGCGCTCCATCCGGAACAGCATAAAACCTCGAAAGAAATATTCGATGGCGACAAATTGGACCATATAAATGGTCTCATAGGCGAGCAAGTGATGAAGAGTCTCCGGTTCGTAAAGTGGATAAAACCGATTGAAGTCCGGACGGCCGGCGGCAACCCACAACACCGGAGTCATCAACACAATCAGGGGCAAGTAAGAGGGAATAAATTGTTTGAATAGCTCCAGGCGAAAGGAAAACGGATTGGGTCCGTCCACTGGAAAGAGGCGCGAAAAAATCAACGGGATCAGCACGAACAATATTACAAAGCTCGTGGAGGTATAGGCTTGCGCGATATACTTCAGACTGTTGGGTGGAAAGTTAGATAGCCAAGAGACTTGCAGAGACAACCTCATAAAAGGCATCTGCCAGCCGAAGTACTCGTAAACCAACAGCAAGAAGGCGATCAACGGCAAGCTCAGCCACGAGCCACGCTCACTCGCCTTTGGTAGAGTTTCCGGTAAGAAGTGTTTGCGGATATAGGTCTTAAGTTGATTCATGCTTTGTGGGAAATTGTAAGACGAGAGAACGAGGATCGCAAGACTTAGCAGACAGGTCTTGCTCGCCCGAAATGAATCGTCGACAATGAGACTTCAACGAGGGTGGTGGACATGAGGCGCGAGTTTGTTATCGGTGTGGTCATCATTACCGTGGGCGTTGCGATTGCAGCTCCCTTTTATCCCCATGTGTTGTGGTCCCTGATACTGTTTGGTCCCATCATTGCCATCGGTTTGGTTGATTTTTTTCAAGTCAAACACTCCATCCGACGTAACTTTCCGGTGTTGGGGAATTTTCGGTACGTGTTTGAAGCGATTCGACCAGAAATCAATCAGTACTTTGTTGAATCCAACACCGATGGCGTTCCGTTCAGTCGCGAAGAGCGAAGTCTGGTTTACCAGCGGGCCAAGGGGACCCTCGATACTTTGCCCTTTGGCACTCAACGCAATGTCTATGAAGTGGGATATGAGTGGCTCTGTCACTCGCTGCATCCCATTCATATTGATCCTAAATCCTTGCGAGTGACGGTCGGAGGTCCCGACTGCCAACAACCTTACTCGGCGAGTGTCTTAAATATTTCGGCTATGAGCTACGGTGCCCTGAGCGCGAATGCGGTAAAGGCTCTTAATGGCGGAGCCAAAGACGATGGGTTTTATCACAACACTGGCGAGGGCGGCTTAAGCCCCTATCACTTAGAAAACGGCGGAGACGTTGTTTGGCAATTTGGTACTGGATATTTTGGTTGCCGGGCCGATGACGGCACCTTTAGCGAGAGCAAATTCGCGGAGCGGGCGCGGCTACCGCAAGTAAAAATGATTGAAATCAAATTGTCCCAGGGGGCTAAGCCTGGGCATGGTGGTATCTTGCCGGCGGCTAAGGTCACCAAAGAAATTTCTGAGATTCGCGGTGTTCCGATGGGGAAAGACGTCATTTCTCCCCCGGCGCACACCGCCTTTTCGACTCCGATTGAGCTGATGAAGTTTATCAAGAAGTTAAGGGAGCTGTCAGGCGGTAAGCCCATTGGTTTTAAATTGTGCATCGGCAAGCGCCGCGAATTTTTAGCGCTCTGCAAGGCCATGCACCAAACGGGGATTTCTCCGGACTTTATCACCGTCGATGGGGCCGAAGGTGGAACGGGAGCGGCACCACTGGAGTTTTCCAATCACATCGGCACCCCTCTGACCGAAGGATTGATCTTTGTCCACAATGCTCTCGTGGGTTTTGATTTGCGTCAGCGCATACGGGTCATTGCTTCGGGAAAGGTTACTTCTGGTTTTGAAATTGTTAAGCGCCTGGCCATGGGGGCTGACATGGTCAATTCCGCCCGTGGATTCATGTTGGCATTGGGTTGCATTCAGGCGTTGCGTTGTAACAACAACACTTGTCCAACGGGTGTTGCAACTCAAGATCCGTCACTCGCGGCCGGTCTGTTTGTTTCGGACAAACGGCATCGAGTGGCAACTTTTCATCGGGAAACGGTCAAGAGTGCCGCAGAAATCATGGGAGCGATGAGTGTCGCTAAGACCTCAGATCTGCGTCCGTGGAATCTCATGCGTCGGGTGAGTGCCACTGAGGTCAAGCACTACGGCGAACTCTATGAGTATCTGAGACCCGGTGATCTGCTCGGAAGCCACGGCACCAACTCCTACACACGGGCTTGCCAAGCAGCGGTGGCAGACAGCTTTCATGCCTCAGGTGCCGAAATCTAAAGAGCGGCCACCAAAAAAAATGGCCGCAAGGCTAAAACACCTCAGGGACCTTGAAGTTCTGAAAGTTATTGAGCTCCAGCCCATTTGACCAGCCCTGCTGCCGGTGGAGTTTTCGGTAGGAATAAAAAAGATACCCTTTACCGTTGGGATTTCGCTCTTGAGTAATGATGTAGTAGAGCAAGACCACGCTCTCATCATCGGCGTGCGCCAGCTCCGGAATGCCGCTCACCCGATTAATGCCCACGCCTCGGGTGGCAAAGAGCGGAAGGCGAACAAGGTCCACATTGTAACAGTTTTCGCCGGCCGTATTAATCCCACTGAACGTCACACGGAAGTCAGTGGTGTCTGGTCCCGCTTCGGTCGGCCGCATCGGGTGGCGTTGCTCGGCGAGCAGAGTTTCAGCGGTAATGCCACCAGTGTAACGATCAAATATGTTGTTGTAATTGACCGGTGTGGATTTTACTCCGAGCGAAAAGAACTCAATACTATCAAGAAAGCCATCTCCGTCGGTGTCGGGGTTGAGAGTATTGGCGGTTCCGGCGCCGGCCTCACGCATTTGCTCCGTCCATTGAGGCGTCGGTCCATTGGCTTGGTTGTCGAACAACATTCGCTCTTCGCAAAGGTTGAGGAGATCATGGTCTTCATCGGGCTCTGGCTCGGCACAAGCTCGCAGTCCTTCGCCTGTTGGAAGAACCTGAAATTTGTAAGAAAACAAATCCGAGTATCGGGGATTGATCGAGTTGCGATTGACGGGATCAAATTGCTGAGAACCAGTTAAACGGCTGGCAAATTTGGTATTGAACTCGATTTCATCCTTATCGCATAGTCCGTCGCCGTCTGAGTCCGCGTCGCGAGAGCCGTCACTGCAATTGGCCGCATTAAAATTATAGACGGACATTCGCTTCAGCACCCAGGATTCGGGATGCGGCCCGAGCGTGAGCGCTTCAAAGTTTAAGGTGTCAGAGCCCTGGAGGTCAGCAAAACGCCCGCCGCCGGCCTCGGACATGTAACGGAGCCCGTCAGCGGCCATTCGAGCGGGATCATTCACGGGCAAGGCATAATAGGCGGTACTAAAAAAGATTCGATCAGGTGCCACTCGCACCAAATCGCGAACGGCGAGGATGTACGGATCAGTCGGCGAGGAACTCACGGGAGTCGTGGAGCCGCAGTTTTCGGCCGAGTTGGCGTCGTTCGGAAAGCCATCCGACATAAAAAAGATGTTGTAGACCGAGTCTTCATTGGGAAAGTTGCGCAAGTCATCTTCGATCGCCCTCTTGGCCAGCGCGATACCCGCAAGATAGGGAGTGCACCCGTCGTCGGGTGTGGCGCGATGGCGGTCAATGGCGGCTTGCATTTGATTGGCATTCCCAAAGGTGGGGCTGTTGAGGGTGCCGTTGTTGATATAGGCTTGGGCTTGATTGAGTTCGACCCCAAAAACGATGTAGCCCCAGCGGTAGAAGGCCTCGTTGCGATGGAGGTTAAAAAAGTTTTGGATGTTGTCAGCTCGGCGCGTGTCATCCATGTCGTTTCCTGGCAGCGTACCAATCGCCTCGTTGGAGCCCGACTTGTCCACCACAAATAAAACCTTATTGATGCGGGTGAGATTTTCAGGTGGTTTTAGACAGAGATTGGATTTACTCGAGTAGCTGCGATTTTCAGCGAGACCCTTAATTCTAACGTCTGAGCATCCGAGTAAGATGACTCCAAGGCTGATACCAAACACCAAACTCAATCCTGAGCGGAGTTTGCAGATCATAACCCACCGTTCCTCGGCCTTCCTGGCCTGCGGATCCCACGGAACAGTCCACCCCTACTCTTAATATATTGCCAAAATCGGGCCACATTGCGAATGCCTACGCGAGGCGGGGGACAGCTCAGGTGTTTAATCAGAGTGCGTTGTCAAAGTTTTTAACGTCTACCCACCACCTTTTGCGCCCGAATTCACCGGTGGTGGCACACCAACACCGGTGAATAGTAGGCGGAAGGGTTGACGCTAAAAGAGTTCGCGGCGCTGATACTCGTCGCGAAATTTCGAGCTGTACCGACTGCCAAACATCTCGGCGTCGAGCTCTTCGATCTTGCTGAGCGCGGTTAAGAAGTCGTCGGAGCCACTAAGGCGCGCCAAGTGCTCCATGTACAGTGTGTCGACTTCACGGCTGGAGCCCGGACGCTCTTCTTCGGCTTTGTTTCGAACTTCCCACCAAATGGAAGCGTAGACGCTCCCGAGAGCATGAACTTCGCCGGTTTGTCCCGATCCCGCGCAAACTTGGTTAGCGGCCTGGGCGGTGACTGAAGACATGAATTTGAGGTTGCGCGACTGCGTGCACGCTTTGGCTCCATCGAGAGAATTGTTCCAGAACTCCCCGAGACCGGGATCGTCAGGAAACATGATCGCGACAAGGTAGTCGGCAGCGCCGGCGGCGATCGCTTGAGAACAACCAACCCACTCCAGGCAACATCCGTACTTGGAAGTTCCACAGGCCTTGTGTTTGTTACTGCCGGTGAGATTGTTGATTTCGCCGTTAGTGGCAATCGACAGGTTTGCTTGTCCTAACAAGTGGACGATGAAACCGCCATTCAGCGCCATGGACTTTGAAAGTTGTGTGCGCTTGAGATGAATGGACTTGGTCGCGGGTCGCCACCCATAGGTGCGATCATCGACAAAGATCTTGATCTGTTGGTTACGGGCGTAAAACTTGCCCGTGCGAGCGCCGAGGTACTCGATGGTTCGGTTGGCCCAGTAGTAGGCCATTTGCTGTTCAGCAAAGTTGGAGCCGTCGTCGATCGCCTTGGTTTTGTAGCTTTCTAATTCATGGATGTTCACGTTCGTCCCATCGAGGCTGTGAACTTCAATTGAGCTGTTTTGGAGGCGCCCGGAACCATCGACTCCGGTTAGCTTGACTCCGAAAATCCGGCGCTCATTCACCAGAGGAGAATTGGGGTCGGCGAAGGGCTCTTGGGCCTGACTGACAGGGTCTTTCATAAAAATACACATTGAATAGGCCGGTGACGTTGCGCAGTTCTCATCGATCTTGTCGGTGGGAGGAATGCGCGAGGCTAAAACACTCGAGCTGCCGAAGAGCTTGGCTCTAAAGCCCTCAAATGAACAGCCGCTCAGGAGAGCAATACTCAGCAGCAACGCGATGACGGGAGAGCAAACCAACTTACTTGGTTTCATCAGTTAAACCCTCCTGTTTGGCCGAACAAGTAAACGCGTTGAATGTATTCGCCGACCTTTTCCAAATCGAGCGCTTTGCCGTCCTTGAAATAAGTGCTGAGGCCAGAGCGCGAGGGAGAGCCGTTGAACAAAATGTCTTCGATATCTGCCGGGGTGTAGCTGATCCCATTGGTGCGAAGAATTCCAATCGTAAGAGCGGCAGCTCCGGCGAGGACAGGGGAGGCCATGGAAGTCCCGTGCATGTAAGCATAGCCACCGCCCGGCACCGTCGATAAAAGTTTGGTTGTGCCAGAAGAACCAGGTGCGCCAATTTCAACGTAAGAAGTGCTGTAATTAGAGAACGAAGACTTCGCGTAGTTCATGGCATCGTAAGAGCCCACTGACATGGCCCCATGAATGTCTTTGGCATATCCGGCCGGCGAGAAAAATGATGACGTGGTGATTTGGGTATTGTCGTTACCGGCGGCCACGGCCACAAAAGTTCCGGCGGCCACGGCTCTCGCCATGGCATCCTGGTAAGAGGCATTTTGGCCGGCCCCACCCAGGGACAGGTTGAGGACGTCGGCGTTGTTGTCCGCCGCATAGTTGATACCGTTTACAATCTGGTTGGTATACCCCGAGCCATTTGCGGCTAGGACCTTGATTCCCATAATTCGAGCATGGACGCCCATTACACCCGATACGCCGATACCGTTGTTGTTTTGGGCCGCAGCCAAGCCAGCACAGTGCGAGCCATGACCATGGTCATCCATCGGGTTGTCATCGTTATTGATATAATCGTGACCAAATTTTCCTGAACCATCTCGCCACATAACATTCTGGAGATCGGGATGGTCGTGGGCAACCCCAGTATCACCAATGGCAATGACGACATCTTGAGTAACTTTAAGACTAGAAAGGTAAAAGAGATCTTGAGCGTTGACGAAATTGATGGCTCGCAGATGGGTTAGTTTACTAAAGTCAGGGTCATTGTTAAGTGACTCAGCAGCGATCGAGGCCACTTGGTTTTCACTGGCGCCGATGATACAGGGATCACTTTCCAACCAATCGCGAAACTGACTGACGGATTGCGAATCAGAAAACTCATAGGCGTAGGCTTCAACCGAAAGGGCGGGTCGCTCAACACCGGCGAGTTGGCTTTCCAAGACAGTGGAAAAGGTTGAGGTCCCTTGTTGCTGGCGACGGCAATGGTTATCGATCAAAACCACCATCTCTTGACCCGCCAAAAAAGCGGCGCGGTCTTCATCAACCACAAGATCCTCCTCGGAAGGAATTGGATCCTGCAGCCCGAGCGGCAAATTTTGACCAAAAGAAAAGAGCGAGTCTGAGGCCCGACTAAAGGCCGACTGATTCCTCACACGGAAGTCTTCGTCCGCCAGTAGCTGACGCCAACTCACTTGCAGTTTGCCATCCGCAAAGGGTGAAGCCAGCGGTGTTTCAACCGTTTGCGCCGCCGAGTTTTCACTCTGAGCAGCAAGCAGCGCTACCTTTAATAGGTAGTTGGGCTGGCAGTTTTGAAAAAGTAATATCGTTATTCCTACTAGTGCAGTCGTGCCGACGGAGAGGTAACGTTTCAACCTTGGCCGAAAGCGCGTTCGTTGGCGCTTGTCTCGGATCACTTGATATCTCCCACCTGCATTCCATTATGAATCATTCACGAGATGTGTGAAACCTCAAACAGACCAGTGTCTCGTTTTGAGACGCACTTCTGGTGTGAGGTCGAGGTCAGGCGAGATCAAAAAGCAGGACTTCGGCATCCTTTGTCGCATGCAAATTCAGCTGTTCGATTTGTGTACACGCCATTCCATCACCAGGACTTAGATCGTGCCCTTCAATTTTTAGCGCTCCATTAATGAGTTGGAGCCAAATACTTCCGCCCAACAGGGGCTGGTAGGTGATGGACTTGCCGGCCTCGAGCGCGGCCGTGTGCACGAAGGCCCGCTGGCGAATCGTCATCGAGCCTGCCGGCCCACCTTCGGGGCTCACCAAGGTGAGCCACTGATTTTGCCGAGCTGGAGAATTGATTTTCATCTGTTGGTAGTTGGGCTGGTAGCCTCGACTGTCTGGGAGAATCCAAATCTGTAAGAGCTCAAGGGGCTCCCGGGTGGAGGCATTGAATTCGCTATGCTCGATTCCGCTGCCGGCGCTCATCAGTTGCACTTCGCCGGCGGGAATCGTGGTGGTATTACCCATCGAATCAACGTGTTTGACCGCCCCTTGAATCACATAGGTGAGAATTTCCATGTCATTGTGAGGGTGGGTGGGAAACCCCCCACCCGGTTCAATGGTGTCTTGATTGATGACCCGCAGAGTACGAAAGCCCATGAAGCGCCGATCAAAGTAATTGGCGAAGGAGAAGGTGTAGCGAGCGTTGAGCCAGCCGTAGTTCCCGACTCCACGTTCCTTATTGAGGCGCAAAGAAATCATATGCCCCCCTTTTAGTTTGAGGCTTTAGCGGTTAGCAAAGGTTTATAGGCCTGAATTTGCAGAAGGCCCAAGGCGAGGTTGACACCAAAAATAAAGAGAGCCATCACGACATTACTCGTGTCTAAAAACATGTGGTAGAGCAGGATCTGAATACTGATGGGTGCTAGAACCACGAGCGCCAGAGGGACAAAAAATCCTGACAGCAGGGCCACGCCCACGAGCACTTCGGTGGCTTTGAGAAACGGAAAGAAGTATCCCGTCCCGGCGAGCGCACCTAGGTAAGCACCGCCTTCAGGCGTGGGGGGCGGCATCGGCAAAAACTGGAAGAACCCATTGAGTCCAAAAACGACCAGCATTAAGCCCAAAACCAAGCGTAAGCCTAAGACAACTTTGTTTTTCACCTCAATCTCCTTGTGAGTGTGTTCCTGGCTTAATGATCGGCCAATAGATGATCGAAAAAAAGTATAATATTTTGATTAAAATGATCTAATAAATAGATTATAATGTTTGTATGACTCTTGAACAGCTTCGCACCCTATGCGCGATCGTCGAATCGGGCAGCTTTCGGGCCGCCGCCGAAGTTCTCCACAAATCACAAAGCTCGCTGAGCTATTCCATCCGCCAACTTGAAGAGGAATTTAACATCCAAGTTTTTTCTCGCGAGCAGTATCGCCCAGAGCTGACCGCGGCCGGGCGGTCGATGTACGAGCGAGCGCGAGGACTCCTGCAGGAGGTGAATGAATTCGAAAGTCTGGGCCATCATCTCGGGCTGGGCGTTGAACCCGAAGTGTCGCTGGCGATTAGCGCTTTGACACCGATGGAGCCGATCATTCCCGTATTACGAGAATTCGCCCGGCGCTTTCCTCACACGCGACTAAAAATGAGTGTGGAGATTTTTGGGGCCATTGATCGCGTGCGTTCGGGAGTGGCCAACATTGCCGTCACCGAAGGTCGAGATCTCGACCCGAGTCAGTTCGAGGTCGAAGCCTTTTTGCCCATTCATCTGGTCACCGTGGCAGCACCCACTCACCCTCTGGCCAAGGTCAAATCAGTGCTCCACCAGACTCACTTGATGAACTATCCCCACTTAATTTTGCGTAGCACGGGGGGAAATCCCAAGGACTCGGCGGGGATCATGGAGGGAGCCCTCACCTGGAGTTTGCCGGATTTTCAAACCAAGCTCGTGTTGCTACGAGGGGGATTGGGCTGGGGACACATGCCGTTTCACCTGGTGAAAGATGAATTGGCGGCTCATCGATTGGTGCGCCTCAAGGTTCCTGAGTTTAAGGGAATCCACGAAGACCAGTGGCTGCTACGGCGGACAGGAGTGGTGGTCGGCAAGGCGCATCAGTACTTGTGGCAGGAGCTCGGCAACATTCGCCGAAAACAGCGGTCGCGCCGGCCCCCAAGTTAACCGCGCTTTTGAGAGTAGAGCAGCCCCCATGTCCTTGAGCCCGGCAGACACCAAAAGAGAAACGGGTGCAATAAGCGCCGCGGAACCCAGCGGCGGATATAGTAAAAAACTGAGGCATCGATGGAAGCGGGAACGCGCAACGGAGGGTTCTCAGTCCTAATCACGCGCAGAATGGTGTGCGCGACGGTCTCAGGAGTGGTGCGTGATCGTTGCATCATCTTCTCGATGAACGGCGACATGTGCCGATAGTATTCACTGTAAGGACCACCCATCGCTTGAGACAAGGCCGACTGGGAGGAGTAAACGACATTGCGGAAGGAGTTGGAGCGGACAAAACCAGGTTGGATCAGACTCACGTTGATTCCGAGAGGGCGCATCTCGTACCACAGGGCCTCAGAGGCGCCTTCAAGAGCATACTTAGAAGCGCTATAAGAAGCCATTGTGGGCATCGCTAGCATCCCGCTCACTGACGAAACATTGATGATTTTTCCCCGCCCCGTGAGGCGCATCCCAGGCAGTACCAGGCGAATGAGTCCCATTGGGCCAAGGTAGTTGGTTTCAAGTTGCAAAAGCTCAGTTGCCGAATCCATATGTTCGACGACGGCGCGATAACTGATGCCTGCGTTATTGACGAGGATATCGACCTTACCCCACCGTTGAGTGATCTCGTTAATCAGGCGACGACGATCTTCGGCGGAGGTCACATCGAGTTGTTGGATCCAAAAGCGCTCGTTATTAGTTAAGCCGGCGTCACTCAGTTTACCCAGAGAGTGACTTCTCAAGGTAATCACGACCCGATACTGGGGCAGCTTCCAGAGGAGTCGCGCCAGTGCCAAGCCAATTCCCGAGCTACAGCCGGTCACGAGAACGACCGGTTGGTACCGTTGATCGCGATGCCGGCGCTTAAGGAGATTGAACCATCTCATTGTCACAAGCATATCCACAATGGAATCGCCGGTGAAGGGCGAGATGCACTTTCGCAGAGAGCTGGTGCACTATTAATCTGATCTTAACGAGGGTGGTTCGGTCGGGAAGGTAAAACCGAATGTAAGACATCACCTAATTCCTGACTCGTAAAGGGCTTGGCCAGAAATCGATCGACGGTCACGTCAACTTGACTCTCTTGCTCACGCACCTTTCGTTCATCTAGGCCCGAGGCCAAAATCAAGGGAATCGATTGGTTCACTTTGCGCATTTCGCGGAAGAGTTCGAGTCCAGTAATGCCCGGCAAAGAATTATCGCTAATGACGAGATCAAGCTGGAAGCCCAGCTCACTAAAAAGCTGCAGAGCTTGAGTTCCATCCGGCGCTCTGAAAACTTCAAAGCCGAGGCCCTCGAGCATCGACGATTCCAGCTCCAGAAGTTCCGTCTCGTCTTCGACCACCAAGACCTTTTGCCCGCGTCCGTGATTGGGGTTGGCAACCACTTGATCATGAGTCCGCTCTCGCACTTCGCTGATCGGAAACAAAACACGGAAACTAGTGCCCTCGTCAACCGAACTCTTGACCTCAATATGTCCTTGGTGGGAACGAACAATTCCGTGAACCACCGACAATCCCAAGCCCGTGCCCTGGCCAACCGGTTTCGTGGTGTAGAAGGGCTCAAAGACGCGGTCCACTTGTTCGGGTGTCATACCCTTGCCATCGTCTTGAACAATGAGTTCAGCATACTCTCCGGCCGGAATGGGACTCGGTTTTGAGCATTCGCAAACAAAAGCCTTTGCCAATCGAACTTGAATTCGACCGCCCGGACGGTCTTTAAGAGCATAAAAGGCATTGGTGCAAAGGTTAATTAGGACCTGATGAATTTGCGTCATGTTGCCGCGAACAAAGAGCTTGGGTTCGATTTCGTAATTGAACTGAGTTGTCGTCGGAGCCGTTGCCCGAATCATCTGAAGAAAGTCGTTCATCGACGCACTCAAATCGATGGGCTTTGACTCCACTTCTTCATTACGGGCAAAGGTCAAAATTTGACGAATGAGGTGGCGACCGCCCGACGCCGTCGCCAAGGCTCGCTCCAGATAGCTCTGGGCCACTTCGGCGTTGTACATGTGCTGTTGGGCCAGCTCAACGGACATCGTAATCATCTGCAAGTAATTATTAAAGTCGTGGGCGACACCGCTGGCCAAGGTGCCAAGCGCCTCGAGTTTTTGCGCCTGTTGCAACTGGCGCTCGAGTTGTTTGCGTTGGAGTTTGTCTTCCCGCTCTTGAGTGATGTCGACCAGAATACCGTTCCACAAGATGTCGCCATTTTGCATGAGTCGAGGTGTGGAGGTGCCGCGAATCCACCGAATCTTACCACTCTTTAAAACCGTTCGGAATTCGTGACTCCAAATGGATAAATTGCGAGCGGAGAGAGCGATGCTCTTAAAGAAGAGGTCGTTGTCTTCTTCGTGGACCATTTTTAACAAGACCTCAACATTGGCCTGCGCCTGCTCGGGAGAAACCTCAAAAAGATCCTGCACCCGCGAGCTCACAAAGGGCATTTGATAGCGACCCTCGGCAGTCAAAACAAACTGGTACACCATCATGTTCGGAATGTTCGAGGCGACGTCACGGTAGCGCGCTTCACTCTCACGAAGAGCATCTTCGATGTGTTTGCGGCCAGTGATATCGGTGCAAAAAAACGCCAGACTTTGCACCTTACCGCCGGACATGAGTGGTTGGATCTGCACATTGTACCAAGCCGAGGGAGCTCCTTCGGGGTTGCCGGCCTCGTAGTTGACGGGCCCACCGGTTTCGATGGCTTTGCGGATCGCATTGCGAATGGTTTCTTGATCGTTCTTGTGGGCAAAATCAAAAACATTGCGCCCGATCACTTCTTCAATCGGCAGTGGGATGTTGACCCGATTGATGTAGCTAATATTGGCGCGAAGGTCAGTGACAAACACCAGGCTCGGCACGTTTTGAATCAAGGCATGAAAGCGCTTGGCATCATGGGCGAGGAGGTGCTCAATCCGGCTGTGTTGCTTGCGCTGATGTCGCACAAAAACGTAAGCTAAGACTGAGGTCAACCCGATCAAGACCCAATGATTGTTGCGCAGAAGCCACTCATAGGCGCCAGATCCTACCGACTCCGGCGTCATGAAATGCTCGGTAAGAAGGACCCAGCTCACACCAAACGCCACACAGGCGAGCAGCACGCGATACTGTTTCCAACGAATTTGCCGGTAGGCTTGAGAGAAGGGCAATTCCATAGTGACCGAAACACTCCTAAGGCAGCAAGAGGCGCTAAGTGGGCGCCCTGAACTCTTGAGTGCCGAGTTTTGTCACTGAAAAGGACTCAAAGCTCGTGCAATCGAGAGATCGATAGTTCCTGCCTCAAATTTGCAACTATAGGACCATAAAGGAAATTTTAACGGTCGCCAACCCAAATAAAATCCGCACGAGGACCATAACTCGGATGGGGTTCCATCTCGGCGGCTTGCTCCTCTGGAGTGAGATCAGTCAGGTTCACCTGGGAAATGGTCACGATCTTGTTTAATCCTCTTTGTCGAAGCTTGTCGGGTAATCCACCACCATATTGGGCATGAAAATCACCAACGATGATCACCAGGACATGGGAGGGATTTTTCCGCAGGAATTCCACGGCCCGCCAGGACATGGTTTCGTCCCAAATGCTCTGGGCCGTGAAGTAGCGCAGGATCGCTTGTTCGGGGATATGCCCCCCACCCATGACGGCCTTGAAGCGCTCAAAATAGAGGTCATTGCCCAAGCTCCAATTCGGCGGCAATTGTGACGCCTCTTCTTGGCTCAAGCTTTCGACTCCACTTTTGGCCACTTTGCTCGTCAACGCACGCGGCGAATTCAGCGCAATCGTGGTTCCGCCACTCAGCAAAGGTTCCAGCACCTGCTCGCGGTAGTTTGGCCAGTTGTTGCCGCCCCAACCCACTTGAGTGAGAAAATCAGACTCAGACAATTTGCCCGCCATGAATTCATCGATAACGGGCTGTTTCGTGTATTCAAAAAACTCCATGCCGACGCTGACCACGGGCACGGTCATTCGCAGTTCCTTTAACACCGCCACCTGATGCCGGTGGTGAGGGAGGTGATCGTGTTGTTCGCTCACGATCACGACCGTCCCAGGCGACACCTGGCTGAGTGCCTGCGCCAATGACACGGGCTGGAGTTGGTCGCCGGTGTAGATTTGCTCGTTGTCAAAAGCCCACACCCTAAAACTCAATCCCAATGCAAAAATTAAAAGACCCCAATGCCGCATTGCACTCCCCCTCGAATTTGCACAAAACTTGTGAGATTTTGCTCGCGCCAACGTTGGCAGAAGCACCTCCCTGGAAACCAATCTTTATCCCAGGGGGATGTTTCGTATCAAATCAGAGCGTTGAGCTTATTCTTGAGTTGCTTGAGCCCCTCTTCCATCAACTCAATTTCGGCTAAAAGCTTTGCTCGATCCGGACGCTCCCCAGTCAAGAGCTCACTGAGGCTTACGCCCAGAGCCTCGGACATCCTGACATAAGGTTCGCCTTGAATCGCGCGTCCTACTTCCCACTCTCGATAAGTGGTCTCGGGCACTCCCACACGGCGAGCCATCTCGCGCATGGTCAGTCCCCTGGATTTACGGAGCGATCGTAACCGCTCGTGAAACGGTCCAGATGTAGCTGACATCATTAGTTCCCCCCTCTAGAGAAAAATCCCCCAGATAAGAAAGTTCTAACGAAGCTTCATGAGTGTGTAAACTGATATGCACTGCCGCTCGTGATTGAATTTTTTGACCGCCAAACTCGGTGAAACAATTCATCAACGAACTCTCGGCCGAGAGAGGTGTGGTGATAAATTGCACCACCCAAAGGCGGCGGGCATCTGCGCCGCCGCTCGCATTAATTATTTTTTTACCAGCCCAAAATATAAGCAAACATCAGCGGAGCGACGATGGTCGCATCCGACTCGATGATGAAGCTGGGAGTTTCTTTGGTCAGTTTGCCCCAAGTGATTTTTTCGTTGGGGAAAGCTCCTGAGTACGATCCATAGCTCGTCGTTGAATCACTGATCTGGCAAAAGTATCCCCACTTACGCACGTCTTGGAGCTCCAGATCTTTTTCTAACATTGGCACGACGCAAATCGGGAAGTCACCAGCGATTCCGCCGCCGATTTGATAAAAGCCGATGCTCGCTTGCTTCGTCGCACTCTGGTACCACTCGGACAGCGCCATCATGTACTCAAGTCCACTGCGAATCACGCGGGGACTT
The DNA here is from genome assembly GCA_020850475.1 of Bdellovibrionales bacterium. Lineage (GTDB taxonomy): Bacteria > Bdellovibrionota > Bdellovibrionia > Bdellovibrionales > UBA1609 > JADZEO01. Next base: position 12,572 of record JADZEO010000051.1, on the reverse strand, counting down.
TTGAAGGTTCCATCCAAGCAAGATGCCGCAATATGATTGCCCATGGTCGAGTCTTCCCAACCGGGAACATAAATCGGCAAGTTTTTCTTCCAGGCGGCATAGAGCCAAGAATCCTTAGGATCCACCTGAAAAGATTTGTCCAAAGTTTTTGATTCAAACAAACGATAAAACAATTGATGCGGGAACAAGCGCTCGTCCTTAGCTTCCGCATCTTTAACGATCTTGATGAAATGCTTGTGAATGACTTTAAAAGCCTTGTCTTCCGGAATGCAAGTGTCAGTCACGCGATTGTATCCTTCTAGATACAGTTGGTGCTCGTCTTCTTTGGTGAGGCTGCGGAAATCCTTAATTTGTCGATAGTGATCATGAGCGACAAGATTAAAAACATCCTCTTCGAGGTTGGCACCGGTGCAGGAAATGGCGTGAACCTTCCCCTGGCGGATCATCTCAGCCAGTGATTTACCGAGTTCGGCGGTACTCATGGCTCCGGCCAAGGCGACCAGCATTTGGCCGCCGTTGTTGATGTGCTCAACATAAGCCTCCGACGCCCACCGCAAGGTCTTAGCATTAAAGTGTCGATAGTGAGTGTTAATGAACTGGGTAACTGGTCCACTCATGGGCCCCAACTCCTTGGTAAAAATGGGTTGTTTTCGTGACAACTCTTGTGACGTCAATCGCCACAAAGGTCAAGATTTTTGGCAATCCACCAAAATGCGGCCTTGATTTTGCCGACTGAGCAATAAGGCAAACCCCGTCTCGAGTTCATTGAGGCTCAGAGTGCGGCTCACCGAACGGGCCAGAGCGTGAGGTTTCCAAGCGGTGGCCAATCGCTGCCAGAGTTGTTGGCGCAAAGGCATGGGGCAGTTAGTTGAGCTAATGCCCAAAAGACTGACCCCGCGAAGGATAAAGGGAAACACCGTGGTGTCGAGTTGATGATGACTGGCCATTCCCACGCTGGCGATGTTCCCCCATAAGTCGATGTGACGAAGGAGGCCGGCCAGCACTTCACCACCGATGTTGTCGATTGCGCCTGCCCAGCGGGCGGCCTCGAGAGGGCGCTTGCCCAGGGCCAGAGCTTGGGGCTCGCAGACCTGCTGAGCTCCCAGTTCGCGCAAATACTCGTGGGCCGAGGGCTTTCCACTCACAGCGACGACCTGATATCCACATTGGCTGAGAATTTGGGTCGCCAGAATTCCCACTCCGCCCGAGGCCCCGGTAATGACCAAGGGTCCTTGATCGGGTCGTTGCCCGTTTTGTTCCAAACGATGCAGACAAAGGGCGGCGGTAAAACCGGCGGTCCCCAGGCTCATGGCTTCGGCTGGGGTCAAACCCTGAGGAAGGGGTACGACCCAGTCGGCGGGAGCGCGGACAATTTCGGAATAGCCTCCGTCGTGGTCTTCGCCCAGGCCACAGCCAGTGATGAGCACCAGTTGCCCCGGATGAAAGCGCGAGTCTTGTGAAGTCAGGACTTCGCCCGCCACGTCGATGCCAGCGATCAAGGGAAATCGGCGCAATATTTTACCGGTGCCGGTCGCGCCCAAAGCATCTTTGTAATTGATGCTGGAGTAATGAGCTTTGATGACCACCGAACCGGGCTGAAGGTCCTCAAGGCGAGAGGTCTCCAGGCGACCGCGAATCCCGCCGGCGTCATGGTAAACTCGAAAACAGCGAAAAGCCGTCGGCTTGAAGTCTGTCATGGGCGAACGGAACAAATCAAATCGAGACCAATTTCCTTAACCGGCTGCCGTTCCGGAAAGACGCCCAAGGGGAGAATATGCACTTCGGCGGTGACGGCGACGACAGCCTCAAAAAGGTGGCCACCAAAGACCTGAAAGTTGCGGTCGCCGATGGTGGTGTGCACATGCACATAGGGCTCGCCCCCTTTGAGCGTAATATTGCCGTTAAGAGAGATCAGTTCGTAGTCTCCTTGATCAAAGGTTTTGCGGATGTAGGTTTTGTCGTGCAGTTCGTAGTATCCCAATTGGACCTGTTCAAGAGCTCCGACGCCAGAAATCCGGCCACCCTTGATTTGGCGGGTACGCGCAACTTCGGTCAAAGTTTCGACCAGCTTCATGCCCTTGTCGACAATCACCATGAGCTGACCCAAGTGTCCTTCGATGATCATTTGGCTTTCACTCCCCATTCATAAAATATGGTCGGTAGAGTTACCGGCGAAAGCGGTTTCTGTCCAATGTTTGGACCCAGGTCTTGCGGTTACAGGAGATGCTGCGTTAGTGAGGCCTTTCTGGCATAGACAGATGGCGCGAGCTTCTGTAGTTTGGCGTTTCAAATTGATGCTAAGTTGAGGAGATGTCTCATGCTTTTGGTACTTCGTCGAATTGCACTTGGATTCGTTTTGGGGTGGGCCGTCGGCGCGGGGGCGGTGGTCGATAATGTCGATAAGTCGGCCAACGACCGTTTTATGGCGGATGTTCGCCAGCTCACTTTGGCGGGAGCTCGTAGTGGCGAGGGATATTTTCGCCAAGATGGGCAATATCTCGTTTTTCAAAGTGAACGCGAGTCGCAGAACCCCTTTTACCAAATCTACTTGATGAATTTGCAGACGGGCACCACGCAGAGAGTATCGCCCGGATTTGGCAAAACCACTTGCGCCTGGGTTCATCCCACCGATGAAAAGGTGCTATTTGCTTCCACTCACCTCGATCGTCAGGCGCGAGACAAGCAAACCGCGGAATTCAAAGTTCGAGCCGAAGGCAATAAACGGCGCTACGCTTGGGACTACGATGAAAATTATGATCTTTTTGTGACTGACTTTGCCGGCAAAAATCACCGGCGCCTGACTCAGGAAATGGGTTACGATGCCGAAGGTTCTTATTCGCCCGACGGCGAGTGGATCGTTTTTGCTTCCAATCGCGCCGGGTACACCGAAAAACTCAGCGACGACGAGGCCAAGATTTTTAAGGTCGATCCCTCGTATATGATTGATTTGTACCTGATGCGCGCCAATGGCAAAGAGGTCAAACGACTGACCACCTCGCGCGGTTACGATGGCGGCCCCTTCTTTAGTGCTGACGGCAAACTGTTGACTTGGAGACGATTTGCTCCCGATGCGAGAAGTGCCGAGATCTTTGTGATGAATACGGATGGCACGGGGGAACGGCAACTCACCAAGTTTGGCGCGATCTCTTGGGCGCCGTTTTTTCACCCGAGTGGTGACTATTTGATTTTTGCCAGCAACCTCAGTGGCGGACACAATTTTGAATTGTACCTCGTGCGAGCGGATGGGCAGGGTAAATTGGTGCAGGTGACCAACCACGAGGCCTTTGACAGTTTGCCGGTGTTTAGTCCGGATGGTCGTTCCTTGGCCTGGACCGCAACGCGGTCGGGTGACGGCAAGGCGCAAATCTTTATGGCTGGGTGGGATGATCGCGCCGCCCGCAAGGCACTGGGACTTGGTGAGGCGCGTGGAGTTCCGCCGTTGGCCCACGCCCAAATCGATCGGGCGAGTTTTGAATCCCATGTGCGGTTGCTGTCCTCGGCCGAAATGGGCGGTCGGCTCACCGGCTCACCTGGTGAGAGACTTGCGGCTGATTACATTGCGAGAAATTTTAGTTCGTTAGGTCTGGCTCCGCTCAAAGGTCTTTCAGACTTTTTCCAGCCCTTTGAGTTTACCTCGCGGGTTGAGTTGGGTGGCGAAAATCAATTGGTCTTGAAGCTCAAAGGCAAAGAGGAAACGCTCAAGCTCAGTCAAGATTGGATTCCGCTTAATTTTTCAGATTCGGTGGATTTGACGGGTGGGGAGTTGGTATTTGCCGGATATGGTATTCGCGCACCCAAGAGTGACGGCGCCGAAGCCTATGACTCCTATGAAGGCCTTGATGTCAAAGGCAAGTGGGTTATCGTTTTCCGCTTTCAGCCGGAAAATACTGATCCTAAGACGCGTCAGCACCTTTCGCGATATTCCACGCTGAGGGATAAAGCGATGTTAGCTCGCGACTTGGGAGCCAAGGGTTTGATCTTGGTCAACGGTCCGGTGACAAAGACCAAATTTCCTTTGGTGGCTTTTGAATCGAATGAAGTTTCCGGGGCCATGAGTTTGCCGGTCATTTCGGTGTCAGGTGCGGTGGCGGAGAAATTGTTGGCGGAGTCGGGAGAAAAGTTAGCGGCTTATCAAAAACTGCTCGATTCGGGCAAAGAACTCAAGGCGCTCGCGCTCGGCTCATTGGAGTTGAGCGGACGAATTGCCCTCAACCGCGTGAAGGCCGAGGGCCGCAACGTGGTGGCCGTGCTGCCGGGCAAGTCCTCCGCCGCAGTTGTGGTGGGAGCGCACTATGATCATCTCGGGCAGGGACACAAAATGAATTCGCTCGCGCGCCCCGATGAAGCCAACCAAATTCACTATGGAGCCGATGACAACTCATCAGGTGTGGCGGGAGTTTTGGAAATCGCCGCGGCACTCAGTCATCGCTTGAAGTCCACAGGCAAAAAACTTGAGCGAGATGTCATCTTTGTTTTGTGGTCGGGTGAGGAGCTCGGCACTTTGGGGTCGAATCGGTTTATCAAAGATTGGGTCGAGACCAAAAAGTTGGCGGTTCACTCCTATGTGAACATGGATATGATCGGGCGACTCAACAACAAGTTGATTGTGCAGGGTTTGGGTTCGAGTGCCGATTGGGTGGGTTTGGTTGAGCAAGCGAGCGTGAGCAAGAATTTGCCGCTGGCCTTGCAGGTGGATCCTTATTTGCCCACGGATTCGACGCCTTTTTATCTGGCGCGAGTTCCCACGGTTAATTTTTTCACCGGTGCTCACGAGGATTACCATACCCCGCGAGATGTCGCCGATAAAATCGACTATGAGGACGGTACGCGCATCGTTTCGTTAGTACACGACCTCACGACCGCATTGGCGTCACGCCGCGAGGATCTGCGCTATTCTGAGGTCGAGGTTAAGAAGAGCGACAGCACTCGGCGATTGCGCATTTATATTGGCACCATTCCTAACTATGCTGATGATTCTGGAAAAGGTTTGCCCATCAACGGAGTAAAAAAGGGTGGACCCGCCGAAAAGGCCGGGATTCAAGCCGGCGACATCGTCGTTGAGTTGGGTGGTCACAAGGTTGAGAACATTCATGACTACACCAATGCGCTCGATCACCTTCGGGTTGGCGAAAAAGCCAAGGTTTTAGTCAAGCGCAAAAGCCAAGTGGTGCAGCTGTGGCTGGTACCGGAAAGTCGAAACTAAGAGGGTTCGTAACGGATCAGCGTCCGCCAGTCTAAGTGGGCGGACGCACCATCGCACGAACCTGGTTGAGCAACTGCTCGCAACCATCTTCTAGGATATCGAGGACCAGGCGAAAGCCATCGTCTCCGCCGTAGTAGGGATCGGGGACTCGCGCCACCGCGTGGGTTCGACAAAGTTCAACCAAGGGAATCACTTTGTCGCGAGCCTGCGGGTCCGGAGCTAAGTCAATCACGTCGTTGTAGTTGTGTTCGTCCATGGTGATGATGAAGTCAAAGCGCTCGAAATCAAGCGTATGATCAAACTGCCGAGCTCGGCTCGGGAGGCGATAGCCCCGTTCGGCCGCATGTTGTTGCATGCGGGCATCGGCCGGTTCTCCGGTGTGATGGGCGGAAGTCCCGGCGGAATCAATTTGCACTTGATGACTCAGACCTGCTTGTTCGACCATCTTGATAAAGATGCCCTCAGCCGCTGGACTTCGACAGATGTTTCCCAAACAAACAAACAGCACCCGCACCACGTTGCCCCTCCATCGTTGTAAGCCTCACCCGCGGCCGAAAGGTGCGTGAGGACAAGTATTCGATGTAGCAAATGACCTCAACCTTCCTCCCATGCTTTTATTCGCCTTGGGTGGGCGGAGAGGCGAGGCTTGGAATGAGTGTAGCAACGGAGAGCGGTGGTGGCACGAGTAAAGGTCGAAATTGCAATGCGACACGAGCCAAGATCTTGAAAAAGTCAAAAGTAAACCAGAAATTTTTTGACTTCTGGCAGCTATTTTATTATATTGCCCTAATGGAAGAAGCACAAACGAACTTACTCGATTACTTTGATACCAGGAAGACTCGTCGGCGGTATGGGCGCACTCAGCACGGGGGAGTTGAGTCCAAAGGTCACCGAAAGATAGAGCGTCCGCTTTCAACCTCACACCCCATACATTTGGTTTTAAAATCTCATAAGGCCGAAGGGGAATTGAGTTTATTGACCGCTAAGAACAAACCCTTGGTGGAGTCGATCATCAGAGACAAAGCCCAAAAATTTGGGGTTCGCATTTCTCAGTATAGTAACGTCGGCAATGCCCTTCACCTGAAGGTCCGAATTTCCTCTCGAACCTCGTTTAATGCTTATTTGAAGGCCATTACGACTCTGATCGCACGCGCGGTCACTGGCGCCAGGCGCGGGCAGAAGTTCGGCAAGTTCTGGCAAGGCCAAGCCTTCACTCGCGTTTTAGTCTCACGGCGCGAGCATGATAGTTTGCATGAGTTTTTCAAGGCGAGCCAGAGCGAGGCGAAGGAAGCGAAAGTCGCCACAGAGTTATTCTTGGCAGCTTTCAACCGCTACGTGTTCCGGGAGCGCATCAGGGGCAAGAAGCTCGAGTGCAAGTTTGAGGACTAGTGCCATTGGCCAAGGTTTAAGTTTAGTGTCTCTATTGAATTTCGAGTTCAAACTGGCGATCAAGCGGTTCGGTGACTTCGGTGTTGGGACTCACCGTGAAATAAATGCGACCAATCTCGCGGCCCTCGGTGGTTTCCACCTGCACCCGCCATTGCCCCGGAGAAAAATTCGCTTTGGCCCCGAATCCGCGATAGCCTTCGTCGCGTCCTCCGAGCACCTTGAGGGGAATCTTGTCTTGCGTGGTCCAACCAGAACGGGGTTCCTTTAGGAGCCAGTGCAAACGGATTTCGTCTTTAAATCCTCCGGGCGAAAACAGTCGAAAGTAGCAGTAAATCTTGTCGCCCGATAGACTCCGAAAGTCTTGGTCACCGGTGTGCCAAAATCGCCACCAAGGATTTTCATGTTGGAGCTCGTAGGTGCCATCCCCTGTGCGGGACACCTGATGATAAATGCCGACAAATTTGAGTGAGAGTGGAACCGGCGGCACCAAATTCAATAGGTAGGCAGCCACGAAAAACGCTGTTACGGCTGCGGTGGGTAGCAGCACATTTTTGCGGAGAAGTTTGACCATGGCCGGATCAGGGCTGCGGCGAACGAGCCAGCGAAAAGTGAGCCCCACCACCCCGATGGTTAACGTAACGGATATGAGAAAGGTCGTGACGCCAATAAATCCGAGAAGGATCGGAACGACATAGGAAGTGAACGACACCAAACACAAAACAAAAAGTCCCCACTTGAAGGGAAGCTCCAAGCGCTGAAATCGTTGCAGTTCATTGGCTACAAGAAGAGCGAGAAGAATCAGCAAAAAGGCAAAGGACACAAAGATCGACGAGCTCTTAAAGTAAAACAAGGTGAAGGCGCTGAGCAAGCTGCCAAAGACAAAGTGCAGGGCTTCAATCTGGTAGCCCCAGGCGCGGTGGAAAAGTCGCGGCCAAGTCGACGGCATTTCCCAGTTCAAGGTCTTGATACACAACAAAGCAAGTGCGAGAAAAATAAAAACGCCCTGCTGAAGGATGGTGAGCCATTCATCGATTCGGCTTAAGGTCGCAATGTCAAAAATAAATCCGGCAAGAAAAAACTCGGCGGCGAGATATCTTTCATTTTTTTGCCAGAGTTGGTGGGCTTTGACCCACAGTGGACGAGATTCAGAGGGAGGATCGAGGCGTGGGAGTTCCATTTACCTATTGATCGGATAAAATCTCAGCCAGGATAAGAGCCTGGCCTGGGTTCATTACCACTTAATAATGCCGCGACCACGGAGGCGGGCGTAGACGAGAATACTTCCCAAAACGAGAAGTGTCAGTGCAGCGAGTTTACCCATTGCTGAATGGACATCGGCGACTTGCAAGGCAAAAAAAGCCAGAGCGACGCAGGCGTAAGGCTTAACTTCGTAGACTATCTTTTCCATTGCTTCCATTTTGTACCCCACAGACAAGTATTCATAAGTTGTAGAACGTACTCCGGTTTGACTTTCTCAGTATAGACTGCTTCGATTCGATATTCTAGAACCAGCCGAAACTATTATGAAATTCGAAATTATTCTCGAATAGAGATTCAACAGCTGTACAAACTTTTATCGCTCAACTGTCGATAAATCGAAGACCACTTCGAGGAGCCACGGCGGGCGCCGTCTCAAGACGAGACACCCAAAGCGCCGATGCCGCCGAGAAAAATTAGAATGGCCGCGGTACTTTGGCATTTTCCTTGTGCCTGAGCCCTCAAAGGATTAACAATCCCCCTGCATGGGACAGCGAAAACAAAAACTACAGCGTATTGCGAATCTTGATTGTGCCTACTTTCCTGGTGAGGACGGCGGACCTTTGATCGTGTTCTTTCATGGCTACGGAGCCGACGCTTGGGATTTAGCACCGCTCAGTCATGAACTTGACGTCGAGGGAGCCACCTGGGTCTTTCCGAATGGAACTCTCGAGGTGCCGATTGGTCCGGGATGGACCGGGCGTGCTTGGTTTCAAATCGACATCGCCGCTCTTGAGGCGGCGATGGCCCTGGGACAGCATCGTGACCTCTCCCAATTGCGTCCTGCCGAAATGGACAAGGTCTTGCTCGAGGTGCAAAAGCTTTTTCAAGTTTTGGAGCCCGAAACTTACTCTCGAGTCATTGTCGGGGGCTTTAGTCAGGGAGCCATGTTGACCGCCGAAGTGGTGCTTTCGACTCCGATGAAAGTGGACGGAGTGGTTCTGCTCTCCGGGGCTTTACTCGATCAAGCCAATTGGCGCGCCAAAGCGAAGGCCCGTCCGCCAGTGCCGTTTTTTCAGTCGCATGGCACTCAAGATGCTCTGCTGGCATTTGGTGGGGCGCAAAAACTTGAACAGTTACTTCGCGAGGCCGGATGGAAGGGTCACCTGAGGGCCTTTCGTGGCGGACATGAAATACCCTTGCAAATTTTAATGGAACTTAAAGCTTTTATCCACGGGCTTTTGCCACCACCGCAAAACTAATTTCGCGCGCTCCGGCTCTCTCAGCGGGCGCGAGCTTACGGGCACTTGTAAGCGATGCCCGTGACCGAAGTCCCCGTTGGCGAGTATTGCTCTACCATCACGTAATTAGCACCTTTGTTGGCCGCATCTTGCTTCATGTCTTCGAGCACCTGTTCGGGAGTTGCTTTAGTTGACAGGCTGTTGCCCGCGACTTTGCCAATGAGTTCGCACTTGTCGCTCGGTTTGCTGCGTGAGGTTTTAATATCTTCCTTGTCTGGCAGTACCGATTGAGAGGAGCAACCTCCGATGAATCCAACTAATCCTAAACAGCCAATCACTTTTGCAATGTTCTTAATCATAAATCCCTCACTTCATTTCAATTAGCGCTCGTGTAAGCCGAGTCATATTAAAGTTTGGGCTCATGGCCTTGGGCAACCCCTTTTGCGTTGACTCATTGAGTCTCGGGCCCTATGTAACAGCCTATGAAAAACAAAGCCGAGCCGAGCACAGTTGAACTGCCCCAGTGGGATTTTTGGGGATTAATTCTTTCTGGAGTTTGCTTGGTCCATTGTTTGCTCACGCCACTGGCTCTCGTTATTCTGCCGGCCTTGGTTCCTCATTGGCTGCAGGCCGAGGGGCATGGGCACAGCTTGTTTTTTCTTTTGCTATTGCCCATCGCCGCTTTTGCCATGTTCAGTGGCTTCCGGCGACATCACCGCTGGGCCCCCATTGTTTGGTTAGGGCTGGGCGTGGCCGTCGTGGCTTTTGCAACTTTTGTTTTAGATGGCAAGCCCGAGTACGCTCTGACGATCGTCGGTAGCTTGCTGCTTTTGCGTGGGCACTACTTGAACCGACGTTGGTGTCGATCCTGCTAGGCGCAGGTCTTCAATGGGTCGGAGTCAGAATCTAACCGATCATCCTTGATAGCGAATGCGCACACGTCGGCTCAGTGGAACCGTTTGGCAAGTGAGGACTTCGCGATTCCCAAAATTTTCAGATGACAAGGCGCCAGCTTCCTTTTGTTTGACCCGTCCGACTTCCACCTGAGCCAAGCAGGCCGTGCAAGATCCGCTCATACAAGAGTAAGGTGGATTGTGGCCAGCATTAAGAAGAACATCCAGTATCGACTGATTGGGTTCCACTTTAACGGTGACCATTTCCCCATCAATAAACGCTTCGATAGTTTCTGGCTTTTCATTGGGATCTTTGAGTGGTTCGCCGACGATAACTGACCCGTCCGGCTGTTCTCCCTCGAGCGGCTGCTTCACCGGCTGGTGAGCGGAGCCAAACGATTCTGCGTGAATATCGCCTTTGTTAACACCGAGCTCGGTCAGAGATGATTTGGCCATGTTCATAAACTCCGTGGGTCCACAAATGTAGTACTGTCGAGGGAAATCACTAGTGTTGCTTTGTTGTAGCAAGGTCGCAAGTGATTTTGCTGTCAGTCTTCCCGACCAACCAGACCACCCGGGTTGAGGGCGGGTCAAGATGTGGACCACGCGCAGTCGCTCGGGGAATCGATGGGCCCAGGCTTCTAATTCACTACGAAAAATAATTTGGTCTTGCTCGCGGCTGGTATAAATCAAGGTAATGACTGATTGGCTGTTGGTGGAGAGGACATGCTTAAGAATTGACCATAAAGGGGTAACGCCCGAGCCCGCCGCAAGAAGAACATAATGGCAAGGAGCCAGGGGCTCGTGAAAAAAGTGTCCCTTGGGTTTGCCGCATAACAGGGTGTCGCCCGCTTTGACTTGATCAACGAGAAAGCCACTGGCCCGCCCGCCGGGAACTTTTTTGATTGTAATCGTCAGGTGGCTGTCGACTTCGGGGGCCGAACTCATGCTGTAGCTCCGCACCACTTCTTCGCCCGCGAAATTGAGGTGCACGGCAAGGTATTGCCCAGCCCGATACTGAAAGGAGTCTTTGAGCTCTGCCGGAACCGACAGTTCCAGCGTCGTCGTATCGGGAGTTTCTCGTCGCACTTGCGAAACTATCAACGCAAAGAGTTTCAAGTTTTGACTACTCACCATAGGGCGGAACCGTCAGATTCTTGAAATAGTCCGCGTGGAGGCGGAACTCGCCAATAAAAAAGGCTGGTCCGGTCAAAAGCGGTTGTGAGCCAGCAAATTCCACGAGGAGTGGTCCACCGGGCATCACCACCTCGACTCGCTGGGGCCCTTGCTGCCTTTGGGTGTGACACCAAGCTGCGGCCACCGCTCCCGTCCCACAGGCTTGGGTGAAGTTTTCAACTCCTCGCTCATAGGTGACGGCTTGGATTTGTCCGCTCTTGATTGGGCGATAAAAAGTAACATTCGCGCCACTGGGCTGCAGGTCCTCATGGTTGCGAAGGCGCGAAGCAAACAAGCGCGCTTCTTCGGTCAAAATGACATTGTCATTGCCGACGACGGCGTGAGGAACACCCGAGTTAACGAGGTGGTAATGGGTTTTGAGATCATCAATCGTTGCATACTGATCCCATTTGGATTCACCGATGACCGGCATCTGCACGGTGACACTCTGGCGATCATTAACCTTGGCTCCGACGATCCCGGCCTGGGTTTTAAATTTCATGACATTGGCGATGTCACCGGTGGAATGAGCAAACAAAGCAACACAGCGAGCGGCATTGCCACACATTTCGGCGCGACTGCCATCGGCGTTGTAGAAGTCCCATTCGAAGTTTGCATCTTTAGTGGAACAGGGTTCGATAAAGAGCAGTCCGTCGGCACTAAAACCCGTCCCGTTTTGACAAAGCAAGGTGGCCAGTTGGTCGCGGGCGATTTGGTGGGCCGGCTGTTGGCTCCACAACTTTTTTTGGTTTGGGTTCCTTAGGTCGACCAGAATAAAAATATTCCCGGTCCCGCTCATTTTGGTGAAGACGAATTCAGCTGGAGCCATATTTGAAACTTAACTGGGGTGTGCGCCTGCCGCAAGCCTATTGCACCTGTCAAACAAGAACAGTCTGCACCAGGTGAGGATTCGGTTTGATTTCCTTCTGGCCACGACCCAAATTGCTTATCGAGCAAGCATTACTCGACGAGTCATGGGTGCGCGGCGCTTAAAACACTCTATTTAGTGGCAAAACTCAAAACTCCTTAGTACCGATAGAGCCAATTCATTCATCAGGGACGAAACCGAACTAAGGATGTGGGGGTTTAATGAAGCACTTTTTCCAATCAGGAAGAATGGGTCTTATCGGGCTAGTGATGGTGGCGTCGGCCGCCGCTCAGGGGATGGGCGAGCTCGATGGCGGCACGGAAGTCGTCGATCTCATGGGGGCTAATTGCAAACACTCCGCTACTCGCTTTAATTGCGTCGAGTACGTCGGAAACTACGATGGCGACACTCTCACGTTTGATGTCGCGGATGTTCATCCCTTGCTCGGCAAGAATATGAAGGTGCGAGTGCACGGAATTGACACTGCGGAAATTCGTTCCGATGATGCCTGTGAACGCGAGGTCGCCGCCAAAACCCAACAAATGTTTCAAGAATTAATCAGTGGTGCGAATCGCGTGGATTTGGTCAATGTGGCCCGCGAGAAG
>JADZEO010000050.1 GCA_020850475.1 Bdellovibrionales bacterium | reverse complement strand
CGGACGGGTGTCAGCCCTCCGGCAGTCGGGCCAATGGCGACTCCGACACGGACTCCGACTCCGACACGGACGAGAGTTTCTGGAAAGGCAGCCTGCTCCTGTTATCGAACGGCTCCCAATAAAAAAGTTTGAATGTTCTCTGCAAAACAGTTGACAGCCAAATCATCACTTTAAAATTGATCAGATTTAGTTTTCTTACTTCTCTTCTAAAATTTTTTGCCGTCGACGACGTCAGGACTGCCTTAGGCATCCTAAGCCGTTTAACGTTCGGTCAGAGGGACTCCATCGAATGTCATCAACGGCGCTCGCAAAACCTTGTGGTATAAGGGTTTTAAGTCGGAGAAAATAAAATGAATGAGCAAATGACAATGCCAACCGGTGATCAAACAATAGTTCGAATTCCATTTTCAAATAAGGAACTTGATGCCGGCGCCAAGGTGAATCCTGAAGGGGGTTCCCAGGCCGACATCGGGGTGCCACCCAAGATCCGGGAGCTTCACGCCAAAGCTTTGGCGGCGGTGGCGAGGTGGAAAACCGCCGAAATTGAGTTATTGCAGGTTCTCGATGAAGTCGAAAACCACAAAGCGTACTTTCGCTACGGTTACAACTCACTCTTTCAGTATGCGGTGAAGGCGTTGGGCTTTAGCGAGAGTGTTGCTTATAACTTTATCAATGTCGGCCGCGCCGCACGCGAAATTCCCGAGCTAAAAGCTGAGATTGCCAGTGGAGCTTTGTCCGTAAGTAAAGCGCGCAAGATAACCAGCGTTCTAACCCGCGAGAACTCAACGGCATGGATTGAACTTGCCAAATCTTCGAGTCAACAGAAGCTGGAGCGGGAGGTTTCTCTGGCGAACCCGCGCGAATTAGGTCGTGGGCGAATGAGTTATGTGCCGCCGCAAAATGAGATTGCGGAGAAGGTCGTGGTTAACGCGCCTTCCGGTGCGCGAGCTGCGGCTGAGCCGCGAGTGCAGCTTGAAGTCGGGATTTCCGAGAAACTCATGATTAAAATCCGTTGTGCTCAAGGTCTGTTGGGACAAAAAAGACGACGTGGAACCAGCTTAGAGGACACTCTTGAGGCGATGGTGGAGCTCTATTTATCAAAGCACGATCCCACCGAGCGGGCGAAGCGACAATTGATGCGAGGAAAACTGAATATTCCATCTGAAGCTTCGGACGCGACGAAGATTAAGGGGATTATTGAGTCTGCAAACGACAAGGAGTTTGGTAAGCCTGAGGGGACTTCGTCACGTGCTCAAAAAATGAGCAACTTACAATTCTTGAGAATTGCGGGCGAAACGACTGCGTCAAATGCCCGTGGCGCTCCAGCTACTGAGCGCACGAGGAACGAGGGGCTGCAGCCAGCAACCCGTGCGAGGACCGGGAGCCTGCAACCGGTGGCACGCACGGGTTCACCTAGGGCTAAACGCTTTGCGAGACGGCCTCTGGCAGCTGCAACCAAGCATCGGGTCTATTTGAAATTTCAAGCCAGATGCAGTCACGTCGACCGTCGCGGCGAACGGTGTAATGAGACCAAGTTCTTGGAGATTCATCATTTGCGACCGCTTCACGAGGGTGGGGATGATCGGCTGGAGAACTTGACCTTGCTTTGTTCGGGACACCATAAGGGGATTCATTTGGGGTAAAGGCGGCCGCACTTCGCGGTTTCTCCAGGTGTCAGCCCTCCGGCAGTCGGGCCAAAGGTTACTGGCTGCGGTCGAGCCAAGAACGGCTGGGCGGTACATTAAGAGTGTGGGATCAGCCGAGGACTTGGAGGCGGGCGTACTTGACGACAAACTTTTTGGTCAGGGAGCTTTTGAAAAGAACGCTGACTTTTTGATTGTCGCCTTGGCCTTCGACGGCAAAGACCGAACCGTCTCCGAATGTGGGATGACGAACCCGCATGCCCTTGGTGAGTTGGGTGGTGGGGGACGACTCGTCGTCATCGCCATTGGCGTCGTCGGCTTCGTAGTCGGGAAAAGGATTCTTATCGTACACGGAGCGGTGACCACCACCGGTGGGAGACCGGCGGGGAGACGACAGGTTGACCTCGGGAGAGTCGGAACTGACATATTTTTCGCGCAAACGATTAAGGTAAGACGAGCTGGAGACGGCGCCGGAGGGTTCAAGATACTCTTTGGGGATTTCGTTAATAAAACGGCTGGGAGAATGGCTTTGTTCTTGGCCCCACACCCGGCGGGAGCGGGCGCAAGTCAGGAACAACTTCTCGCGAGCTCGCGTAATCCCCACATAAGCAAGGCGGCGCTCCTCTTCAACTGCCTCCTCGCCTTCGCTGCCAAAAATGTGGGCGGAGGGAAAGAGGCCTTCTTCCATGCCGACGATAAACACCACGGGAAACTCAAGCCCCTTCGAAACGTGGAGGGTCATCAGAGTGACGGAGTTTTCTTCATCTTCCATTTTATCGACGTCCGACACCAAAGCCATTTCTTCCAAAAAATTCTGCAGAGTCGCCTCGGCTTCGCGCTCCTCTTCAAACTGGCGAATGGCATTGTCTAACTCTTCCAAGTTTTCAATTCGAGCTTGAGCTTCAGGGGTGTTTTCCTCCTTGAGGAACCGAGCGTATCCGGTGGAATCTAAGATGAGGTGGTAGAGCTGAGAAATCGTTAGCCCGGTCATTTGGTCGCGCAGTTGATCGATGAGAAACCGAAAATTCTGCAATTTCTTGGTTGCCCCGGAGTGGACTTCGCGGTGCTCAGCGACCCACTGCATGGCTTCGTAGAAGGACAGCGAGCGGGCGACGGAAACTTCGTCAATCTTTTCGATAGTGGTCTTGCCAATGCCGCGTGCGGGGACATTGACGATTCGCTTGATGGCGACGTCGTCGGAGGGATTGAGCAAGACCTTCATGTAGCTGATGAGGTCTTTAACTTCTTTGCGGGCGTAGAATTTGATTCCGCCGACGAGTTTGTATGGAATGCTGTGGCTGCGCAGCAGGTCTTCGAGGACTCGCGACTGGGCATTGGTGCGATAGAAGACGGCAAAATCACGGTAGGATTTGTCGGGGCGAGCACTCATCAACCCTTCGATTCGCTCGACCACATAGCGTGCTTCTTCGTACTCATTGCGCTCCTCGCGCAAAGTGATTTTTTCCCCAGGTTCATTATCAGTGAAGAGAATTTTGTCTTTGCGCTGCGAATTGTTCTGAATCATCGCGCTGGCCGCGGACACAATTGTCTTTGAAGAGCGATAGTTTTGCTCGAGCTTAATGACTTTGGTTTCGGGGAAGTCTTTTTCGAAACTCAAAATATTGGTGATGTCGGCGCCCCGCCAGCTGTAAATGCTTTGATCTTCGTCTCCCACCACGCACAGATTGCGATGCTCTTGCGCCAGCATTTTTACTAACAGGTATTGAATGTGGTTGGTGTCTTGGTACTCGTCGACCAGGATGTAAGAAAATCGGTCCCGGTACTTCTGCAGGACAGCCGGGTGATCACGAAACAAAATGTAAGTCTTAAGCAGGAGATCACCGAAGTCGAGCGAGTTGGCTTTTTCCATTTCCTTTTCATACTGCTCGTAGACCGCCAGTGATTTTTCATCGAGGAAAAACCCTTGGCGACGACCCACTTGATCAGGCGAAAGCCCCAGTTGCTTGGCTTGATTGATACGAGCCTGAAAGCCCTTCGCCGGATGCACTTTTTCGTTGATATTAAGGGCCGTCAAAACTTTTTTGACCATACTGAGTTGGTCGGCGTCGTCGTAAATTCCAAAAAAAGGTTGGTACCCGAGATGGTGAATGTCTTCTCTCAAAATGCGGGCGCAAATGGAGTGAAAGGTGCTGATCCACATTTGCTCAAACACCGGGATGCCCACGCGATTGAGTAGTTGGACCGTCCGGCCCTCCATCTCGCGCGCGGCCTTGTTGGTAAAGGTGACCGCCAAAATCTGATTGGGGGTGGCCTCACCTAAGGCAATTAGCCTCGCGATTCGGTAGGTGAGAACTCGAGTTTTTCCGGACCCAGCCCCCGCTAGAATGAGGAGGGGACCGTCCACGACGGCGACGGCCTCGGCCTGGGCGGGGTTGAGCTGCTCTGAAAAAATTTCACTTTCCATCTCAGTTCCTGTTTAAACGCGGATCACCCTCATGGGGCAATCCCGGCTTGAAAAATCTCCCCTCAGCGCCTATATTGATGCGCCGCAATAAAATACCCGACGGGCTCATTGGCTTGACCAGGTCGGCACCTCGGCGGCAACGGCCGAGGCATAATGGAGGAGATTGCACCGAATGTCGAGAGTCAATGCGAAGAGATATATGGATCTCCTACTCTGTGGGTTGGCGCTCATTTTGATCGCCTGCCAAAAGGATCATCAGCGGGGACCGATCACTTATCTTTTGCCATGGCCGGACCAGCAGGGAGAGTACCACCTTCGCGAAGTGGTCCTTCATACCATCCGTTATGCGGATGAGTTGCAGGGTGAAGCCGCCACGATCTATGTGAAAGCCGGTTTAAAGGATGGAAAATTTCAGGGCGAAGTCGCACGGCCTCGTCTCATTAAAAAATCCGCTCGCAAGTACTTGGCGGCTGATTACGAAAGTGCCGTGGCCATCGCGGTCTATGCCCACTTCGAGCGTTTCTTAGAGTGGGATCGCCGCTTGGGAATTGCCAGTGATTTGGTGTGGCCTCGCCAAGTCGGAGTGGAAATGAATATGCGCACCGAAACCGGTGATCGCGAACACAACAACGCTCGTTACGCCGGAAAGTATGACATCACCTTGGTCTCTCCGTCGATGGTGGATGGTCTACCCCTTGGGCTCAATGGCGGAATCCTGGCGCACGAGCATTTTCATGCGCACTTTCAGGCGCGAGTGATTCGGCCTTTGCAAAATGCTTGGCCAGGGGCTGCGCGTGACAAAGAGGGCGAAGAAACTCGCGACAACAATGTTTACCTCGTGCGGGCTTGGAATGAGGGTCTGGCGGACTATTGGGGCTACCTCTATTCCCAAGATCCTCGATTTATGACGAAGACTTTTGTGGGTAACAGCAACGTTCGCCAGCTTGACGAAGGCGCTAGCCGTCTTCCCGATCTGGTGGAGTTTCGAGAGCGGATGGCGGGCAAGCTGCGGGGCGAATGCCAAAAACCCTCGTGCCAGGTTTACCGCGTTGGAACTCGCGTCGCGCGGACCATGAAGCAGCTCACGGATTCCGCTCGCAAAGCCGCTGGGCCAACTGAGCCTTCCGCCCTTGACGACATGGCCAAGCGTCTCATCTCGGCCTTGCCCAAACTCGCGACCCGCTTGGCCGCAGAAAAAACCGACGTGATTTTCAATCCCAGTTGGTTTTTTGAGGAAGCCTTTCCGCGAGCTCAGCCACTCCCAGCCTGGGCTTGCCGCCCGCTAGAAGAAAACCTGATGAAGACGGAGTGGTCGGTGTTTGCTGAACGTTGTGGCGCTCGGAGGAATCAATGAACCACTGGTGGACTGGCTTTGTCGCAGCCTTGGTATTGGCGAGCACCCCGACCGCGGGGGCCGCAATCAAGAGCGACAAACAAGCTTCTGCCCCAGCGGACCGGAGTGTGGCGGTGGGATTTCACAATCTTTATGAGCCAGAGCTCAATGGCGTTCAGTATGCTCATCGCACGGCTCCGGGTCTTGAGGCTCATTACGGTTTTCGTCCCAATTGGGAATTGGCGGGCGAGGTTCGTCAGCTCAATCAATCGACCGGGGTGGGAGTATTTCGCGTGACTGAAGAGCGCTGGGAGCTATACGGCTGGGGGCTTTACCTCGGTGATCGGCGCCCTCGTTGGCAACCGCACTGGGGAGCGGGAGTGGGGTGGAATACAGTCACAGTGAAAACCCGGTTGTACAACGAGACCCGGACTGATTCAGCCAGAGACTATATGAAACTTGGAGCGCGTTTGGGCTGTCGTTTGTTTATTAACGAACGAGTTTTTCTTGAGACCAATGCACAAGTGCATTGGTGGAATGCCAATCCCGGGCGCAGTTGGGTTTGGGGAGCCTTGCTAGGGTTTCGATTTTAGTCAGCGAGGCAGCGAACGGGCACTGGTGAAGAATTTCGGGGATCAGCCCTTCTGGCAGTCGGGCCAAAGGTGGCGGGCCACGGCCGGGACATACTGGACGCCTTGGTAACAGTATTTGATAAGGGTTTATAAACGGATTTTACGTGGCTCACTGATTCCGAAGAAATTGAAACACCGCTACAGCACACCAAGCGAACCCGTCAGTATCGCTGATTACGCAAGGTTTAAACCCAGATTCGCTATTTCACGGAGCTAACTATGCAATGACTCAATCAGAATCACAAACCTTGGGTAGCCTTAGTGCATAACGATCTCAAATTTAGACCTGGAAATTTTAGGTCTCAACTAGTTTTTAGTCCCATGAATGTTTAAATTAGGACAAATATCATTTAGCGCCTTAGTCTTTTGGAATATTCTATAACTAACAATCTTGTCATGTGCCGAGGACGTGCCTGCGCATGAAATATCGTAAACATTTCCCACTAGATCTACTGATACATTGCAGTTCAGAGTGTCATCATAATGGATCATCGAAAACTTCACTTTCCCGGAACCAAATTTATCAAGTTCGATGCTTGTTATTTTAAGGGAGTTCAATTCATCCTGAGAACTATATATGATAACATTATTCAGTCTAGATGATGAAGCTTTATCCTTTGCACATTTGAATTGAACTACTCTTAGGTCGCAGTTGTCTGGTGATTTCTGGTATTTTTCCAAACAAACACCCGACCAAAATTCAAAGTCTTTGGAAATCTCATCACCAACTTTTACCTCAACGCCCGCTTCCCAAGAGAACATTTTTCGTTTTTGGGCATTAGCTTCAATAGTTATGCCCAATGAAACAAAAGGTAGGATTGCAATAAGAAAACTAATCCGCCCCATTCATCTTCTCCATTTTTGCCTCAAGGTGACTCGCCCACCTTCACAAATTGCACCTTGAGTTTCTGCTTATATGCCCGCCAAGTCTGATCAAGATTTTTGTGGCATTACTCAATAGATTCGGTCGGGGCCAGGCGGAGCTTAAGATGTTAAAATAAAAAATATAATTATCGGGCTAAACTCGATCTATATGATGATCGAGCGCGGTCACGCCTCAAAATAGCGAGACAAGCTGGACACGCGTCGCGATTATATACGTACTTCAATCGGGTTGGATGAAAGACTAGTCGTGATCGATCGGGATCTAAGGTTTTCATGTTTTTGCAACCCGTTAGGAGTTGTGTTGGTATGTGTGGGCTGTGGATCGGGCATCAGCCCTTCTGGCAGGCAGGCCGAGGGTTACGGGCCACGGCCGGGACGCTGGAGGAGTTGATAGATCATACCACCGAGGCGGTCGGCTTTTTGGAACAAGGGGTGATTTGCAATTGTTAGGCATGCTTTAACTTCGCAACAACTGCCGTAAGCTATGCGAAAGTGATAAAGGCGATCTTTGCCGCCGCGACCGGTGCCCTCAGCTAAGTTAAGCGCAATACTCAAAACCGCGCGCTCAAGTTGTTGGCGCAATTCACCAGTCAAGCCTAACTGCGAACAGTTTTGGTTTAACTCAATGGCGAGTTGGTAAGCTTTAAGATTATGCATTGGTTTCTCCCGGGTTTTGGCCCGCCACTTCATTATGGGGGTT
>JADZEO010000049.1 GCA_020850475.1 Bdellovibrionales bacterium | reverse complement strand
TGGCGAAAAATTGACCCTTTAGCTACCCAGTTGCTCAACGCGTTCGGTAGGTGAAATGATGTCGGTGAGGCGCACCCCAAACTTTTCGTTGACGACCACCGCCTCACCGCGCGCGACCAGCTTGTCGTTAACGAGTACCTCCATGGGTTCCCCTGCCAACTTGGCTAGCTCGATCACCGAACCCTGCCCCAAGTTAAGCAACTCACTCACGACCATCTTGGTGCGACCTAACTCGACGGTGACACGCAAGGGAATATCGAGAATCAGCGAGAGGTTTCCACCCGAGTGATCCGTTTTCCCTTTGTCGGCGGCCGCGCCACCTTCGCCAGCAACGACGGCCATCTCGGCCTGGAGATCCTTTGCTGCACTTGAACTTTCGTCAGCCATATTATCCTCACTTCTTGGTCTGTCTGGTCACTTGTACGGCAACCGTACCGTGATGAATTCCGTAGTACCCTTTAAATTTTTTGACTTGTTCAATTTGCACATCCAACTCCCCTGTCGCATCCTGGTCCAGGGGAATCACATCGCCCACTTTTAAATCCATTAAATCTTGAAGCGTGATCGAGGACTCACCCAAGTTCACTTTGACTTCGACTTTGGTTCCGAGCAGCTGATCGGTAATAGTCTTAGTCCACATCTTTTTATCTGTTTGGTCGGACTCCACCTGAAAGCCTGTGGAGAGTTTTTGCTTGATCGGTTCAATCGTGGCGTAAGGAATGACCAAAGTAATGGTCCCGTTGGCGTTTTCCAACTCCACATCAAACGTCGAAGCAATAACGATATCCGTAGGAGGGACAATTCCGACAAATTGAGGATTGATCTCGGTACGAACGAAAGAACAATCAATTTTTTCAACCGAAGCCCAAGAGGTTTCCAGGTCCTCGATGGCGAGGTCGACAACCTTGCGCACAATTGAAAGCTCAATCGGTGTAAAGTCCTTGCCTTCAATTTTGGTATAGGGCCGATCGGCTCCGCCAAAAAAATTATCAACCAGTGCGTAGGCCAACTTACTTTCGATGACAAACAGGGCTGAGCCGCGCAGATTATTAAAGCGCAGCACGCTCATGCACGTGGGCATCGGCAGCGTGTTGATAAACTCACCAAATTTTAGGAAGTCGGTGCTCGCGTGGTTCAGCGAGGCGATCTTGCGCAGGGCCGACGACAGCGACACGCGGAAAGACCGCATGAATTTCTCGTAAATAACGTCGAGCTGGGGTAATCGGCCGCGAATGATTCGATCTTGACTGGTGAGGTCGTAGACCACCACGACCTTGTCGTCGGGCCCAGCCACCTTGCCACTCTGATCTCCACCCTCACCGAGCTCGCCCTCAGAAACCGCGGCGAGCAGCGCATCCACTTCACTTTGCGATAAAACCTGGCTCATCCTGACCCCGGCTTAGTTGAAAATAAATTCAGTAAAATAAACCCGCTTAATCTTTCCACGAGTCAAAAACAAATTAACCTGATCCCGAATCTCGTCCCGCATGGACTCTTTGCCATCGCGGGTACTAATCGCCGCATAGGTCTTGCTCGAAAGCGTAATTATAATGATGTCGCGAATTTTCGGCTTGAGCTTTTCGATTTCCGCTTGGACTTCATCACCATCGACCTCGAGCTCCATATTGATCTTTAAAAGTTTGCGGCCACGGCTGCCGGCCACATTCACCAGGAAGGTCTCCAAGGGAATCAATTTGCCGATGAAATCCTCTTCCAGCTGTTCTTTCTTTTGGGTCTCAGCCTCACCCTGAATGACATCGTCGATACCAGGCTTGGCCGCCTCTTTCTTTTTACCCAGGTAAATCATGGCTCCAACACCTGCAACGATCAGCATGTTCACCACTGCCAAGATAATAAAGAGCGTCGGCTTTTGCCCTGACGGTGCCGCCGCTGCCGCCTGACCTTCTGCTTGAGGTGCCGGGTTGGTCTCTGCCACTTTTGTCCTCCTTGACGTCCGTCGAGTTTCCGCATTTTTTCCAAACAACGACGGAGGAATCCAACTTGAAATGAGTCCCTCAACCGCTGGTAACAGCAACTCGGATGCCAACTCGACCTTTTTTGTGACAATCAATTTACGGTGGTCTGCGCCCAAAAAAACCGCGCGATTCACCAGCCCAAGGGCGTGGAACTAAAAATTCCTAGGACTTTAAGCAGGGACGAAAAGTTGACAGGACTCTTGCTCTACTGACGCTGGTGACAACTCGACAGGACCTGAACCAATTCTCCGTGAAGGGCCGGATTTACCGCCAAGATCGAATCCATTTTGACGTTAAACTGAGCCCCCCAATAATCGGTTACCACCCCCCCGGCCTCTCTCACCAAAAGCGTACCGGCGGCGGTATCCCAGGGGTTCAGATTTCGCTCCCAAAATCCGTCGAAGATCCCCTCGGCTACTAAGCAGAGATCATAAGCTGCGGCGCCCGCCCGACGAATTCCCCGAGTTTTTTTAAGCAACAGCGCAAAAGCCGTGAGTTGTTCGTCAAAAGCGAGGTTCTCAGCTCCATAAAAGCCGGTCGCGAGCATTGCGCTCTTGAGCTTTGTTCGGGCACTGACACTCAGTCGGCGATCCCCACCCTTCTCGCGAACAAAAGCGCCGCCGCCTTTGACCGCAAAGTAAGTTTGCTCAAGCTTCGGTACATCAATCACCGCGACCACCAATTCGTTATTCACTTGCAGCCCGATCGAAATGCAAAAGACATGAAACCCATGAACGTAATTATTGGTGCCATCAAGTGGATCAATGATCCAAATCGGCGTCGAATTGTTTTCCAGGACTGGGCCTTGGTGCGAGGATTTAAAACTTTGTTCCTCGCCCAAAAATTGATGCTGGGGAAATTTTTGGAGCAAGATTTGAGCGATGACTTCTTCGCTCTTGACGTCGGCCTCGCTCACCAGACCCGCCAGGTGCTTTTCCGTTACCTGAGTTAAGTGTCCGAAATAATCCAACAAAACTTTTCGCGCTTGCCCGGCCGCAAGCAGGGCCTGCTGTAGTGCAGAGTCCAAATCCAGCCCAGAGTCGGTTGTTTTCATGCAGGTCCTCAATCCATGATTGCCAAGCTCGTCAAGACTTTGACAGATTGACCCCCTCCGTCTATGCGGCTACCATTAAAGAGTCAAGCGATACTCTTGGGAGGGGATTCATGCTGAATCAAGCAGGTGGAACACAAGCCGACACGATCGTCAAACTTGTGCTCATTTTTTTCATTTCGTTGTTATCATTTTCGGTCGGTACCTTTGTCGGCAAGCAGGTCAGTGACAGCGACTATAAACGCGCGGCACTCGAAGAAGACTACCAAAGCTTTCGCCAGGCCGACGCCGGCGATGAGCACGGCAAAGAGAGCGGCGAAAAGGTTTCTGAAGAGGAACTCTCCAGTCTCACCGAAGAGTTCGTAAATAAAGAAAAGGCTGCCGCCAGTAAAGAAGCTGCTCCGCGTGGAGTCGCTAGCACCAAAGAAGGTCACGCCAAGACCGATGAGCACGCCAAAGCCGATGATCATGGCAAGCCCGAAGCCAAAGAAACTGAAGCGAAAGTCACGGCGACCGCCGACCAATCAGGATATAAGAAGTATTCGAAGGGCCAACCCACTGAAGCCTTTGTTGCCCGTGATGAAGTTAAAAAGAAAGAGTTAGCCGCCTACCGCGAAAAGCTCGGCAAGACTGAGAAAGCTCCCGAGCATTCCGCTGCGGCCGGTAGCCATGGCGCCACCGACTCTCCCGGAGCCGCTCCCGCGGCGGCCGCGCCAGTAACTAACGAAGCTCAACGCGTAGCTGAGGGTAAAGCTCCAACCGCCGATCCAGCCAAGGTCAGAACCCCCACCAGTGTTTTGCCCTCGGTTGCGACTTCCTCGGTTGGCAAATACACCGTTCAGGTCGCTTCTTATGCGACCGAGGATGAAGCAAAGGCCCACGCTGCTGAGTTAAAAACCAAGGGCTGGAATTCTTTCTACCTCCCCGCCGACATTAAAGGACGCACTTGGTATCGCGTGAGTATCGGATTGTTTGCGGATCAAAAAAGCGCCACAAGTTTTCGGGAAGAATTGATGAAACAGTCTTCAATTTCTTCGGCAATTGTTCAGAAGATCGTTCAGTAAAAGTCAGTAAAATGATGATGGTTTGTTTAGGCCGGTTACCCACCGGCCTTTTTTTTGGTTCCCCTCCGCTTCCCAACCTCTCCCAGCCTTCCCGCCCAAGCCCGAGTCCGAGTCGGTGTCGGAGTCGGAGTCCGTGTCAGAGTCAGTGTCGGAGACTGCAACCCGCCACCTTTGGCCCGATTGCCAGAAGGGCCGATGCCCGATCCCGATTAAAGAGCACCTTCATCCCGCAGACTGCGGCACAGGCAATAAGCACTGGCCGCGAGTTGATCAGTGAGTTTGCGGATTTCTTTAAGATCAAGAATTTCAATCAAGGTTTGAGTCTCGCGAAT
>JADZEO010000048.1 GCA_020850475.1 Bdellovibrionales bacterium | reverse complement strand
TCACTTCCAGGATCAAGGCCTGACGCATTCTCAGGTCTAATCGCCGAGGTAAAACCCCCATCGCCGTTTCCAACAACTCCACCGCTTCTTCAAATTTGCCGAGTTTGCTATAGCAATAGGACAAGCCATCGAGCGCCACTGGATTCTTGCGGTCCTCCTTCACGGCCACTTCTAAGTGCTCTGCGGCTCGTTTGAAGTCCAAATCTTTGAGATAGATCTGGCCAACAAAAAAGTGTGCTTCGGTATTTTTAGAGTCAAGGCGCAAAGACTCTTCAAACGCGGCGACGGCAGCGTCGACTTCATTCATTGCCCAAAGGACTCGTCCTCGTTGATAATAGAACAGGCCAATCGAGGGCGCTTTCTTTAGAGCAGCCTCGACCATCCACAAGGAGCGCGTGAACTCTTTGCGCTCCAGTGCCGCCAAACTCAGGTAGTAAACACCCCAAGGCCCCAAAATTTCGGTCTTGGCCAAATGATTACCCAGGTTTTCGACTTGAAGCCAGTTGCTGGCCTTTACGCAGGCGTTGGCCATCGCGACGACGTCTTGCCAGGTGGTTCCCGCTTTAACTTCTCGCTCAGTGGGGCATTGACGCTTAAATGTTGCATCATTGGTCGAGGCGACTTTCAGACGTTTGGTGTATTTGGTCGACACTTCCTTAGGAGCCGGTGCTGAAGCAGATTTCGTTGTGGCGCATCCACCAATGGCACTCGCCAAACCTATGATTAACGTGAGTCGAATGAGTTCGTTCATGATCCCACCTCACTTGAAAAATCGGGTAGTACCGCTGCCGGCGCTCTCAACTTAAGGTCGAGAACTTCTTCCTTCACCATATTTGCCCGATTGAGCTTAAGTTGCAGATGCGCCACACTCCCATCACGAAGTTTCAACTTTTGGGCCGTTGACAAGGCCTGAGCGAGAGTATCAACACTCTTTTCCTCCAACGGGATTGCTAACTTTTCCATTTCCTGACGGAAAGCCACACCCTCTTTGGCCTCAAGTCCCCCTGGAATCGGCATCTCGCGAAGCGCACTCACGTAGTGGGTGTAAAGGTCGCTGAGCTTTTCCAGCGCCAATACCGAAACCCGTGGATCACCAAACTTAATCGCCGCCTGATAGGCCTGCTGGGCCTTTTCAAGCTTCTCGGTTTTAAGTGCCAAGACGGTGGCAACTCGATCGACCTGGGCCTTCAGACTCTGGCGATAAAACTCCTGGGCCAGAATTTCAGCTTGAATGTAACGTGCCTTCGCTTTCGCATGAGGAACGGCGCCGCCGCTAGTTCCTACCAACTTCTTAGCTTCAGCAAAAGCGCGCTCAAAGTCCTTGGTAGCGAAGGCACTTTCAACAACTTCAAGCTGGGCCATACTGGCTTGTGGCTGAACTCCTTCGGCAATCATCCGCTTGAGCATCAATTGACGACGAGCACTCGCCGGCTGTCGGCGTGACAATATTTCCAGTTGAGCCAAAGCATGGCTCGCGACCGCCTGGTCGGCCTGTGCCTGCAGCATCTCGTAGAGCGCTGCCGCCTTGGGCTCTTCGTTAGTCAAAACCAAAAAGTCAGCCGCTAAACTCTTCCATTTGGCGCTGGACTTAGAATCGGCAGTCGCCAAATCCATTAAAACCTTCGCCGCCCGATCCAGCTGACCCATGTCCTCATAAGTCTGCGCTGCCCGGAGCAAGCCTTCGACTGCCTTGGGCGATTTAGGAAACATCTCATAAAAAGTTTGAGAGGCCTCAGCACCTCCCGCATGATCCAGTACTTTAAAATGCAACTGGATGGCGTTCCACCAGGCTTGTTCGGCTAGCTCACTCTGCTTGTTGGTCTTAGCGAACTCCTTGTAACCTTTGATCGCATCAAGATCGCGACTCTTTTCGGCCAAGTCTTGGACCTCAAGGAAGTAGGCCTGTTCGTAAATTTTCGTCAGCTTGGTTTTGCGTTCGTCATTGACCTTACCGCCCTTGAGGTTATGGGCGTAGTTCTTAAGGGTCGTGTAGCTTTTCTGGATGTTCAAAATATCCAAATATAAATCTTGAGCCCGTGTGCCCTTCTCTTGCCCGTCGAACTCACGACCGAGCCGTTCAAATACCGGAGCAGCGTCTTGATAACGCCCCTTCTCATAGGCCACCAGGGCCACTTTGAACTCGAGATCCAGTCTGTATTTGCCCTTGGGATGGCGCTTGGCGTACTCGCCGACCAAAGATACGAACCGCTTTTCATCAGCGTCCGACCACTTTTCTTTAACCGCCTTCTCGAGGCTCAAGAGCGACGAATAAAGCGCATCGTGCCCCATTTCTTTGTTGGCGGTTCCCAAACCCACCACCGAATAGTGCTCACTCGACTCGCGGAACTTTTCGCGCATAAAAAGCAGTTCCGCGTAAACAAAGCGCGATTCGTAGGACTCTTCACTGGGCTTGATCCGACGCAAATAGATGTCAAAGGCTCGCTCGGAACCGACGGCAAACTCAACCATGTCCTTGCGCTGGCGCCAATACTTAAACCACTTTTTACCAAGAGCCAGAGTGGTTTCTTCGAGAAGTCGCTGACACTCAACAAAGGGTTGAGCTCCACCTTTTGCCACTTCGACGGTGGCCCGGCCATTTTGTTCCTTCGTCCACCGCCCACTTGGGTCACACACCTGATACATCGACTCCATGTACTTCACCGCGACATCGTACTTTTTCAAATGATCATGTGATTGAATCAGTTCGTTTTCGACCTCGGGACGTAACTCCGAAAAAGGCAAGTGGGATACAAAATCACTGAGCACCACATTGATGTCATTGTAACGACTGTGACGTTTGTAGAGGTGCGCCAGTTTTAACAAATAGGGCGCCACATCCAGTTCACCAGCTTGCTCCTTAAGGTAGCTCCAAGCTTTGGTGGGAGAATAGACGTCCTCAAAAAACAGAGTCATGTCGGCCAAAGCTTCCCGTCGCAGGTCGAGGCGGGCGTCAATATTGTTCTTGGCTACGAAACGACCATACTCAACAACCTTTTCGAGCTCCTTCAGCCCGGCCAAAGCGTTCCGCATATTGTAGTAAGTCCACGCAGCTTTGTAGAGGCCATACGGATACACTCGCGAATCCGGGTAATTCTTGATCGCATTAAAGTGGTCCAATGCAGCCTTGAAATTTTTTGCGTCAAAAGACATTTCGCCGATTGCCAGATGGCAATCGGGCACCAGAGAGGAGTTGGGATAGCGGGTCACCAGCAGCCGATAACGCTCTTCGGCCGACTTGTCTTGCCCGATCGATTGCCGGGCAAAGGCGTTGTTAAAAAGCACAACGTCTAATTGATTATACCGAGGAAAGCGCGCTTGAATCTCCTCGTAGATCTCAATCGCCCTCTTGATGTTTGACTTCGAAGAAGCCGTCTTCGCCGCCCGCGGGGCCAGCGTCACGACTGTTTCCGATTGGCGATTGATTTCAAAAAAGATGTCCGACTTCGCTCTCCGCATATGTAGCTCAGCCAAGCGAAACCATAGATCGGGTTCAATTGGAGAACCCTTGTACTTCTTCAAGAGAACACGAATTTGGGCTGTGGCCTTCTCTTCGCTGGCGCTAACGAGAAGTTCCGTTTTTACCGCTCTCAGCTCATTGCCGGCTTCATCCCCTTGAACAAACTTTAGGTCCTTGAGCGGGTCCGGGGTCGCCGTCGATGAGTCTCCAGCCCAACCCACGGGCGCACCCGCCAAACCACAGATGATCACCAGCCCCGCAATTCCGTGCGAGAATTTGTCAGCCTTGAACTTCATGTGAAGATCCCTTGTTTTCATACCTACTCATTCGAAAAGGTTGCGAGTTTTAAATCCGCATATCCAGCCAAAGACGAGGTGTACATGACTTTCTTCAGTGTATCGTAGGGCAACTTCGCATCAGCTTGCATGACGACCTTGCCGTCAAACTGGACTTCTGCATTTTTCTCCGCAATGTCTTTAGCCTTAAGCGCATGCTTGTCGAGTTCGTCATAGAGGCCGCGGATAAAGTCGGGGTCGGTCGATTCAACCGCCGCTCCATCAACGCGCCCGTCTTTGATGTCTACGATTTTTTTGTCGTCAACGTAAATTCCATCCGCAGACACCACCAACTTCAAAGCTTCAACTGGAGCCGACATCGTCGTCGATACCGGCAATTGCAAGCCCTTTTGGGGCGTAATATTGACCGCGCTGGTCGAGTAACTCTTAAGCAAGAACACGATCATGATGGTGAACATATCCACCATCGAGGTCAGTTGCAGGGTGAAGGTGGCGCGCTTATTGTTTTTAATCATTTGGTCGACTGCCCGACGCATATTATCCCTCCACCACGTTGGCAAACACCACATCCGGAAACATCAAATCCGTCTCCACCAGTTTGTTGGTTTCCTTGTCCATGAGTTGGATTTTGGGATCGGTGGTGTTACTTTTTCTGACTTCGTCTATGACCTTAACAATTTCATCATAGGCGACTTCGCGATCGGGATTGAGATCCATGCGAAAGACTGTTGGATTCTCAGCTTTGACCCGCGCCACTTCGCTGTGGAGCTTGACCAAATCCCATTTTGAATTTTGTTTAGGCATATCGACATTCTTAAGCAACTGTCCGTCGCGCTTGACTTGCAAAACAAAGCCGGTGGGCTTCATGTCTAAGCTGATCGTGACTTCGCGATCCTTCTTGTTGCGGTCCTCGTCCAAGGCCTTTTGCACAACCTGAGGTAGTGGAGACTCGATCACCATGACTCGGACAAACACCGTCGACAGTAGCATAATTGGGATCAAATTTACGATCAGCGCCAACATGGGGGTTAAATCCAAATCGAAGCTGGCGTCTGCATCTTGGGTGATCCGTTTGTATGTCTTAGCCATGGTCTTTCTCCTCGTACCGTTACTTCACTACCTCTGCACTCACGAAGCCTTGTGACTGGGTGGCGGTGGTGCCATCTTAATGAGCTTACCCATCTCCGCTTCTTGCAGATCCTTCGGAAAGGCCTCCTGGTTCGAGAACGGCTGGTAGTGGCGGGTCGTTAACCAATCGACAACCTTGGCCGAGTGCTCAGCACATTCTTCGAGCAGCTTGTTTTGACGAGAATGAAGGACTGAATAAACAATCATCACTGGAATTGCGACGACCAGGCCCAGAAAGGTCGTGTTCATGGCCAAGGCGATACCTTGAGCAAGAACCACCTGCTTTTGCGAGGGGTCTGCAAAACTCACAGCATTAAATGACATGATCAGACCTTGAATGGTGCCCAACAGTCCCAACAAAGTGGCCACATTCGCCATCATCGATAGATAGCCAAGGCGCTTGCCCAAATTCGGAATCACTTCGGCCAGGGCAATGTCCAATCCCTGATTGATGGCTTCGTCGTCGCGATCGCTCCGTTCTAAGACTCCCTTTACCACGTGGGCCAGGGGCGCCTTCTCGTTTGCCGTGCAAAAGGTGATCGCTTCTTCAATTTGGTCGTTCATTACCAAGCTCTTCACTTGCTTCATGAACTCATCTGTTTTTATGGCGTACTCAAAGTACAGCGCACGAACCCGCTCAATCAAAAGGGCCAGTGAAACCACGCCCATGAGCGCTATGAGATATCCGACGAGTCCTGAGTCGTCGATAAACTTAAACATCATTTGCATAAATAACCCCCTTAAATCTCAACTCAACAGTCAAACAGAGTTCCAGTACCCACCGCGAGGGGCGGACCAAGAGACTCAGCTTGCGCTTCGTTCATTTTGTTTGGCTGGGGGAATTTCAAGGTACATGCACATACCCCCACACTTTTTCGTTGTGTTCGAAAAAGCTCATCAAGGTACATGCAGGGGTCGAGCTTTCGAAATAGACGTTCAACTTTTTGCCTCTCACTTGAGAGGCCGCTCGTTCGTCAACTCAAAGAAACTTCAGGCTGCCTCGCTACGCTTAGCAAATTCCTGAAGAAATTTTTGTGTCGTCGGACTGATACTCGTAAATTTCAATCCATAAC
Organism: Bdellovibrionales bacterium; assembly: GCA_020850475.1. GTDB lineage: Bacteria > Bdellovibrionota > Bdellovibrionia > Bdellovibrionales > UBA1609 > JADZEO01. The sequence continues at coordinate 25,398 of JADZEO010000048.1, read as the reverse complement.
GGATTGGAGCATTCTTGTCTTTGACTCCTTCAACATATTGTTTACTCACCACTTCGCAAATAGCATTAAAGGGCGGTACTCCATCGCCCGGCTTAAAGTGCAGATACAAAGTTTGGCCGGGAACGACCATTGAGTTTTCCATCACCACACCGGCACCGCCGGCACTGATCTCTACGCCTTTGCCCTTCCAAACGGCCTTATTATCGTGAACCAAGATGGTGCCGCCATAGCGAACGCGACGATGCCGACGCCGAAAGAAAACTTCGGAAATCTCCGGCATCAAGGTCTCTTTCATTTTGCCGATGTGATCGGGCTTGAAAGGATCGAGATCCGCCACTCGCACCCAGGTACTCATGCCGGGATGCCAGGCAAAATCAAATTCAAATACCACCTTGTTTTGGAGCATTTTAACAACATCAGTATAGGAAAACGGGCCAAACTTGTTTTCGCCCTTAAGGATGTACCACTCAACCACCATGTGATTGGGTTGGCCGTCGGGCTGTTTGCCGTTTGCCGCGACCTCAGTTTGTGGAGTCGGCGCCGCGGCCTCGCCCGCCTTGGGCGGTTTCGCTGGCTTGTGATCCTTTAACTGATCCGCTAACTCCCGGTGCTCCATCAATAGCACCCAGTCCCCGGCCTTATCATCATATAGATAATCGAGCATCGTGAGTTCGTTCTTTTTGACCATTTCAACGATCGAGTTCAGCGGGTACGGACCCAGCTGCTTGCCCTCTCGTGATACGTAGTACTGAGATGTGCTCATGTCCCAAAACCCTCGCTATTTAAAAATAACAGCCAATCCACAGCCAGTTCCTTTTGGACCAAAGTCCTTCTAAACCATCTAAGTGATCGGAATTGCCAGACCCTGACTTAAGCCCCGGAAGCCAAAAACCACTGAGACTACCTCACAAAAATCGCTACCTGTCGTGGATTGAGGCGGTCGGCGGGAAATTTCCCGTTTAATGTTGATTCCTTATTCAATCGTTTCCGCAGTGTTTCGTGCTGATGGCGTTCGCGTCCTCATTTGAGAAAATGTGTCCATCCGCTATTATGTCTCGAACCAAGACGCCACCCATGCCAAGCCTGCCCCGCCTTGGGGTTTGGTCGCCGATCGGTGTTTCAATACCCGTCCTCACCCGCCTTATCGGCCGCGGGCTCGTCTTCGGCGTGCGTTAGCTCTTCGAGCCACCGCACGTCGGATACGCCCCGCGCGACGGCGAAGATTCGGACAGATATTGAAACACCGATCGGCGACCAAATCCATCATTAGTAATCCGTCTGTGGGGGAAAGAGCAAACCCCAAGGGGCGAGATCTTGCTAAATGCGGATTGTGCGACTACTAATATCTGAATGAACAACGCTCACGAAATACTGCAGTTCATTATTAAACGCTGCGAACATCTAAAACAAAATGGTCGGCCGCCACTGCTCGCGGTTTTTGATCTTGATTCCACCCTCTTTGACGTCAGCCCACGGACCAAGGCGATTTTTCAATCCTTAGCAAGTCATCCCGAAACCAAGCGACGTTTTCCTGAAGAGAGCTCCGTGCTCTCGCAACTTCAACCCTTGCCTGAAGATTGGGGCATTAAAGCCACCCTCCAGCGCAGTCAGATTCGCGCTACGCTCGACTTCTTTGAAGCGGTCCGCCTTTTTTGGGTGGAAAACTTTTTTAGTGATCGATATCTTCATTTTGACCGTCTCTACGATGGAGCACTTGAGTTTGTGCAGCAGCTCAGTGAAGCAGGCGCTACGATCAAATATCTGACAGGAAGAGACCACGAGCGGATGGGAGCAGGAACCCTGGCAGCCATCAAGGCCTCGCAGCTTCCTTTGGCAAACGAGTCCACCCATCTTATTCTCAAGCCCCACCGCAACTTGGATGACGCCCGTTACAAGACGGACAATCTTAAAGCCCTGAGCGACCGGTATCCAGAAATTTGGTTTTTTGAAAATGAACCCACTATTATTAAGTTGGTGCGGGTGGAATTGCCTAACGTCAAAGTTATTTTTGTCGACACCGTCCATTCAGGTCAAAATGAGGCGCCGACCGGATTGCCGTCGATTAAAAAGAGCTTTCGCAAGTGAGATCGCGCCAACGCGAGTGATGCTAAAATGAGAGAGTGTGTCACCTCTCCGCGATCGACACGCTCGTAGAGCTCCGTGATGGGCATCAATCGAGCGACTAAGTCTTCATAGGGATCTAGCTGCGGCTGCTGAACCTTAACACAATCGACGGCGATAAAGGTATGAAGCCGATTTTGCTGGGTCGCAGGGTTGGGGGAATGGGAGCCAATTGCAATCCACCGACCCGCTCGATATCCCGTTTCTTCGAGGAGCTCGCGCTCGGCCGCAACCAAGGGATCTTCCTTGCTGCGAGGGTCGGTACTACCTCCGGGGATTTCTAAAAACACCTCGCCAGCCGCGTGGCGATACTGGTCCACTACGATTGCCATTCCCTCTGGAGTCACCGCAATCACATTGACCCAGTCGGGAAATTCCATCACATAATAGCGCGGCATGATGCGACCGTCAGGCAACTCACACTTTTCAGTTCGCACGCGGAAAAATCCCGATTTGAAGATCTCAGTTGTTTCCAAAACTCGCCACTTGCTCACGCTTTACTGCTCCCGCCCGGCGGCAATACCATGAGGACAAATTCAGCCTTTTCAACCGGCAGTTGCGTAAGAACTTTTTCGGCCGCTCCCTCCAGTAACAACTCGTCGTTTTGACTCAAGTTGATTCCCAGCAAAACTTGTGGGTTCTCCAGAACGCTAGCCACTTCACTCAAGAGTTTGCGCAAGCGATAAGGAGTGTCCATCAAAACAACTGGGACCTTGAGGGTTTGCAACCTTTGCAGTTGGTGTTGGCGTTCTTCGGTCTTAGCCGAAATGAATCCTCGAAAATAAAACTCGTCAAACCGGCGCCCGCAGATGGACAGGAGGGCCATGAGGCTCGATGGCCCGGGAACCGATCGCACGGCAATCCCCTTTTGGCGGCACAATGCGACCAAATCCGCACCAGGATCGCAAAATCCCGGTGTTCCGGCGTCAGATATCAAAGCCACTTCTTGGCGGCGACAGAGTTCAACTAATTGCTGGAGTTGTTCGGGGGTTGAATGTTCGTTCAGCTCCTCGAGTTGGCGGTGGGCAATGCCAAAGTGGCGCAATAGGCGGGAGCCCTCTTTACGTTCTTCAGTGATAATCACCGGGCAATTTTTCAGCAGTTCCAACGCCCGCTGCCCAAGGTCGGCATAATCTCCGATCGGAGTGGCTATCACAAATAGACCCATACCGCTTACTTCTTGTCGTCGTTTAATTGCGCCAGGCGGGCGCGAAAAATATCAAGGTACAAATATCGATCAAATTGCTGGTTAAACCTCGTCCACTTGTCACCTTGCTCGAGCTCGGCCCTCAGCACTTCAACCATCGTGTTAATTTTTGAATCAAGTTCATCAATCATCGAAACCACCAGAGCTTCGAGAAACTTCGGACGCTTGGGCGAGCCATATTCCAACTTGCCGTGGTGACTCAAAACAATGTGTTTGAGCTCATCGCGCAAAGCCGCCGGGAATCCCAGAGTCTTGGCGGCCCGATCATCAATCATTTGGCAGGCAATTCCCATGTGTCCAACCAAGCGGCCCGCATCAGTGTACTGCACGCCCGCCCCCACCTCGAGCTCCCAAATTTTGCCGATGTCATGAAAGATCGCCCCAAAGAGCAGATAATCTCGGTTTAAGAATGGGTCGTGGACGGCCAAAGAATTCATAATTCCACAAATGCTCAAGATATGTTCTAGGAGACCGCCAATTGAGGCATGATGAATGGTCTTGGCCGCAGGACTCACCAACAAACGCTCTTTGTTGCGCTCCTCTTTGATGACCTCGTTCAATAACGACTGGATATGGGTGTTTTCAATTGAATCGACGATCGAAACCAATTCACGATACATTTCCGACGGATTACGAGTGGCCCCTGGTACAAAGTGTTGAAGTTGGATCTCTTCGGGCGAGGCCTTCTTAATGTCATGAACGACCATCTGGCGCCGATTTTGAAAGAGTTGAACATGTCCCTTCACTCCGACAAAGTCACCGGGCTGAAAGATCGAAGCCAATTGTTCCGCCTTCTCCCAGACTTTGGCGTCTATGGCTCCGGTGACATCCGCTAGATTGAGACTCATATAGATGCGCCCGTTCTTGTCGGTCAGAATCATCTTTTCTTTGGCAAGAAAAATCGAATCGACGGGGTCTTTGTCCTTAAGATCACCGACAAATTGTTTACCAACACCCTTGTTCATCAAGACTCCTCCTCTTCATGAACCTTCAACGGAGTGGGGCACAAACTATGTTGGTAACGCGAGTCCGTTATCGAAAATGAAGTTAGGTGTAAATTCTCGCCTGCACCCACCGCAAAAACGAACGTCCCGGTGGCCGCATAGAGATATCGATTGCCCGTCGAATTTAAGCGAAGACCTTTGTCAGACAGCACCTTGTGATAAAAGGTCGTGACCTCGGCGAAACTGCCACAACCCATTCCCCAACGTTGGCCCTCAATTTCTGTCGCCGGAGCCCGACTCACAAAAAACACTTTAACCTTTTTGGGATCCAAACCCTCTTCGGCCATCACCTGAACCGCCAAGTGAAAGTCCCCACGAATCCCCGAAACCCACTCCGCGAGATCCAAAACTCCACCGCCTCGACCCACTTCAAAGACTGCCGATCCGTTGAGAACTTCGGGGTTATGGGAGGCCAACGCGACTTTCAGCTTCAGTGTTCGCCGTGGAATTCTAAGCAACAACTCGTTATCGGCAATTTCGGTCTTGGGATATTCATGGTGATAATGGTGGAGGTAATACTCTTCAAGGAAGTGAACGACCTTTTTCGGAATCACAACATTTTTGTCCGTAGAACTCAAGCGACCAGCGGGAAAGTCCCATTCCTGATGAATCGGCGATGGCCGACTACAGGCCGCCAATCCAACTATGAAAAAAATCATCGCGATGGCCGTCCAGCGACTCATCAGAAATTGTCCTTCGGTAGCAGACCCTCGCGTTCAGCTTCCTTTTTAAGTCGAATCAATGGTCGATACGCACGCGACAAACGAAATCCGTCAAACAGGAAACTCTGTGCTTCAGAGTAGTTCTTCATATCAAAATGTGACTGCGCAATACCGGTAAGACCGACCACTGATTTGTCATCAATAGCATAGAGCTCTTGCCATAGCTTAAGGGCTTGGGCTGGTTTATTGGCCCGGGCATTAAAACGCGCCTGCAACAACACTGGAAGCGCCAACTTCATCTTTTTATTGAGCTCGTTTGCTTTGTTAAGGGCCACCGAGGCCCGCGTCTCCTGGCCCACGCCATCCAGCACGAAGGCATAAACGGCCTGCACTAAAGGATCCTTGGTTCCTTGTGCCGCTGCATCGTCAACCCACTTGAGAGCCTCAATTTCACTTCCCGCCTTGAACTGACAATATCCACGCAGCGCCTTGACCCGTGCAGTTTGCTCAATTCCAAGCGCCATCTTGACGCACAATTTTGACAAAACATCCCAGCCGATGCGGCCGCGATAGACAAACAGATCATGGCGGTGATCGTCGGTCATCTGCGGATCAACATCGAGCACGAGCTCGACCTTGCGCATGACTCCTTCTAAATCACCGGCGACAAAATCCATATAGGCCAGCATCAACGCCGCCTCTTGATAATAATCTCGACTGGTTTGCATCAGCTTGGTCAGCTGCTTCTGACCCTGCTCGAGGAAAGTTTTCTGCTGCTCTTCCTGGTACAAATTAATATTTGCTTCCGCCAGCATCAGGTGAGCCGCGCCATCTTCAGTACCCTGCTCGACCACGGAACTTAACCACTCACGGGCAACCTGGCTCTCTTTGCGCTGAAGTGCCGATGCTCCAAGATTGATTTTAGCCGGGGCATAGTAGGTGTCTTGGGCCAGTGCCTTCTTAAAGTGTTCGTCGGCGGTGCGCGATTCGCCATCAATCAAATCCGCGATGCCAATGGCGGTCATCGCCCGCATCGGAAACACACCCTTGCCTGTCGCCACGACTTCCTGAAGCTTTCGTCGTCCTTCTACCGTTTGCTTGCCGATCTGAACCTGTAACGTTCCCAAATAGGTAAATAAGTCCTTGTCACTCGGATTGAGCCGATTGGCTTTCTGAAAGCGATCCAATGCAACAGCATAATCCCCGGCCTCGAGAGCTTCCATCGCCTGATTCTTGACTTCGGTCGCACTCCCCTTCTTGGCCATGGGCTGGGAAACAAAGCGATTGTAAATGATGAAGGCAACGACGCCGAACAAAATGGCGCCCGTGACCAACCAAGCTAAACGTGCCGTCGCCTGGGCTTGTTTGGCTATTAAGGTGTCGTTTTGATAACCAAACGACTTAACGCCACCAGGGGCTGTGTGCTCGGTCTTAACATCATAGCCATCACTGACATCGTCATAGACGATCTCACCCATACTCTTCTGGAAATTCCCGATGTTGTCGGTCGTTTCGTCAAACCCGAAGTCATCGTTGGGATCAGTAACGGTAATGGTTCCCGTCGCATCCATCGTCGTAGATACCGTATCATCGCCGCCAAATTTCAAATTCTGAACTCGCAGTTCCTCAACAATCTTGGCAAAAGTGGGGACGTCTTTAATGCAATGCCAGCGACGAAAGGGCTGCGAGATTTCGTCGAGCACGACAAATTCTCGCGTCTTGAGCAATTGCTCAAGCTGTCCCTTCGAGTACGGACCCATAATCCGTCCGCCACTCTTAACTAGCCATGGACCCTCTTGTCCGACTGCCAACGAACTTCTCCCCGCCTAATGGCAAAAATGTCGAGTCCCAGTCAAAATCATATTTACGCCCAATTCCTTCGCACGCGCCTTAACGACGTCGTCCTTTACCGAGCCTCCTGGCTGAATAATCCAGCGAATGCCCGCTTGTGCAGCCAGCTCAACTGAATCTGGAAAAGGAAAAAAAGCATCGCTTGCTAAAACAACGTCCTTTGAGTCTGGGTGAAACTTGCGCATGCGAGAGATGGCTTGCTCAACCGCGTCGACCCGGTTGACTTGTCCCATCCCTAAACCCACCGTCGCACCGCCGGCGGCCAGTGCGATGGCATTACTCTTTAAGTGCGCACAGACCTTCCAGGCCAAGGCAATGTCGGTTTTTACCTGCGCCGACGGTGGTTCGCCAAGGATCTCCCAGTCCGCAGACCAACCGACCACTTGATCCCGAGTTTGGACCAAGAATCCACCGCCGATCGACTTGAGTTTTAGTTCAGAACTGGCGTGGGCCATATGAGGCCACCGCAAAATCCTGAGGTTCTTTTTCTTGCTCAACAGTTCGATGGCCTCAGGATTAAACTCAATGGCCACAAGACATTCCAAGAAGATCTCGCCTAACTTGAGAGCGCAGTCTCCATCAATCTTACCGTTGACCGCAAGAATGCCACCGAAAACGCTCACCGGATCAGCTTTGAGGCTTCTCATAGTAGCCTCAAAAACATTTCGTCCGACCGCCACGCCACAAGGATTATTGTGCTTTACAGCCACGCACGCCGGATCAGAAAATTCGCGCAAGGTCTCACAAGCCGCATCGAGATCGAGCAAATTATTATAGGAAAGTGCTTTGCCCTGAAGAATTTCCGCACCTTGAATTCCAGATTTGCCACCCGCCATCCGAAACCAAGCCGCTGACTGTTGAGGATTCTCTCCATATCGCAGCGGCTGAACCAGGCTTCCGCCGACCGCAAATTGCGGGAATTCATGATTGGCACCCAGGAATTTTGAAATCATGGCATCATAAGCTGCCGTGTGGGAAAAAACCTTAGCCGCCAGTCGCTGCCGATCCGTCAAGGTGGGCTCGCTCTTGTCTCCCACCCAGCTGTAGTCGGCAGGATCACAAATCACCGTTACCCGCTGAAAATTTTTAGCAGCCGCTCGCAGCATGGAGGGACCGCCGACGTCGATGTATTCAATTTGCTCGTTGGGCGTGAGCTCCTTGTCGAGAGCTTCCTCGAAGGGATAAAGGTTGCACACCAACAGGTCAATAGGCTCCAGCCCTTGCGACTTGAGCAATTCCATGTCGCCCTCAACTTGGGCTCGTGCCAACAAACCCATGTGCACCCGCGGATGCAAGGTCTTTACCCGCCCATCCATAACTTCAGGAAAACCTGTCTGTTCCGAAACATCAGTGACCTGGAAACCAGCTTCTTTGAGATGTCGAGCTGTTCCGCCGGTGGAGATGATCTTCATGCCCTTGGCTACGAGAGGCTGGAGGAATTCGATCAATCCCTGCTTATTCGATACACTGATCAACGCGTTCTTAAACATTAGAGCGGAACCTTCCCTGCCAAGGTTTTCAAATCGTCATTCGTGATAAAAATTCCGGCACCGACAAAGGCACTGGCTTCCCCGTCATCACCGAGAAGATTATCGCCGCCACCGACGACGTAAAATCCCTTGAAGAAATTGTATCGGGCGTAAGCTCGCACATACAGATCGTTGAAGTCAAAGGCCTCAATGGAAAACCGGAGTCGTCGCTGCATCAGGTAATAATCAAAGCCGACGCCGCCGGAGTTCTCAAAGATTCCGCCCTTAATCGAAAAGTCGTAGAAGTTTTTGGCAAACAGAGCGTTAAATTTAATCTTGTTCCTATAGGTTTTAGTTTCTTCAACCGTACTCGGCGCTCCCCCATTTACCGTCGAGGTCGTGGAAGTCGACCGGACCAAACCCTTGGGATCGTCGACTACGCCCAATTCATAATAACGGTCCAGACCAGGCTGAATTTTTACGCCCAAAAACGACTTGGCATCGCCAACCTCAGAAAGATACTCAGAATGGAAGTCGATGCTGGTTTCCATTTCTGCCGCACCACCAACAAAATTATTCACATTGCGAATTGCCGAGTTCAGCTCCTCCACGGTCTCTTCATCATTGACCAGTCGCCCAATGGTGCCCTCTCCGCGGTTGATCTTGTCCGTGATCTCCTCAATGTTCTTGAGTGAAGTGTCGATGCGCGACAAGCTATCGACGGCCTTCTGCCAGCCCGCCTTAAATCCGTCGGGACTATCGTCATTAACAAACTGATCGAGCGTAGAGGTAATGGAATGAACCTGATCGACGATGTCGTTAATCTTGTCCTTGTTCTGGCCCGTTACTTCCGACAAATCCTTAGTCACGGTCTCGATGTTCAGCAGGATTCGGCCAATGGTGGTCTTGTCATCTCCGCCGTCGGCGGCCTGAGAGAGAACTTCCGACAGACGCCCTAAGGAGTCGGTGATTTTGCCGACTTCGTTCATGATCTTGTCCATCGAGCCTTTTTCGGAAGCCGAGTAGATCTCGGCCCCAGGTGGAAGGGGCGGATCCGCTGGATTACCTGGTACCAACTCAACGTGCTTGTCACCGAGAATACCATCAGCCCGAATCTCAACCTTGCCCGACAAGGTCAACGGAACTTCCTTGTCGATCACAATCTTGACCCGGGCCTTGCCCTGCTCAAGAACAATGTCGTCAATAATTCCCACTTTGATGCCGGCCATTTTGACCGCACTGTTTTTGACTAGTCCACTGGCATCCTGAAGTACGAAGGTGTGGTCTTTGCTTCGTCCCATGATTCCGGGACCCTCAGCGACTTTGAGTGACATGACGCCGATAAGACCTGAGATCAAGACGACGAGAACACCGACTTTGAACTCAGGTGTGTTGAAGAAAATCATTTCTTGTAAAAACCTTTGTCCACAAAACGCTTCACCAGGTCCACATCGGATTTTAGGAAGTCATCAACGGTTCCGGAAAGTAGAACCTTGCCCTTGTCGAGCATTGCGATGTGTTCGCCAATTCGAAAAGCAGCGAAAAGATCATGCGACACGATCACTGAAGTCGACCCCTTTTGATGCCGGTGTGTCTCCAATATCAAATTATCCACCATTTCGGTGAGAATTGGATCTAAACCAGTCGTAGGTTCGTCATACAAAATGATTTCTGGATCTAGGGCTAACGCTCGAGCTAAACCCACGCGTTTGCGCATTCCACCACTGAGTTCACCCGGCAGCTTGGCAAAATGTTTCTCTTCCATTCCCGACATCTGTAGCTTCTTCACTGCTGTATCGACGATCGTCGCAGGACTCAAATCCCGTCGATGTTCACGCAACGGAAAACACACGTTTTCTAGCACTGTCATATCGTCAAAAAGTGCCGCGTGCTGAAACAAAACACCCAACTTACAGCGGAACTTCACTAGCTCTTCGTCGGACATCGACCAAAGATCCTTACCCAAGACCTCGACCACACCCGACGTTGGCTTTAACAAGCCGAGTATATGCTTGAGCAGTACGCTTTTGCCCGTTCCGGAGTACCCAATCAAAACGGTTATCATCCCTTTGGGAATATCCAGGTTGAGTCCATTGAGAACAAAGTCTCTTCCCCCGTCGAAAGACTTGCGCAGACTCTTGATGCGGATGGCAGACTCGAAGGTACCCATTATTGAATTCCCGCAACAGCGTAATAGAACCGAATCATGTTGGTGATAAAAAAGTTAATACAAATAATCATCACCATGCTGTAGACCACACCTTTGTTGGTGGCCTCACCAACACCCTTAGCGCCCCCTTCGGTGTTAAATCCCATATAGGTGCAAACTGAGGCGAAGGTCATGCCGAAAGCTCCCGCTTTGATGAGACCTTCATTGATGTCGCCAGGATCAAGCCAGAGCTGAATCTTATCCCAAAAGATCGCCTCATCGAGGCTCAGCACATTGATGCAGAGAAAGTGGGCGCCCGCCATGGCGACAAAGTCAAAAACTCCGCAGAGCAAGGGCATGGTGATGATAGCCGCCAAAACGCGCGGACTTACCAGGTATTGTTTAGGGTCAATTCCCATCACTTCGAGGGCATCGATTTGTTCTGAGACTCGCATGGTGCCCAACCGCGCTGCCATGGCTCCGCCAGCTCGAGCCGCCACAATAAGTCCAGTCAGCACCGGACCTAACTCCCGAGTGATTCCCAAGGCCACCGTTGGTCCCACCAGATTGGTCGCATTGACTAAATTGAAACCGAGATAAATTTGGTAAGACAGTGCTAAGCCGGTGAAGATTCCGGTCAGGCTAATAATGAGGATCGACTTATTGCCAACAAACTCCATGTGCTTGACCAACTCATCCCAGCGGTAGGGGCGCTGAAAGGCCAACCGCACCGAGGAACCAAAAAAGATCGTGGCCTTGCCGCAGACAAAGAAAAGGTCGTAGACACTTTTCCACAGCAACAGGAGAAATTCGTCGATTCGCGCGTTCAGAGCTTGTCGACTCTCACGCCATGACCCAATTAAGCCTCGCGCACCCATAGTCTCCTCTCAATCGACTGCCACACGGGGAATCCGTCGAGAAATCCCGGTGAGAATTTCGTAAGAAATCGTTCCCACTTGTTGGGCGACCTCGACGGCCCCTAATCGTCCACCGGAATCTCCCCAAAAATTGACCAAATCTCCCTCACGAAGCGTTTGATCTCCGTTCCATCGGGAAAGATCGAGAATGGTGTAATCCATGCAAACCCGTCCAATGACGGGTACGCGCTGATTCTGTATCAATGCCGTGCCCCGGTTCGATAACAGGCGAGGATAGCCGTCGCCGTAACCAAGAGCAGCAATCCCAATCAAACCTGTAGCCGGCGCCCGCCAGGTTCCTCCGTAAGAAACGCGCTCGCCGGCCTCGACTCGTTTGATCATCACTAGCTCGGCCAGGACCGACATGACCGGCTGCAGAGTTTGTTTCACCCATTTTTGGGCCGGTTCATTGAGCAAATCGAAGTCGTCAAAACAACCGTAGAGCGCGATGCCCGGACGAGCGCCCCATCCACGCCACTCGGGGCGAGAGGTCGCCAAGAACTTTCGCCCCACCAGGCCGGTGGAATTCAATAAGTGCCGTTGAACGCCCCCCAACCCAAGTTCAGACTGAAACTCACTTAACCGATGCACTTGCTCATCCGACATTCCGTTCGGTTGTCCCAGATCTTCCGCACAAGCCAAATGACTACACACCCCGGTTACGACTAAGCGCTGACCACTGTCCGCGAGTACCCGCTTGACCTGACCCAAGTCGTCCCGCTTTAGCCCGAGTCGGTTCATTCCCGTGTCGAACTTAAGATGAATCTTGAGAGCAGCTGCTGGACTCAGCGACTTCGCCAGCTCGCTCAATTCGCTGAGAGACGACACCACCGGCGTCAGACGGTAAGTCTGAACGGCCGCCAGAGCCGTCGGCGGCATCACTCCGAAAACTAAAATCTCACAATCGTCAACTCCGCCCTGGCGCAATTCGATACCCTCTTCGACCAACGCCACCCCGAGGGCATCAACGCCTTCCGCCTCTAGCCACTTCCCACATAAAACTGCGTCGTGCCCATAGGCGTTGCACTTGACCATGGGGCAAATAACTTCACCAGGATCTTGCAACGATTTTAGCGCTCGTAGATTATTCACGAGGCGGCTACGACTGATTTCACTCCGTGACTTACGGAAAGAATCTACCTTCACCTTGGTCCCACTTCAAAGTCGGCAACAAATCCCTCGGGAATGGGAGCGATGCAAACTTTATTTGATCCAACATCTTTAACTTGAAATAGCGCATCGTCCGCCGATTTCAACAATTCATCGGCATCGCGACAAACACTGGGGTACTCACTCACACCCAAACTAATGGTGATTGGAATTGCACTACCAAAGAGTTTGGTAAAGTCCGCCGCCTCAACCATTCGGCGCAGCCGTTCGGCCTTAATCGCTCCCCCTCTACTCCCCGTGTGCGGGAGTAACAAAGCAATTTCGGACTCACTCAAGCGGCCCACCACATCGTTGACTCGGCTGTTTCGGCGGATCATTCCCGCCACAGACCGCAACAGGAGGTCAGAGACTTCTTGGCCATTCTGCTGCCGAATCTTCTTAAACTCATCGACACTGGCAATAACCATCGACAAAGGCAAATGGGTTCGCCTTGAGCGCGACATTTCTTCCTGCAACTTCAATTCAAAGTGCTGGCGATTCCAGACTTGGGTCACCGGATCCATTTGCTCCATGGAATGAAGACGTCCCTGCAGCGACAAGGTTCCAACTCGGCAGCCAAAAATCCGGGTCAGTAAAGTTATGGGCGGAAGGATTTCAGAGTGGGAGCGGTTAAGCACCACCACCACTGACTTAATGCCTTCGCCGTCATCAACAGGCAGCGCCGCGAAGGTCGAAGTCTTAAATGCTGAATTGACAAGGTCTCGCAGACTCGACAAGCCCTCGGGTTGGCGCAGAACCTGGGAACTAAAATTCTCTTCTTGCTTGGAAAAGTCCACTCCCAACCCTCGGTATGGCTCCGGCGGCAAGCCCATCACCTGAGTGAGAAAGAGTGATCTCCTTGCCGGCAAGTACTTAAATAAGCAAACGGGCTGAGCCAGACTCTGGTGCATCGCCTTAAGATAGACCTCGACCGCCTGATCAATCGAATGGGCCGCGAAGATTTCCTCAGTCGCCGTTCCTAGGTCAACTAAGTCTGCCGATTGAGAACTTGTTGGTTCTACTTCGAGCTCAGTTATTCTAAAGTCAATCGGCAGAGTCTCCACCACCGGCAGAGGGGCGACGGGCTCGGCCACCCGCTTTTGAAGTTCTTCGCGCATTTGTTCATTTTCGTACATGAAATAGTCGCGCTCAGCGCCTCGATCAACAGCCGCGACCAGCTGATGGGCGTTGTAAAGCGGCCAACCAATGACGTCGTAGAGCCCCTTGCTCAAGAGGACAAAAAATTGCTGGATTTTACCTAGATCGACCACGGCAATCAGATGAGACTCAGGACTAATATCCATTATCAACTTCACTTCATTGGGAGCGACGTAGTCTTCTCCTAAAATGACGAAGTGAGGAGGATCCGATTTAATGGTGGATAAGACGGAGTCGATCGATTCGTGAGCCCGCACGCTATAGCCAACGGTGGACAAAATGTCACAGATCGATCGGCGACGATCTTCTTGTTGATCAAGCACATAAACCCGAAAGGAACCCCGGTACTTGCGGATATTCATGTCACACCTTTATCTTTGGAGGTCGAATTTGTACGGTCAGCTTGTCTTCTTCTCCGGAATCTTCCAACAAATCATCAATGAGCGCATCGGTCGTTTTTTTCTTCAAGTCCACCTGTGAAAACCCCGCCTCGGGAACGTCGGCAATTTCAGCCGCATCTTCACTCGGAAATTCACTAAAGACCTGATCATGATGATCGACCTTGCCGACGAAGGTGACTTCATCTTGACTCGGACCGGCCGGTAATTCATCAGCTCGGTTACCCGTCACCGGGGCCAGTTGCTCAATTTGCGGCACCGCCGCCTGCACCACGGACTTGTAGTCTGTACTCCTGGTCTCAGGCGAATGATTTTGCACCTCAAGAATTTTGATGCCGCTGCTATCATCCAACAGCACCGACGATAGCGTCATCTCGTCCAACTCCTTTTGTGGCGAAAGAATCTTCATGGTCTCTTCGTCGTTAAAGACTCTTCGCTCGGCGCCGGCCACCGGAAGGATGATCTTCACTTCCGTACCCACTCCGACATTCGACGAAAGTTGAATGTCGCCGCGAAAGCTCTTAAGAATCCGCTTCACCATCGTCAAACCCAGGCCCGACCTTTCTTCGCGCGCCTGAGTCGTAAAGAATGGATCGAACACTCGACTGAGTTCCTCGCGTGGAATACCCCTTCCAGAGTCTTTTATACCAATTACAATGTTTGACCCTTTAACCTCAGTCCTGATCTCGAGTTCTCGTTTGGCCGTTGCCTCCATGGCGGCAACCGCGTTGTGAACGATCTCTTCGATCGCAAAGCGAAATGACTTGGGCGCGACCAGAACCGGCGCCGTGTCTCCCAAACTCTTTTTCAAATTGACCGCTTTACTTTGCAACACCGGTCGCAGCGACGCCAACACCGACAACAGGGTGTCCTGCAGGTCCACTTTTTCCAAGTTACCCGTCTCTTCGCCAACCAAGCGCTCGAGGTTCTCGAGAACTTCACGGACCCGACGAGATTCGCGCTCGACCACGGCGAAGTGCTGCTTCAGTTTGTCATCGTCTCCAGCCTTTGACCGGGCCAATTGGGCGTGACCCAAAATCGCCGCCATCGATGGACGCAGCGACTCGACGAGGCCCATGCCAATCTCCTTTAAAACGGCTCCCTTGTCGATTTCTGGCGCCGGCGCAACGTGGACCGCACTGGCCATGTCGTTTTTGCTCTCGGAGCCAGCCGTTGCAACGGCTGGCTGAGCTGGCACCACGCCGCCCCCACTTAGCTTCATCAGATCCGACCGAATCGGTTCCAAATCTGCGTGGCGCTCGTCAGGCAACAAAAAACTTTGTCCTGCCGCTAGCTTTTGGACCGCCTCCTTGAGAACCTCAAAACCGAGAGTTTGCTTGCGCAACAAATTAAACACAAAAAATGCCGACAACAGGCAAATCGCCAGAGCCATCGCTCCCAAATTGAGTAAAGATCCCGGGAGAAACTTCTGAGTGTCAACGATCGGACTCGTCAAGAGAACGAATAAATTGGAATCCGCCAAACGCTCATAGGCAAAAACGGATGGTGTCCCTTCCATGCTCTTGGATTCTCCGGAAGAGGAAACGGACATCTGCGCCATGAGCAGCTCGACGGCCGGATGGTGAAGCACCTGGGCGCCCACATACTGGGGTGTTGAGTAGGCCAAAGCAAAACCGCGGTCATCGACAATCATGAACTCCGTATTTTGAGCCTTATAAAATCCGCCGAGGTCAGAAAATACTTGCGGCCCCAAAATCCCAACTGCTATTCCCTTGCCACCCTCTTGGCTCTGAGTCTCAATCATCACCGCAAACAGCGGTCGGCCATTCTCCTCGGTGACTCGCGACCAGAGTACCGATTTTCCCTTCACTGCTAAAAGCGGAATTTTCTCTCGCTGTTTTTCAAAGACGGCCAAGGAAAAACGCTGCGCCCACCCCGGTTTAGTTGCGACCCAAGTCACCTGGGAGCGATCGCCCAACCAAACCACCGCGACGAATTCACCCAAATTCTTGCGCTCGCGCACCGGCGTCTGGGCCGGTGCTAATCCGGAGGCTTCTTCTTCGACTTTGTTAACCAACTGTCGAACTAAGTCAGCAACCTGGACCTGCAAAGTTTGACGAGCAAACGCAACTTGATTTTCAGTTTGCAACTTGAGCTGCGACTTTTGATGATCCGCGACCGTGCTCGCAAACCGCATCCCTGCCAAAATCGCCGTCACTAAAATTGCGGCGACCAAAATGATCATGACTTTCGTTTTGTTGCTCATGACACCATCCTTAGCCTCGGCCCTAAATTCGGCTTTGATCGGTCGTCCTTCCTGGACCACCTTCACACACCAGCGGAATCTCCGTTTACCCCTGTTGCTCAAAGCAATAAGTTCCTGAAGTTATTCTCTTTTATGGCTAGCCTAGAATCAAGTCTAGCACCCCTCCCCAATTGGTTTTGAGAAGTATTTAACGCGATGGGTAATCAGGTCCTCGAGCGAAACTTTTCCACTGAGATCTCATCTCTGCTATAAGGCTCGCTATGACAAAATCAACTGATGTTTTGGTGATTGGTTCGGGGCTCGCGGGGCTCGCCTTCGCTCTTAAAGCCGCCGAGTTTGCCCAAGTCACCCTCATTACCAAGAGTCAGCTCGAAGACACCAATACTCGTCTGGCCCAAGGCGGAGTGGCGGCGGTCACCTCGTCGGAAGACAGTTTGGAAAGTCATATTCGCGACACTTTGATCGCGGGGGCCGGTTTGTGCCGAGAGGAAATTGTTCGCTACGTCGTCGAACAAGGTGCTGAACGCATTAACGACCTGACGGATTGGGGAGTGAAGTTTGACCTGGCCGATTCTCAAGATTTTGCCCTGACTCGTGAAGGGGGACACAGTAATCGCCGGATCTTACACATCGCGGACCAAACCGGAGCAGGTATACACCTTCCGCTGCTGAACAAGGTCAAAGCTCATCCGAAAATTCAGCTGTTAGAAGAAAGCTTGGCCATTGATCTTATTCTCAACAAACAGCTCAATCCCTATGATTTTAGTCCCGACCGTTGCTTAGGAGCCTACGTCCTCCGCCAGAGCTCCGGTGAGGTCCACCCCATTCTCGCCCGGTCGGTGGTTCTGGCCACGGGCGGAGCGGGCAAAGTTTATCTTTACACCTCAAATTGGAGTGGAGCGACCGGTGACGGAATCGCGATGGCTTATCGAGCGGGCGCTCGGGTTGGTAATCTCGAGTTCATGCAATTTCACCCGACCTGTCTCTATCATCCTCACGCCCGCAACTTTTTGATTTCCGAAGCGCTGCGAGGCGAGGGCGGTGAGTTGGTGGATAACCATGGCACTCCCTTCATGAAAAAATATCATCCGCTGGGTAGCCTCGCGCCTCGTGATATTGTTGCTCGCTCGATCGATGCTGAGATGAAAAAGTCAGGGGCTAATTGCGTCTATCTGGACCTCACTCACCACCCGGCTGATTTTTTGCGCAGTCGATTTCCGGCGATTTATCAACGCTGTATGGAGTTGGGCATTGATATCGGCAAGACGCCGATTCCAGTGGTTCCCGCCGCCCACTATCTCTGCGGCGGTATCCTCACTGATCGCAATGGGCAAACCGATGTGAAGGGGCTTTATGCTCTCGGTGAGTGCGCCCAAACCGGACTCCATGGGGCCAATCGCTTGGCCTCCAACTCGCTGCTGGAATGCTTGGTCTTTGCCCATTCGGCGAGTGAACACTTGCGTGAGGCGCTGCCCTCTCTCACGCCGAGCCGTACTGAACCGCCTAAGTGGAATATCCACGAAAAAGCCGATTCCGATGAGCTCATCGTCGTCAGCCATCTTTGGGATGAGATCCGCCGATTGATGTGGAATTATGTCGGTATCGTGCGTTCGCGGCGTCGTCTCGAGAGAGCTCAGCACCGCTTGACGAATATTCTCAATGAGTTTCAGGAGTACTACGCTAACTTTCGCACTCATTCAGACATCATTGAGCTTCGTAATATCGCCTTGGTTGCTGACTTAACCGTTAAGTGCGCCCTCAAACGCCAGGAGTCGCGAGGTATTCACTACAGTTTGGACTTCCCAACCTCAGTAACCAAAAATAATGGCTTGGATACAATTCTTGACCCGATGACTTTAGGGTGAGGCCGCGCCAGAGGTGCTCGTTCCACCGAGACGAAAGACAAACCCAAAACCGATGTAGAGCGACGTGCCAGGGTTAACATTGAATTTCATGTCGCTGCGAAACCAAACCGTCGGCGATATCTTAATGTAGACTCCTCCCCCAACATGGCCGCCGCCGAACACCTTGGATTCCATTCCCGCGCCCTTGAATTGAGTGACATCACCGCCCAAATACAGAATGCCAACTAGACCTTCGATGGGCATATCAGCACGCAAACTCACATGGAGATTGGCCCACTCGGCTCCGTAAGCATTACCCCCAATGCCACCAAACTCCATAAATCCTTGGCCAAAGCGAAAGGCCCCACGCAATCCCCAGAGAGGCATGATTTCGGTCACGCCTTCGATCTGGGCTGGTAACAGCTTGCCAAGGTGAAATCCAAACTCCGAAGAAATTTGCGAGTTTTCGTCCTGGGCCGGCTGTTGCGCGTGGGCCGTACCCAACATTAAAGCTGTACTAGTGACCAGTAGAAAGGGCCAGAGGTGACGAAGCATCATGCGTCTATCTTAGAAGTTTCTCCCCCGATTTAGCAAGGAACAATGGAACTTGACCCGAAATCGAGCTAGACTCAATATACGAAATCATGAAGCGCTACGAGAATATTCTAAACAGCTCAAAAGGCACCGAACTCTTTTATCAGAGTTGGCAAGTTCCCAGCGCGTGCGGGACCTTAGTGGTCACTCATGGTCTTGCTGAGCACAGCGAATGCTACCATCAATTTGCGCAGATGATGACCAAAGCCAAGTGGAACGTCGTGGGCTGGGATCTGCGGGGCCACGGCCGCTCCGAGGGAAAACGCGGTTACGTTGAAGACTTTGACGATTACATCTCCGACTTCAAGTTACTCACTGAACATCTGATGAAGTTCGAAAAGCTGGGAGAAAAGGGGCCCGTCATTTGTTTTGCCCATTCCATGGGCGGACTCATCGCGCTGCGGACTCTCATGAAACACGGCGATCTCGGCTATCGGGCGCTTTGCCTGAGTGCGCCGCTTTTAGGAGTGGGTGTTGAGGTTCCCAAGGTAAAAGAAGTCGTAGCCCGATGGGCTGGCAATTGGCTCCCCAAGATCACTTTGTACAATGAGATCAAATACGAGGTTTTGTCGCGCGATGAGGAGATTCTACGCTCCTACGAGCGAGATCCCTTGCGGCATGACAAGATCTCTCCACAGGTATTTCTTGGCATTCTCAATCACTCGAGCGCCGCCCGCGCCGAGGCGGGCAAGATTCAAATCCCGGTGCTGATGCAACTCAGTGGCCACGACCAAGTTGTAAGTACGTCCGCTGCCGAGGATTTTTTTGAACAACTCTCAACGCCCAAAAAGACCTTGCAGTTGTATCCCGACAGTTACCACGAAATTTACAACGACCTGGACAAGGATCTCGCCTTTCGTCATCTTAAGGAGTTCCTCAGTGAAATGCTCTAGTCGTCGTCTCTTTTGGGTTCTGGCGCTCCCACTCCTGGTCGCCACCGGTTGCGCCTCCTCGCCCAAGTACAACTCCGGTTCCGTTCAGGCGGTTGACGATAACGAATACGAGCGCGTCTTGGAAAAATTCACCCGACTTGATCGGCAGTACAACGGGTTTTACCAAACCTATGAGGTCCAGGGAACGCTCCTCAACTCCGAAGTTAACCGACTCGTCCTGCAAAAGACCGGCTTTTATCACCAATGGGATGGCGAACAGGTGCGTAAAGAACGGGAGCGATCCATCCAAGATATCTCCACCGAGAGCAGTTTCTTTTTTAGTTTTTTTACTCCTGAGCGCGAAACCAACGA
Organism: Bdellovibrionales bacterium; assembly: GCA_020850475.1. Classification (GTDB taxonomy): domain Bacteria; phylum Bdellovibrionota; class Bdellovibrionia; order Bdellovibrionales; family UBA1609; genus JADZEO01. The sequence continues at coordinate 5,404 of JADZEO010000048.1, read as the reverse complement.
TCTCAACAAAGGCACCACGATCTGGAAAGTCTATCTCGAGTCTGGTGGGGTTCGCTACGACGGCCGCGTTGTTCGCCGCAATGACAAGCTCGCGGACTTGAAGGCCATTTATCCTTACCACAATCGGTGGAGTGTGCCTTATAAAGTGCACTTCAAAATTCCTATGGCCGTGGTCGAACAAAACGATTGCAAAATTGTTTTCGCAAGCTCCTTAGGGACTACGACCTTCCACTTCCCGAGTGTTAAATAAGTCTCGGATCGGTTGCCCGTCCAAAACCCTTGGCGTTGGAGCTCCCGCGGGCAGTGGCCACGAAGAGCTGGGGGATCCTGGGTGCCCGTACACTTTGCTTAACAAAGTTGGAATCAAATCCAGGTTGAACTGAACCGACTCGAGTTCCCGCCCCGGAGGAATGCCCGGCCCCGAGAACATCATGGTGGTATGGACGGATTCTCTTTGCATCATCCCGTGATGAGCCTGAGAGTAGTCTTCGCCACATTCAAAGATAAAGCCATATTTTGGACCTAACATCAAATCAGGCCGCTCAGCTTCGTCCTGCCGTTTGCCTTCACGACGGGCGAGCATCAACCGGGCAATGGCGCCAGTCGCGGTTGGGTATTGCGTTTCCACATAGCGAGCGGTCCACTCCCTAAAGGTGTGCGACCGGCGAAACCATTCTTCATCGGAGATGCCGGAGGTTTTGGTTAAGGGGTTCCCCCAATATCCAAAAGGGTCAATTCCCGTCTGATCATCAAAGGAAATGCGACCACGACTGTCCTGACTAAAGTTCTTAATCAGTCGGAGCCGGTACCGCGGTTCGCCCTGGCGTTGATTTTGAACCAACAAGAGCGCCTGGTTCCCGCGGTCCTTGTGAATGACCAATACATCTTCGTCAGATGTGTTCGTCGGTAGCTTGGCGCTCGCATGAGCCTGGTAACTTGCCCGGGCAACTCGCGCAACCACCCAGTCCAAGGGTTGGTGGCCAATTTTGGCGCGCAATTGTTCATAGCGATGATCAAGACTCGGATCTCCGTCTTTGTACCCAGGGTAGATGCGCAAGTTGCGCACGCGAATGCGCTCCAAATCCTCCAGTAAATCGCGAACCACCGGTCGTCCTTCAGAATCGTAGCCCACACGGTAGTGAGTGAGGTCATGCCAATTGTTCACTCGATTCCAAACTTTGCTGTCGAAACCGCCCTTGGCCAGATAAACCAATTGTGAACTGGTAACCGCCGCGTGAACTTCATCGGGATGAGTCTGGTGAAGTTGGGCGCAGGTTCCATAATCGGCATAGCTCGAGCGCTTGACGTTGGTGCATTGACTGGAGTGCATCGCCAACTCTTGCAAGTTGAGATTACGAAAAAAATCGCCTTGCGAACCACCGAACTTGGCAAACCGCCCCTCGGTAGCAAAGGATCCCGTCACGTTCATTTGATAGTTGAGAAAGTTTGCATCATTCATGCGGCCGGTAAAGTAATTGCAAAGATTGACCCCAGTCATGTCGAACTCTTCGCCCCGCAAAGGATGGGTCAAGTTGGTTGCAAACTCTTTGCCTCCTTGTGAGCCGTGATCACTCACCAGCGCCAATAGGCTTCCGCGATACTTTCCTCTTTGGGCGGCTCGAACCACTTGCCCGATGGCAAAGTCAATCTGAAAGAGAGTGTCCAAGCCTTTGTGGTGTTCAAGGTGAAAATAGTGATCAGCTCCCGCCAAATAAACTCCCAGGAACCTTTTCTTCGGAGTTTCTGGGTTGGTCATTTCCTTCAGAACATGATCAATTCCTGCGCGGTCAAACAAATTAAAAAAGGAATTTTCATAGAATAGTTTGATGCCGGTGAGTCGCAGTCCGTTGCGCTCAAAGAGATCCAAATGCAGCAAAGAACGCAGGACACTGCCACCCTTGGGGCCATCACCCTGCCCGGGAATCAAGTAGCGGGGAAAGCGATCATTAAGCGGGAAAAAGGTGGAAAATCCATCACTCTCTTCCTCGTTGTTTTCCAAAAATCCTTCGGCATCGGTCGGCCCCGAACGAAAGTAGTCGATCAACAAGGGATGCCCATTGGACCGCATCCGGCGGTAGGCTCGCCCGTGCTTGCGCAGCTCTGCGCTCAAAATGTCTTTTCGCCAATCAAGATAATTCGTAATCACTTTGGTTTCGCGATTAACAACTTCATTCCCCTTAAATGAGCTTCGGTCAATCCCCACTCCAGAAAGGGTCTCACTCCAGGACGGCAGGGTTAAGGACAAAGTGGTAAAGGAGTTTTTAACCACCGCTCCCTCTTGATAAAAATACTTCCGAATGTTCGGCAGTTGGTCCGAGTGGCGAATAAGATAATCAACATAGTCTGGTCGCAAGCCGTCGATCATAAAGAGGATAACTGATGGAGACTCCTCCCCCCCACTTTTCATGACGGGACTCATGACCAAAAGAAGCCCTAAAATTTGAATCACACATCGTCGCATCATCTCTCGCATCCCCCGTCCCACATTATGGATCCTGCCTCGACGTACTCATTGGCGAAGGCATCGCCTTTTGCTCAAGGCCCTCGAGATGGCCCCGCAACATCATCAAAAAGATCTTCTCTTCATCCAAGGCCTTACCCTCATACTTTTTAAGCAACTTTTGCGCTCGTTCGATCAGGCTTGAGCTCCAAACACTTTCCTGCAAGCGAAGTTTGAGAAACGACTCCCAGGCCGCTCGAATGATTCCGTCGTCGCGAATGAGCCCCGGATAAGGCTGTTGCCGTTCAAGATAATCCAGCAGCACTTCGCCCAATTCCCCGCTGCCGTGAAGCCCCACCGCCTTGACCGCCGCCATTTCAAGTTCAATGTTGACCGAGTTGAGCACAAAGCGTTTGATCAGATCCACATCTTTTTTATGACTGAACATGGCCATGACCACCAAGGCATCCGCGGCAGAAGCGATGGGAATAAATCCACTGGCTTCGTCAAAGGCCCGCAAAATTTGACGGGCGTTGACCCATGCCTGGCGCTCGCGAATAATTTGCGTGCGCTTTTGTACCAACTCAGTTTCCACTTCCTTTGAAATCCCGGCTAAAATCGAGTGCAACACTCGCGTGATATTTTCCCCAAGACTTAAATACTGTTTGCGAAAGTCCTTTTCCCGTTTCTCGCGGACTTCTTGGCATAAATCCTCTGGAATCTGTTCCAGATACTCGTGCATTTTGGCTGAGTTGACCTGTTGATTGGCCCGTGATTCGAGTTCCCGGGCCCGAAAGATATTGGTATTTTGTTGGTCCAGCTGACTGCGCACCGTCGCCAAAAACGCCGGGTCGATAGCCGCTAAACCACTGTCAATGAGGGCCGCCAGCTCGGCCTCCGTCTTAAGCAGATCCTCAAGCGATGAACCGCCGCCCTTTTTGAGAACGAAACCAATTCCCTCCTTGCCAGCTTTGACGAGAATATTAAATGGAAAGGGAATAAAGACCGCACCCAGATCGCTTCCAAGATCAGCCAAAAAACGAAAGATCTTGCGATTGCGAAGCTTCTCATCACCGGTCAGGTCAATGGCGTTAATCCGATTGCGAGCTTGGCCAATTCCGTAAATTCCGAGCGGAATGAGTTCTCTCCCCGAGACATCCCGGACTCGCCGCAAATCTTTGAGATCTAAAAAGTCCGAGTCCAACTCCCGCGCCGGGGGAGAATTCGGATCATAGTAAACTGCCACAAAATCGCGTAAGATCGGCTTGGCCACCAGACCTTCGCGATTTACTGAACCGAGCAGGGTACCAAAGGCCTGTGAGCGATTGGCGCGGCGGGCATTGAGTTGATAATGATAAACCAACTCTTCGAATCCTTCAGAAACCAGTAGACCTTTGAGGCTGTATTCAGAGCCCACCGCCATGATGCGCTCGAGCTCTCCGGCTGAAACCAGTCCTAGGAGACTGCGATTTTCAGTCTCCAGCAAAAGTCTCAGTTTATAGAGGCTTTTGGTGCGAGCGTACTCCCGCTGATTGCGATAGGCACCAACAAATTGGTCGGCCGTGAGGTACACCAAATCGCCGACGACCGGGACCACTGAAGCCACCGAGCCGAGAAAATCCCAAAATGCCCAGAGTAAAATTTCGCGTTTGATTTTTTCATACTCAATCACCGCCGGCGGTGGCCCCGGCACAACCTGGCTAGAGTTCCCTTCTCGATGATTCGAATTGTTTTGAGAATATCTCTCTTGATAAGGCAAAGAGTAATCCCAAATTGTCCTGATTTTAGGAATAATGCCGGGATAGCTCTCGTCAAACTTGTCGCGCAGAAACGCCAGTTGAGTGAGAAACTCACCATTGGAATCAGGAATTCCAATCTCGATGATTTCCAGACCACAACCCGATGGATTTAAAGGATGAAGACGAGCTTCCAAAGAAGGAGGCCGCGAACTCCATAATGGCAGGGCCCCACCCAAGAGGCCCAAAGCCAATACGCCCACCCAGAGAATAATTTTTAGGTTCATTTTCATTCTCCCACCCCGTGCCCCGGGACACTGCAAGGAACCGCCCAATTGCCGGGAGAACTTTAAGGTGGGTCACTTTGGCGAACTCGGCTCTAAGGGTGCCTGGCTTGGCAAATTTTCATGGCTGATTACAACTTCGCCGGCTTTGCAAAACCAGGTATTTAATCCATGTCCATGGAGAGAGCAGCGGCCATGGTGAGCGCTCACCCGCCATGCGGGCGAGCGAAGTCAACCTAACTCCAAAAAAAAGAGCCCCATTTTGCGGGGCTCTTCTTGCTGCTGTGACAGCGATGACCGTCGATTAGTTATGAGCGCGCTGCATGTGGTACTGACCAGCATCAGCGTAACGCTTGTGGTAGCCTTGATACTTGCGCGATTTGTTGGTGAAGGTCTTAGTGTAGCCACGTTGGTAGGTTGAAAAACAAGTGTCGAGATAAGAGTAGTACATTTTGTAGAGATAAGATTGGCAGAAATCTTTGTAGAACTGCACAGGAGTACCAGGTGCATAAGTGTACTTCTTCGTAAAGGTCATCAAATACTTCGCCATCAACTTATACCAACGCTTAGCTTCTTTGGCGAAAATAAAATTTCCGTAGAAAATACGATCTTTACCGAAATAAAAGGCAACTTCGTAGTTGTCACCACGTTTGGCGTAATAGGAATAGCACTTGTGCTCGCCGATGTAATAGAAATCGCGAGAAGTTCCTTTTTTTGCTTTGGTCATTTTGAGCTCCTTGAATCCTTGAATGGAAGTCGTTAAAGAGTTTCGTTACAGCATGGCAATGTTAGCGGCAGGCGGGACTAGCGCGCAAAGACTTCCAATAAAACTGGACTTCGGACGGTCAAGTTACTCCAAAAAAATCCAAGCCCTTTGCACGATACGAAAGACTTGGATCTTAACAATTTCTTCAGAGACGCGTGAGGGGAAAGAGTCCAACCTG
>JADZEO010000047.1 GCA_020850475.1 Bdellovibrionales bacterium | reverse complement strand
CGCATACCGCAATCCGTCATCTATCGACGACTCCATCGAACAGAGTCTTGATTGCTGTCCACCTCTTACTTAAGCTGATTGAGTATCTTACCCAGGGGGAAAAATGAAGATTGCGCCAATCGATGTTGCCCATAAAACGTTTAGCCGCAAAATGATGGGCTTTGATCCGGACGAAGTGATGGATTTTTTGCGAATCGTTGCCGACGAGATGGAAGCGTTGGTTCGCGATCGCAACACTTTGCGAGAAATTGTGCGCGAAAAGGAACTGCAGATCACTGAGTTTAAGGAGCGGGACGAACTGCTCAAGACCACGATTACCACCGCGACTCGTATGGCGGAAAAGATCCGTGAGGATTCCGAGCGTGAGTCTCGTCTCATCATCGGCGACGCCAATCAAAAGTCCGAGATGATCGTGCGAGATGCGCGGGATTCGCTCAAAAAGATTTACGGCGACATTACTGATTTGAAACGCATTCGCATGCAGTTTGAGAATAATATGCGAGCGTTGGTTCAGTCGCACCTGACCATGCTGGAGCAGGGCCAGAAGATCATGCCCAATCCCACGGTGGACGCGCCGGTGATTGCGCCGACCATGAGCGAAGAGGAAATGATCAAGGCGCGTGTTAACGAAGTTGTTGGCAAGGCCACCAAAGGTTTGGAACTCTAAAATTGTACGCCGGCAAAATTTACTTGAGTGAAGTGGAGGGAGGGCTAAGGCTCTCCCTTTATGTTCAGCCCAACGCTCCCAAATCCGCAGTTGTCGGAGAATTCAACGGCGCACTAAAAGTCAAAATCAAAGCACTGCCCATCGAAGGACGCGCCAACGAAGAAATCGTGGCGTTTTTGTCTCGCCATCTAGGACTTAGCAAGAGCCAGATTCAAATCCTCAAAGGGGAAACTTCCCGCCACAAGGCCGTTCTGCTCATTGCCAAAGATCTGGCGGCGCTCGCCCAAAAACTATGAGTTATTTTTCGAGAGAATCTTCGGCTTCGTTAATCAACTGGTCGACTGACTTTTTGGGTTTTTTGTTTTTCGAGCGCATGGGCTTGGGTTTTTCCTCACGAAACAGATTTTCATCATATTCCGTGGCTTCGACGGTAAACTTGTCGACGTCTGCAGCTTGTTGGCCCTGCCGTCGGCTCTTGGTGAACTCGTCGCCCGTGGTACTCAAATCCCACTCAAGATTAAGATAGATTGTTGAACCCTTGCCAAAGTTCTTGCCCTGAACATCCATGCCGTACCCAAGGCGAAAACCCAGGGCCTCGGTCATTTGCAAGCCAAAGAATACATTGGCCGAAATGAGAGAGGGATTGACCGCGTAGTACTTGAGACTGCCGGCGTTAACTCGATTCGTGACCGTGGTACGCTGAGCAGGCGTTGCGGTGAATTCATCATCGGTGACACTCTCAAAGCCAACCACTTCGGCCCCGATGTCGAAGCCTTCAAATTCCTTTTTGCTGCCAATTGAAAACTCCACCAAACTGGACAGGCCTCCCGTGCGGTATGCGGCGCCCAGGTAGGCGGTGTGATCGAGACTTAACCATTTGGCTTGCGCCCACATCACCGCATGAGCGACGGTCACCCCATCGCCGAGAAGAACTTCATCGGTGGCTGGATCCACGGACTCCACCGGGACATTCACAATGAATTCAGGCTTGAGTTTGATGGGCTTGGCAATCCAAAAGAACTGATACCCCAGGAACACATCGCTCACGGCTGAGCGCTTGCGAACAAAGGAACCGTCAAAACTTTCGGCCTGCACAGCGTTGAGCCCGAAGCGCCAAGCGGACCGCTTCGAGGAGATTTGGTCCCACTTCACGCCCACACCCAGCGCGCGAAGATATTTTCCGCTATCAAGACCGACAAAAGTTCCGTCAACTGGATCGAAATTGGCCTTGGAGTCGTAGTAAGAAGTTTGCACGGTCAAGCGGTGAGAGTCCGGGCGAAAGATCAGGGGTTCACCGGCGGCGGTGCCTTGGTGCCCGAGCAAGAGCAACGCGCAAAACTGGAATAGCCAGGAGAAATAGATTAAGATGCGGGCCTTAAGACAGAGACACATATTTAACATCATACAACAGGTCCCCCTTTGAGCACAAAAAAGAAACCCCTTTTGGTTATTTTCTTTACCGTTTTTATCGACCTCATTGGGTTCGGAATCATCATTCCCCTGTCACCTTAATTGGCTTCTGAGTTTGGCGCTGATGCTTTGCAGGTGGGCCTACTGATGACAGTTTATTCAGGTGCCCAATTTTTGTTCTCTCCGCTCTGGGGACAATTGAGTGACAAGTATGGTCGGCGGCCGATCATATTGATGAGTTTAGTCGGTGCCGGAGTCGCTCACATTTTGTTTGCGATGGCCCACTCGTATTGGCTGCTCTTGGTGGCGCGTCTGCTGGCCGGCATTTTTGGCGCTAATATCTCTACGGCCATGGCTTATATTGCCGACATCACCGAAGAGAAAGATCGCACCAAGAGCATGGGGCTGGTGGGGGCAGCTTTTGGTTTGGGTTTTGTACTGGGGCCGTCGCTCGGAGCCCTGTTTGGACAAGTGGGTGAATATCTTGGATCAACACCGCCTCTCGGAAAGAGTTTTGCCGCCGTGGTGGCCGGACTCATCTGCTTGGCCAATGCGGTGCTCGCCTGGCAAGTGCTTGAGGAGTCATTGCCGCCCCAAACACGAGGCGGTCGGGAACGTAAGCCGCGGTTGCAGCAAATTTGGATTCATTTGCGCCGACCTGTCGCCGGGGCCTTGCAATTAATGTATTTTCTCGCCTCGTTTGCCATGGCTCACATGGAAGCATCACTGTTCTTGCTGGTGCAGGATGACTACCAATGGTCACTGACCAAGGCGGGATTGGGCTTTGCTTATGTCGGCGTGGTGATGGTGTTCACCCAAGGTTTTTTGATTCGCAAACTTTTGCCCGTCATCGGTGAACGGCGACTTTTGATTGTGGGCCTGGTCCTGAAGGGCTTCGGACTGGCGGGAATTGCCTTCGTGGGTGAGATTTGGTGGATGGCGATCGCCGTTACTTGTTTAGGGTTGGGGACTGGGTTTATCAACCCCTCCTTGTCGGGCAGCATTAGTCTTCTCACTCCCGATGAAGAGCAAGGCAGTGTCATGGGGGTCAACCAAAGTCTCTCGGCCCTGGGGCGTATCTTGGGGCCGATCTTAGGTGGGTGGGCGTACCGCGACCTCGCGCACGCCGCACCCTTTTGGATAGGAGCGAGCATCGTCATGTTGTCCTTAGTCATGGGCGTCCTTCTGTATCCGCGCTTGCCGGTAAGGGCGCAGGTTAATGCCCCATGAAGTGGTTTCAGCAAGCCCAGGTGTGGGAAATCGGTCCCTTTCAGCTTGAAAACATCGTGGTGAATCGGGGCGGATATTTGTTGTTTGATCTATCCAAGACGAACTCGTCGAATGAGGCTGCAGAAGTAGCAGAGCTGCTAGCAGACCGTATCGCCGTTAATCTTGCCGATCTCGAGTCGGCCGTCGCAGGCAAAGTGACCGATTCCGGTCACCCCATGATCCTCATTTGCGACCAAGGCAAGGAGTCGACTCGTGCTGCCCGCCGCTTGATGGCCCTCAATTACACTAACGTCTATGTGGTCACCGGCGGACTGGAGGCGGTGCGCGCCTATTTTGCCGAATCAAACGACCGCTGAAGGCCTTTTTCTGAGTGAGTTGCGGAGGGCCGACGAAGGCCCAAAGACGGGCGCTACGCCTTGTCTGCGCACCTGGCCGAATGATACACTACCTCGAATGGCAAATCATTGGTCGGTTAACCGACCATGATCTGTGAATGGATGGGGAGAGGCCATGGAGTTGTCAGATCGTTATAGCCCAGAAGAAGTCGAGAAACGCGTCTATCAGTGGTGGACCGAGCGGGGTTATTTTAAAGCTCAGGATACGTCGACCAAACCCCCGTACTGCATTATATTACCGCCGCCGAATGTGACGGGCTCGTTGCACATGGGTCACGCTCTCAATCACACGATTCAGGATGCCTTGGTTCGCTGGAAGCGCATGAGCGGATTCAATGCTCTATGGCTGCCGGGGACGGACCACGCCGGGATTGCCACCCAGTCGGTCGTAGAAAAAAAACTCGCTAAAGAAGGAACCTCTCGCCAACAGCTGGGTCGCGAGAAGTTTGTTGAAAAAGTGTGGGAGTGGAAGCACCAGTACGGCAACCGTATCGTCGAACAGATGAAGCGATTGGGTGACTCTTGCGACTGGGACCGCTTGTGTTTTACTTTGGACGAAGGAGTTTCGCAGGCAGTTCGCCAAGTTTTTGTTCATCTTTACCAAAAGAATTGGATTTACCGAGGCACCCGGCTCATCAATTGGAGTCCCAAACTCGAGTCGGCCCTTTCGGATCTGGAAGTGGAATACAAAGAGGTGAAAGGAAGCCTCTGGCATATCCGTTACCCTCTCGAGGACGGCGGCGGCGACATTGTCGTGGCGACCACGCGGCCCGAAACCATGCTGGGGGATACGGCGATTGCAGTTCACCCTCAAGATCCCCGTTATCTCAAGCTGATTGGCAAGGCGATTCGCCAGCCCCTCACTCATCGGCTGATCACCATTGTCGCCGACGAGTTTGTTGACAAAGAATTTGGCTCGGGTGCCGTCAAGGTGACGCCCGCCCACGACTTCAACGATTATGAAATTGGCAAACGGCATAAGCTGGAGTTTTTGAACATTCTCAATAAGGACGGCACTCTCAACGACAATGTGCCGCCAGCCTATCGCAATATGCCGGTAAAGAAAGCTCGTGAAAAAGTCGTAGAAGATTTAAAGGAGCAAGGCTTTTTAGTCGATATCAAGCCCCATGTGCATTCCGTTGGCCATTGCTCTCGCTCGGGAGTGGTGGTTGAACCTCTGCTTTCGGAGCAGTGGTTCGTTAAAACTTCGGAACTTTCGCTTCCGGCTAAGCGAGTGGTGGAAAGCGGCACCATTGCCTTTGAACCAGAAAATTGGACCAAGACTTATTTGCATTGGATGAATATCATTCAAGACTGGTGTATCTCGCGGCAATTGTGGTGGGGTCATCGCATTCCGGCGTGGTATTGCAACAGTTGTGGTCACATCACGGTCGTCATTGACGACCCCGACTGCTGTGAGAAGTGCAATAGCCACGATCTTAAGCAAGAAGAAGATGTATTGGACACCTGGTTTTCGTCAGCCCTGTGGCCCTTTTCAACCATGGGTTGGCCCAAGGAAACCGAAACCCAGCAAACTTTTTATCCCACCGATGTCTTAGTCACGGGACACGACATCATCTTTTTCTGGGTGGCCCGGATGATTATGTCCGGTTTGGAGTTCAAAAAGGACGTGCCCTTTCGCACGGTTTATATTCACGGCCTGGTCCGCGATGCCCAAGGGCAAAAGATGTCCAAGTCACTCGGCAACTCCGTCGATCCGGTTGAACTCATCGAGAAGACCGGCGCCGATGCTTTGCGCTTTACTTTGCTTTCACAGATTTCAACTGGGAAGGATCTGAAGTTTTCCGAAGCCCGACTCGAAGGCTACCGAAACTTTATGAACAAGATTTGGAACGCAACTCGCTTCGCCTTAAAGGCGCTCGAGGGATGTGACCTGTCGAAAGTGGACAATCATCAGGCTCCGCCGGAGCGCGATCTGTCCTACGCCGATCAATGGATCATCTACAAAGCGGGCTTATGTATGAAGGAAGTCGATCAGGCACTCCAAGCCCATCGATTTTCTGATGCTGCAAATGCCGTTTATTCATTTGCGTGGCATGACTTCTGCGACTGGTACTTGGAATTTATCAAGCCGGTTGTCTACGGATCGGACAGCAACGAAAAACGCGCAACTCAAGTGGTACTGGCGCAAACCCTGAATCGTCTGATGCGACTGTTACACCCCTTTGTGCCGTTTATTTCTGAGGAAATTTACCAAAAGCTGCCGCTGCGGGGAGAGGCTTGTATTGTCGATCAATTTCCCACGCTCGCGAATGATAGGGATTGGTTGAAAGCCGGATCAAAGGAACGGGCCTATGAGCTCGATGTGGTCAAGGGCGTGATTACCGAGTTGCGCAACATCCGAGGGGAAAACCAAATCAAGCCGGGGATGGAGATTAAAACGCGCTTGTCGCCTTCGGACGATCACCTGCAAAAGATTTTGCAATCCAACAAGGTGGCAATCACTCGCTTGGCTAAGTTGTCGGAGTGCTTAATCGGCGAGCCCGGCTCTTTGCAAAAATGTGCGGTAAGCCCTTTCATCATTGGCGACGGCAAAGTGGATGTCATTGTGCCGCTCGAAGGCTTGGTTGACCTTGACGAAGAGATTAAGCGTTTGCAGAAGGCGATCGAGAAAGTTGAAAAGGAAATGTCGGGTTTAACTGGACGGTTGCAGAACGACAACTTTGTTAATCATGCGCCCGAGGATGTGGTGGAACAGGCCCGCCAACAACTGGAGGGCCATAAGACCAAAATTGCGAGTTTGCGCGAGAGTCTCGCGCGGCTGCAGTAGTTATTGGTAACTTGCGAGTTCGCCAGCTCCCGAGAGAAAAAACGTCGAAACCTTGCGATCTTCAATTAGGGGATTTTTCACCACCCAGTCCATGCTCATTTCGAGTCCGGCCTTGGGATTTTGGCGACTGCCGAGATTGACAACTTTGGCGACGTTGACCTTGGCATTAAAGGTGTAGCCCCACACCACGCGAACTTCCGCCGGGACAATCGTGGCATTGGTGATGTAGTGACCCTTGCCGTTAAACTGCCCGCCATAGGTAAAGATCACGCGAAAGGTAAAGCGCACGACCTCAACACCCATCAGATTTTTGTAAACGATCCGGTAGGATTGGGCCTTGGGAAATTGCCAGTTCTCCAACTGATCCCAGCACTGAATCCCTTTGGGGAGGGCGTTGGCGGTCGAAGTCTGCATCTCAACGACGGGTTTATTGGCGACGATGATCTCCCAGATTTTTTTGCCGATGTTGATGATCTGATCCAGCGAGATATCAAAGTCCTGTTGGCGCATCATCAGACCGCTGTCTCCGGCGCAGTCATCGTTTTGCAGGCGTAGATAGTCGTCCAGATTTTTGTCAGTATCGTCTTCAATTTTCTCGATTGAAACAGACTGAATCGAGAAAAAGTTCTTCTCGAGTTCGGATACAGAATTGGCCTTGGCGACAGATGCCATTGCGAGACCCACGAGAAGTGGAATCAGTTTTTTCATATGCAACCCTCCCCATATTAAATGTCAGTTCGGCCGGTTTAGTATTATTCCGGCCGTGCCCCATCACTGATGGAACCAAGATTATCAATCGGTGTGAACGGCACCCATCAATTTGGCCAGGTTGAAGGATTTCCAGGAATCGGAAGTTTTTATCGAGGTTAGTTTTAGAAATCCTTTCAAACCCACCCTCGGGTGAGCGCGCTCTAGCGTCCCAGCAGCCCCAGGTTAAGACCGACGGTGAAGATGTTTTCCGAGCCGGTCGGTCCATCAAGTTGAGACCAGCGAAACCTCAAGGGGAAACCGCTGAATTCCACGGCGAGGGAATATCCGTCGTAGTCCACTTCGGCGCCGTTGGCGTGATAGGTCCACTGTTCCCAGGCCGGAACCACACTCATCGTGATGGCGCGGGCCAAGGGAAAGTGAAAGGCCCACCCGAAACCCCAGGCATCATAGTCGGGGGATTCATCAAAACTGTCTTCAAAGGCAATTCGCAAACGATCAAAGAGATCTAAATGAAAGTAAACTCCGGTCAGCCACGAATCTAAGTTAGGCAGGTCTTTGAACAAACTGTGCTCGGACCCGGTGAGTATGAGTCCCGCTCGGGTGTCGGCATCCATCCAGCGCGGTCGAACAATGGCCTTGTCGGCTTTATCGTCGACGAGTTGATTGATGCCTTCAGGACCCGGAATGATGCCGATTTGGCCAACTCCCATACCCATATGTTTACGGGACACGACTCCGACTAGTTCACCTTGAGCGTTGACGACCGGACCTCCGGAGTTGCCCGGGCTAATCGACATGTCAGTAACGAATTCCTTTTTCTTAGTATTTACTTTGGACACCACACCGGTCGAGAAGACGCCAATCAAAGTTTCATCAACCGAGCCACGACTAAATGGCTTCAGGGCCATGGGGTGCCCCATGGTCGCAACGGCTTGTCCCACCTGTAAGGAGTTGCTTTTTGCGATTGCGACGGTGGGACGGTCCGACGGAGTTTCAAGTTTTAGCAGAGCCAGATCCAAAGATTTGTTAATGCGGGCGACGGAAGCCTTGGTGCCATTTTTTAAATCGTCTTGCCAAGCGACTTCGATGGGCAAGAGTCGGTCTACACAGTGCCAGGCCGTCAAAACATACTCGCGCGAAACCAAGGAACCTGAGCAAAGCCCTCCGCCGGAAAACAAAATGGGCACCGCCTTTTCAAGCTTTTCGGCCTGTTGAGTCCACTCGGCGGCTGAAGTGGAGAGGGTAAGACCCGCCAAATTTATACTTAGGAGCCACGTCCACATTTTCATCAAAATCCTCCTCCAAGTCTGGGTCTACAGTCCTCGGACGCGCCCGATTTTTGTCGCTGGGTCTGAAACTTTGCCAGGGCCATTTGTCCAAGGTTTCTACAATAAAAGTTATAGGGCCTATAGCCCTGAAATGACAGCTCTTTTTGAGGGGTCGATGGGGCCCTGCGTGGCCTGATTTATGCTCAAATCTTGGCCAACGGGTTATCTGATCGGGGAGTGTAAAATGAACGTCTGGAAAAATCTGTCTTTTGATCGTGCTCAGGCGACTTGGCTGGCAGCAACCATAGCGCTGGCCGTCTTCTTGGCTTCAGGATTGACTGATGCCGCCACTTGGGAAAAGGGCTGGAATGATCCTAACGGTGGACCAACGGCGTTTACCGGCAAATGCGAAAACAAGCACTTCGGCTCTTGGTCGTTTCCGGGAGCAGCTCCGTGGGGTTGCGACGCTCGCAATTACGGCGAGTCCTATCGCGCCGAAGTGTTGTGGGCTCCGTTCACAGTTTCGATGGAGCAAATTCATCCGCAACAACCGATTAAAAGCGCTGATCCCGTGGTGATTCAAAATCGCGAAGAGCACCTGCGCGCTTACATGACCCAAACCTACTTGCTGATCCGTCAATTGGGTACCCACTATTACAAATCACGAAGACCCACGGCCGGAGACGATGAGATCGAGGCTTGGGTGCAAGCCTTTTTGACTGTCGCCGCTCACGAAACCAACTTTAGCCACTTCCGCAAACTGAAAGAAGACTCTCCCTTGATGATCGTCATGGGCGATCAAAATAAGTCAATCGGGATGGTGCAGATTTTTCTTCAGGCTCATGGGATTAAGCGCACCGATCACTATTTTGATTTAGCCCGTAATCTTTTGTATGGGATGGATCACTATTACCTAGGGTGGGAAATCGCCGAGCGCAAGGGCGAGAGCTGCTATCCGGTTAAGAATTTTGTAGATCAGGCTCGGGGCGCCTATTCTATTTACAATGGCGGGATCAAGGCGGCCTGCCGCTGGAAGACCGCAAGCAAGCTGTGGCACGAAGCCAATCCTGGTTGCAAGTTTGGAAGTAAGACAGACTTTCAGCCAGAATGCGGCGGACTCTCTAGGGAAAAATTCTATCTGCATGACCTCAACTACGAGCGCAAACTCAAGACTCGCTCATGGATGTTTTACGTTGATGCAAAGCCGGATACGGAGTTATCGGCCGATGTCGATTGTTTGATGCGAGGAAACGACCTGTGCGTTATTAGCCCGCAACAAAAAGCACAAGTTTTAACTGGAACTATTTTGACTTACCACAATCCTGAAGAATCCAACCGCAACATCTATTGTGTGGTCGGTGAGAATGAGGGCGAAACCTTGTTTTGCACTTACGGTGACCATGACGTCGCCTGCTTGGGGAAGTTCGGCCCCATTCGCCAGTTCCAAAAAGTTTATCGTTTAACCGATCCTGATCGCGACTTTCACCGGATCACCTATGCCGATCGCCATGCCCTTTGCCTAGGAGCTGTAGAGGGCTTGGTGCCGGTAGGTGGACTCATTCGAACTCTTAAGTCGATTGCGATTCGGCCCGAACCCGCTCGCGGCGGTCGAGTGATTGGCTCAACGGGCACCAAGGTGTTTCAGGTGGTGGATTTTTATATCGAGCCAGGACTTGCTGGAGATCGCTTTTACAAGGTGGCGGTTCCGACCAAATTGGGCATTGAGTATGGTTACTTTTATGCGGGCTCCAGTCGGACCACCAACACCCCAAAAGAAAGCCATTGGGATCGTTGGGCAAAAAGCGTGACTTCAGAGCAGGCCGCTAAACTAGGAAGTTACAGTCCCCAGCTTCCCCAGAAGGGCGAGGTCTTGCAATTGATCACGGAAGCCTCACAGCCGGTGTGGCTTAACACTTCAGGTCCCACGAAGCACAATCGCAAGGTGGTTGATCTGCAGCCGGGTTCGGTTTTTGAAGTCTTGGACTTTCACGTCATGGGAGAAAGTTTTGAAAACCGCGTGAACCTGTATATTCGTTTGAAGAACGGGTCAGTCGGGTACTTATACGTCGGACAAGTTTCACCACAGTACACTCTGGATCGATACGTCAAGAGAGTCATAGAAGAAGGAGCTTCTCAATGAAGAATTGGCTCACGTCAATTTTATTTATGGTCGGATTTTTAACCCTCTTTGTTGGTGGGCAAGGAAGTCTGCAGTTGTTGGAGTCGTGGCGACTGAGTTCCAGTCGTGAGCGCTCTCATTCGGAGATCTCAACCTCTCCTCACCAGGCAGCACGATTGGGCCAGCCCAAGGGTTCCGTTGTCGGAGGAAGCACTCCCCCAATTAAAACGTCCCCAGCTGCTCGCGCGGCCTTGGTAACGGTGCGAGAGCGGGTCGATGAGCTGACTCATTGCCTAGAAAGTCGTGATTGCTTTCAATTCTTTCAGCAGGACGATGGCAAGTTGGGGTATCACTATGCGGTCTCAAATGAAGTGGTTAAGGTTGCCGCTGAGATCGAGCCGCTCGTGGAAAGCGGTGAGGTTGCTGTCGATCAAGAGTTGATTCTGCTGGTGCACCAGCTTTTGCAGTTTCCCGAAGACCATGTTCGAGATGTCGCTTTGCGCTTGGTGCCCTATTTGCCTAAATCACCACAGACGCTGCAGGTGGCTTTGGGGGCATTGCGAGACTCAGCCAGTGCTCCACTTTACTCGTTGGGCCTTAAGGTGATGAAAAACTACGCTGACAATCCCAGCGACACTCGCGTGTTTTCCGAATTCTTGGCCGATCGACTTTTGCACGGCGGGCCTAATATTAGCGAAGAAGTTGCCAAAAATCTTTTTCCTCTCCTGAACGCCAGTAATATTCAGTTGTTTCAAGGAGTCTTGACGAAGATGCCAGAGCGAAGTCCTGCTTCCAGTTATCTGGAGAGTGGAATCAAAGAATATGAAATCATAACGGCGGGCTATTAACCCTCGTAGTACATAGCTCCTGAATCGTCCGTTGAAAAAAAAGAGGACCTCATCGGTCCTCTTCGTATTTGTGACGGATCTCAGTCTACCGGCGAGGTGGGCGACCAGGATTAGGTCCCGGTTCTCCCGGCGGCGGCGAAGGCGGATCCGGGCGCTCCGGTTCTGGCGTCACGGGCGGCGGTGACGGAGGATCCGGTCGCTCGGGCTCAGGCCACACCGGCGGTGGTGACGGAGGATCCGGTCGCTCGGGCTCAGGCCATACCGGCGGCGGTGACGGAGGATCCGGTCGCTCGGGCTCAGGCCACACGGGCGGTGGTGACGGCGGATCCGGTCGTTCGGGCTCAGGCCACACGGGCGGTGGTGACGGCGGATCCGGACGCTCAGGCTCAGGCCACACTGGCGGAGGTGACGGCGGATCCGGGCGCTCGGGCTCAGGCCATACCGGTGGTGGTGAAGGCGGATCCGGGCGCTCGGGCTCAGGCCACACCGGTGGTGGTGACGGCGGTTCGGGTTGCTCGGGGAGCTCGCCTTCTTCGAGCACTTGAAGTTGAAACTGTCGCGAGTTGATCCGGCCTTCGCCGTCCGTGACCTTAAATACTAAGCGGTGTTCACCAAGGACTGCAGGCTCACCACCTAACTTGATTGCCGCAGTTGTGCGGCGTTTGCGCCAATACATTCCCTGGGGAATTTGTGATTCGTAAAGTTCGACGTCGTAGGAAACCCCAAATGAACTGAGGTCGATATCGATTTGTTCTTCATAATCTTGATCAACCCAGGCAATGGGAAGTTCACTGGCCGTTAAGAATTTTGGGTAAGTGATTTCGTCATTGTCTTCGGCCGTGACGCAGAGATCAGCTTTGGCGCGCAATTCAGTTCCCACTTGAGCACCCAACACAAAACACCAACGACCGGTGAATTGCGCCACTCCTTGGATGAGAGCACGACGACGGCTCACTTCTTTGAGAGTGAGGCCCAAAGGCAGCTGGTCTTGCAACACCACCCAGTGCGCTGGTTGAGTGGGTTCCTCTTCAAGAATGACTTCGAGTTCATGGTAGATGCCGTAGCGCGCGTTGAGTTCGCGTTCATCAACCAAAACTCGACTGGCGAGGATTGCTTCATTTGAAAAATGATTGCCTGCGCTCGGCGAAGCGCTCTTCTGTTTTGACTCTGCACACGCGGTTACCAACAGTAACGACGCGAGGAGTGCAGTGAGGAGTCCCGCCGTTGGTGGCGAGCCAAATTTAATTTTCATGATTTCCCCCGGTTTAGCATTTTTTAAAATGTTGTTGTTCCCTACAGCAACTGCAGTGCCAACTTTTGAGTGCCGTCCTGACACCGGCCTCGAATTTTTGTTCCACAATAATCAACCGAGTGAAGCCGCGTTTTCGCAACTTCTGTGGATAAAGTTGGGGGAGTTGTGGATTGCTGCTGAGGCGTCGTTGCGTCTGTGCAACTGAGGCGTTGTCACAAAAAAAGAGGACCCACTCGGGGTCCTCTTTGGCGATCATTTCGAGAATCAACTAGCGTCGCGGCGGTCGTCCTGGGCCTGGGCTAGGGCCTCCCGGAGGAGGCGGTGCCGGGCGAGGCGGCTCCGGACGTGGCGGAGGACTCGGCCTTACCGGCGGAGGCTCCGGTCGTGGCGGAGGACTCGGCCTTACCGGCGGTGGAGGCGGCGGCTCCGGCCGTGGCGGAGGACTCGGCCTTACCGGCGGTGGAGGCGGCGGCTCCGGTCGTGGCGGAGGACTCGGCCTTACCGGCGGCGGCTCCGGACGTGGCGGAGGATTCGGCCTTACCGGCGGCGGAGGCGGCGGCTCCGGTCGTGGCGGAGGACTCGGCCTTACCGGCGGCGGAGGCGGCGGTGTCGGATGAGGAGGCCGCGGCGGTTCAGGGCGCACCGGTGGAGGTGGCACTGGGTGCGGAGGACGGGGAGGTCCCGGCCTTACGGGCGGCGGCGGAAGTGGCCGCGGATTGGGGCCTGGATAATGATTGCCCACACATCGCTCATAAACTGGATCCCAACGATAGCCAGGCTCGCATCGACGGTAAATTGGACCACCAATCGGTACGCAACGTCCGTAGACAGAGTCCCATGCTCGACCGGGTCCGCAGTAGCGAACGCGATCCACACAGCGATTCAAAACAGGATCCCAAACATCACCCGGGTAGCAATCGCGACTGGTGCGAACACAAGCGCCAAGGTAGCTGTCCCAGTAGGAGCCGATGGGGCACCAGCGGTGAGAGGGCATGCAACGTCCGTAGTAAGAATCCCAGTAAGAATCAATGGGACAACTGCGGTGATGTGGACGGCGCACACAAATGCGCAGATCCCAATCATAAAATTCGCCAATGCCGCACACATAAGGTTCAGCGACACAACGTCCGTAGTAAGAATCCCAGTGATGATTGATCGGGCAGCGAGGCGCACCTGAGCGCACGCACATATCTAAGTAGTGATCGTAGTAATACCCAGGCTGACAGCGAATCGTCGGCGGTGGAGTCGGATACTGAACGCACGAATTCGTGTCGGGATTGTAGTAGGTGCCGTCGGGGCAAGTGTCGAGACGAATCTGCACGCAATAGCCGACGGTTTCATCAAAGTAGTAACCGGGAGGGCAAGAGTAGCGTTGCTCGTCCTGATCAATCACTCGCAGTTCAAACTGGCGAGTGTTTTTGTGTCCTTCGCTATCTTTAATTTGGAAGGCGAAGTTATAGACGCCGGCCGCTTTAGGATAACCACTGAGATTGATCGCAGTTGCAGCAAGGCGTTTGCGCCAGTTCATCCCTTCGGGGAGTTGTGATTCAAAGAGGTCCGATTCGAATGAGGTACCCCATTCACCATCTTTACCTTTGAATTTGATCTCCTGATCATAATCGCGCTCCAACTTAGCAGTGGGCAGGCGGCGATCAGTCGTAAAGCGTGGGTATTGGACGCCGTCATTGTCCTCGGCGTGCATACACAAGCTGGCAGTTGCCTTCAGACGCTCTTCAACTCGAGCTCCGATCACAAAACACCATGAACCAGTGAATTCTGGTGTTCCATAAATCACGGCTCGGTTGCGAGCCACTTCGGCAATCGACAAGCCGGCGGGCAAAGTGTTGTTGAGCAACACCCAGCGAGCTGGTTGTGCGGGATCTTCTTCAAGAGCAATCTCGAGCTCTTGATAATCCCCATAGCGTCCGACCAATTCCTTTTCGTCGAAGAGTAGCCGTCCTCCATCACCACCAAAATCAGTGGTAAAGCGCGGATCCGCGCTAGGACGGGCAGAATTGTTGTTAGAGTCGGCGCAGGCGGTCAAACCTATGACCAGCGCGAGAAGCATAGAACACAGCGTCGCCAAAGGTGGCGAGCCCAAGTATCTTTTCATTATTTCCCCCCCGTTTCAGACTTTTGTCTAATCCGATGGGTATTGAGCAATGAGAGTGCCAATTTTTAAAGAAAAATAAGAAGTGGTGGCAGAATTACACCCGGTGCATGACATGGCGTGCGAATAGAATTGACACCAGGAATTGGTAGCAAAGTGACTCCGTTACCTTTTTCTTAGGTTACATACCCTGTGAAGTTTTCTGTAACCGCATTTCGGTTTCGAGCCACTGTTTGGTCTGCAGACTGTTATTGGTAAAGATCCAATCGACCCCGCGATTGAGTTCCCGCCACAAACTCAAGCGTGAAGCGATAAATCCCGCCCCCACCTTTTGGTTGGCCTGATGGTGGCGCTCCACCACCTTTTGATTGAGGAGCAAATAGTGACCCGTGATCCCGCCAAAGGAGCGCTTGAGGCATTCGGCACTCATCTCTTGGACATTCCATTCCGCAATTCCCAAACACGTCGTACTCGGCACAAAATCAACGCGTTTGAGAATTTCCGAGGAAAACGACATGAAGTGATAGTCCTCGGCGGGCCGAAGTTTTTGCAGAATCTCAGTAAGGCGGCGGACCTTGCGATTGTCGGGATCGCTCAAACTTTCTTTGAGTTCAATCATCAAATGCAGTTGCAGCCCAAACTCGTCGACCACTTCCGCCAGTGAGGGAATAAAGGGCGCTTGTTGTTTGAGCAGCCGAAAGGAGAGTCGGCTGGGCACAATGTTGGGTCGACCAAACACGCGACCGCAATCAGGGTCATGGAGAATGATGGGTTCCAGGTCTTCGGTCCAGCGGAGATCCAGTTCAATTCCCCAAATCTGATTACGCACGCAGGTTTCAAAAGCCGGCAAGGTATTTTCGAGAACATTAAAGTTATCGTGTTGCCCGCGGTGGGCGACGAGCCGGCAATTGCGCAAACGAGTGATGGACGGAGTCGGCTGAGGCCAGAGCGAAAAAAAATCATCCAGACGATTTTGCAAGAATTGATCAAATGATGCGGAGCTCATAGGGGAATTGTAGGAGCGCCGCTATTGGAGGGTCAATCTCGACGCAAAAGGGGTGGACAGGAGGGGGGTCAGCGAACAGACTAAGTACCAGGAACCATCGCCAAGGGGGCTAAAAGTGAAGGCAGAATTAGTGAAGATTGCGTTGGGTGTGGTGGTGTCGGCCGCTCTTGTGGGCTGCGGAAAAGAAGTTAAAGAAAAGCCGATGAATCCGCTCTCAGCGGAGCAGATCGATCAACTGGAATCACTGACCCGTTCGATGGATCAGGCGGATGAAGCTGTTCAGCGCGGCAAGGCCGCCGGCGGGGCGAACGTCCTGAATACGCTGCCCAAGGGCAACGTGGGCTCGGCTCGCAAAATGGCAGAAAAGCTCAACAAGACGGTTTGCGAGTTTCAGGCCTCGCCGGAAACTCCTGGCAACGGCGCGATCAAGCAAAGTTACTTAATCGTTAAGGGGTCGTCTTGTCCCATTACCTATGAGGCTCGCACCACGACCTCAGAGTCAAAGTCCGAGTTTAGTTCGGCGATCACCATTGATTATCAGGTGGTGGATAACGATTATCGCCAGATGAACGACATCGACGAAGTCAAAGTCGAGGGCACCATCGGCGCCCGTGCAGTCAATGGGGGCGGAGAGTTTTTTGGAACAATCACTGGCTCGGCTCACTCCCAAGTTATTGGCAACATTCAAATAGAGCTACACAACGGCGGAAAGGTGAGTCGCAGCGGCGGCAGTCAAGTCGTCACCTTGACGCTGGTTTATAAGGGCACCACCGTGGTCGGTAAAGTTGAAACCAAGTACGACGGCAACGGCGACAAGGGTGCGAGCAGTTACTGGATCAACGGAGTGCCCTTTGCGGAAAAAGATTTTCGCGACATCATGGGCTCCGCTTTTTTTAATAATTGAGCTCGTGGGATTAAAGTCTAGAGTCCTTGCCCTGAGTTGAACTCCCTCTGGTTCTCCTTGAGAATGATTAGGTCACCATCGAGGGAGGAAGCACAAATGGGAATCCAATTTATTCGTTCATTGATAGTTATGGTGGTTTTAGCAAGCACGGTCGGTGCCTGGGCCCGTGGTGGCGGTGGTGGCTGGTCGCTCGGTGCAAATCTTGGTATTACCGCAGCCGACCAAGCCGATTTGGACAAACTGGTGACTCGCTCGAATCAACGAGCAGGCGGCATTTCGACCGGCCAACTGGGCAATGCTTGGGAAGGCAACGGCTACATTTCCTACCGCTTTGGTGGGATGACCGCGATGCAGTTGCGCATTGGATTTCTTTACCAAAACGAGGATGGTTCGGACTCCGGAGGCAATGCCTACGAGTATGGTCTCGTTGGCTTCACCTTGTTTCCCATGTTTCGTTTTTATCTCCTCGAAGACAATATGATTAAGTTCTACACCCAGCTTGGCTTAGGCTGGGGAAGCGTCAGCGGCGACATCAAAGAGGGGAACAACTCGTTAGAGTTTTCAGGAAACGCACTTGGTTATATGGGCGGTATTGGTGCGGAGTTCTGCTTTTGGAGTGACAGCCACTGTTTTACGGTTGAAGGCAATTTGCGAATTTTAGGCATCGAACGCCTCACAGCCGATAGTGTTTCGGGCGACTTCCTCGGTGGTTCACCGAACCCGGCGAGCTTGAGTCAGGCCCAAAAAGGCAAAGAGGTCGAAATTGACGGCCGTGACTTGGGTGTGACGTTGTCAGGGATTGAAGGGTTTATCGGTTACCACTTTTATTTCTAGAGCTAGCAAACATGAACATGCGTGTTAAGCTCTGGGGGGTTCGGGGCTCGCTACCATCGCCCCACTCGCCCGAGCAGCTGACTGACAAATTTCGTGCGCTCTTAGAGGAGTACGAACACTTTCGTCGTAACAACTCCGGTGGAATTGAGGATTTTTTAAAGCGCACGGAGCCCTACAAGGTCGGCGGCTTTGGCGGACACACAGCTTGTTTTCAAGTCACGACACCCAACATGGACATTGCGATTGACGGCGGCAGTGGCATTCGTCGCTACGGCGAGGCTTTGCTCCTGGGTCCTTGCGGTTTGGGCAAGGGCGAAGTGCATATCTTTATGACGCATTTTCATTGGGACCACATGATCGGTCTGCCGTTTTTCGTGCCGATATTTATTCCCGGAAATCGCATTCACTTTTATGCTGTTCAGGATGATTTGGAAGATCGAGTGCGGGCGATGTTTTGCAAGCCCCACTTTCCGGTACCCTTTGAACGTCTTGGGGCTAAAGTGATTTTTCATAAGCTTCAGCCCCGTGAACCCAAGGTGCTCAATGATTTGACCATAACACCATACCAGCTTGACCACCCAGATCCCTGCTGGGGTTTCCGCTGTGAGAGTGGGGGCAAGGCCTTTTCTCACTGTGTGGATACCGAAGGCACGCGCGTGAGTCGCAAAGACCTCGACAAGGATTTGCCACTGTACCAAAACGCCGACCTCGTGATCTACGACGCCCAGTATTCGTTTCTTGAGGCGGCGGAGAAAATTGATTGGGGCCACGCTTCGGGTCCGATCGGAATTGATCTCGCGGCTCGGGAAAAGATTAAGAAGATTCTTTTTATTCATCACGATCCCGCAGCTTCGGATGAAAAAATTCATTTGGTCGAAGAGCAGACTCGGGCCTATTACAAGTCGTGCCTGCGGATGTCCAAAGACCAGGGTGTTGAGTTCAGTGAATTTGAATGGAGTTTTGCTCGCGAAGGAATGGTTGTCGAACTCTGAGGAGGGGGGAGCATGGACGACAGAATTGCCATCTCTCAAACTCGTAATGGCGATCAGTTGACGTTGGCCTTGACCGGCAATCTCAACGAAAATGCGGAATTTCCCCAGTTGGACGTGAACGGCGTGCGCGAGGTGGTGTTGGATCTGTCGGGAATCAAGATGCTCAACTCGGTTGGCTTGCGCACTTGGCTTCTTTGGATCAAAACTTTTGCGCAAAAGACCGGATTGGTGTTTGTCAATTGCCCCCGTCATGTCGTTGATCAGATGAATATTCTCGATGGATTTCTTCCCACTCATGCGCGGGTGGATTCGTTTTTTGTTCCCTATTTTTGTGAGAGCTGTGATGCGACGGAGTCGATCTTGGCCCGCCGAGGCCAAGACTTCATGGAGGGAACCGCGGACACCCGCGAAGGGGTAACTCTTCCCGATGAGCGCCCTTGCCCCCA
Source organism: Bdellovibrionales bacterium (assembly GCA_020850475.1). Lineage (GTDB taxonomy): Bacteria > Bdellovibrionota > Bdellovibrionia > Bdellovibrionales > UBA1609 > JADZEO01. The sequence continues at coordinate 8,177 of JADZEO010000047.1, read as the reverse complement.
CTGCCAAAAGCCCATGGAAATGGACGTTCTCCGCGATCGGTATTTCAGCTTTCTTAAATACCGGAAGTGAGGTAGTCTTCCCTTCGAAGACTCCTGCTTACAAGGTGACAGACTGTTTTAATGAAGAATAAGCCCAAAATTTCAAAAGATTCCTGCGAGGGAATTGTTAAGCGCCACCCCGATGGCTTTGGTTTTTTTATCCCTGACGATCCCGAAGTGCCCGATGTCTATGTGCCCAAACGGCAAATGACCGGCGTCATGACCAATGATCGCGTGCAGATTCGGATGTTCCCCGATCGGGAACCGGGTCGGTTTCGAGCGGAAGTGTTGGCCATTTTGAAGCGAGCCCAGACGCGAGTGGTGGGACAGTTTTACGGGTTGGGAGGAAAGAAGGGGCTGCTCAAGGACACGAGTCACGGCTGGGGCGAGGATCTCATTGCACATTGTTCGGCCGGTACCGAAATCGCCAATGGTGATTGGGTGAGTGTTGAGATCAAGGGCTATCCTGGCGACCCCGACGGCTTTTATGGAAATGTGGTCGCCGTGATCGGTGACGGCCTTGATCCGCAAAATGACTCGATGAGGGTTTTGCACTCAAATTCAATTCCTTTCGAATTTTCTAAACGGTCAATTAAAGAAGCCGAAGCCCTGCAGGAAGATCTCAACGACAAAGAGTTTAAACGTCGCCGGGATCTGCGAGAGTATTCCTTTGTTACAATCGATGGGGTGACGGCGAAGGACTTTGACGACGCCATTTGTGTGGAAATGACCGACCATGGCTTTCGGCTGTTGGTCGCCATTGCCGACGTTAGTCACTATGTGCGGCCCGGCACCACTCTTGATGACGAAGCTTATGAAAGGGGGACGAGTGTTTACTTTCCAAACTTTGTGTCCCCCATGCTTCCCGAGGTTTTAAGTAATGAACTCTGTTCGCTCAAGCCGGGAGTTCCCCGATTGGTTCTGGTGGCCGATATGCAACTCGATTTCAGCGGCACCCTGGGCAAGACCGAGTATTACGAGGGAGTGATTTTCAGCCAAGCGCGAGTCACCTATGGTGAAGCCCAAGAAGTCATTGATGGCAGCACTCCGGACAAGCTCAAGCATGTGGCGGAGATGATCAAGCGGGCAGCGGATCTCGCTAAAATACTCATGGCAAAGCGCTTTCGTGAGGGATCGCTGGATTTGGATATTCCCGAAACTGAAATTGAGCTCGATCAAGCGGGCAATCCGGTTGACATCATTAAGGCCGAACGACTTTTCTCGCACAAGTTAATTGAAGAGATGATGTTAATGGCCAATGTGGCCGTGGCGCGGTTGTTTCATGAGCGTAACATCGAGGCGTTCTATCGCATCCACGAACCTCCCGCCGGCGACGCCATTCAAGACTTGGAAAATTATCTGGCGGTTTTTGGCTTTGACAAAAAATTGAGCGGCGGAAAATTGCAGAAAAAGATTGGCCGAGCGCTTGAACACTTTGCGGGTCAACCCCAAGAACACATTCTCCATATTCTCACGTTGAGATCGATGAGCCAGGCTAAGTACAGTCCCGATAATGTCGGCCACTTCGGTCTGGGATTTCCGCTGTATACCCACTTTACTTCGCCCATACGTCGTTACCCGGACCTGGTGGTTCACCGCCTGGTTAAGGCGCTTCTCATTCCCGAGCGGGGTTATCAGTTGGTTCCGTTGGATATTTTGAAGACCATGGGGACTATGTTAAGCGCCCGCGAACAGCGAGCGGTCAAGGCGGAGCGGCAAGTCATTGCCATCAAAAAAGCACGGTTTATGACCCAACATATTGGGGAAGTTTTTGAGGGAACCATCAGCTCGGTTGCCAAATTCGGCATTTTTGTCATTCTTCGCCAATTTGACGTCGATGGGTTGGTGCGCATTGAGCAGTTGCCTCAACGCGATTTGTTCTTTGATGAAGAGACTCTCCGATTGATTGGGAAAAAGTCCGGTGTATCGTATAAGATTGGTGATCCCATGAAGGTTCAGGTGGCCGCTACGGACACCCAGGACGGGAAAATTGATTTCATGCCTTTGACGGATGAGGACAGTGCTGAAGACCTACCTGAAACGCCAGAACCCGCTCGCCAACGCCAACCGGCTAAAAAAGATCGTGGCCGTGTTCGCCAAGCACGGGTTTCAAGAGGTCGCCGTAAAGGCTAAGCTCGGCCGTTTTGTCCTCGAAAAGTTCATCTCCCAGGAAATGGAAAACCTCTCACTCGGCGAGCGCTTGCGTTTGTGCTTTGAGCAGTTGGGGCCCACTTTTGTTAAGCTCGGCCAATTGCTCGCGACCCGTCCCGATTTGATTCCGGCGGAGGTCGCTGACGAGTTACGCAAGCTCCACGATCAGGTTCCGGCGTTGCCGTTTTCGCAAATTCAGACTGTCCTCGAAAGCCACTTTGGGGTGGATGTTAAGGAAATTTTTGCTTCCTTTGACGAAGAGCCTCTGGCGGCGGCGAGCATTGCGCAAGTGCATCGCGCGGTTCTCCAGGATGGCTCCAAGGTGGTGGTTAAAATTCAAAGGCCAGGAATCCAGGATATTATCGCCGAAGATCTGAGCGTGATGTACACGCTGGCGGAACTCCTCGACAAGTATGTTCCGGAGTCGCGATTTTACCAGGTCAAGTCCATCGTTAATGAATTTTTTAAGGCGCTTGAACAAGAAACGAATTTTGTCATTGAGGCCAATAATATTCGCCGTTTTCAGCGTAACTTCATTAATGAGCCCAACATTAAAATACCTGAAGTCTACATGGAGTACACCGGACGCAAGGTCCTGGTACTTGAGGAGTTGGAGGGTATTCCCCTGAGTCACCGCAATGCCCTGGAGCAAGAGGGCATTGATCGCGAAGCGATTTTGCGCGTGGGCTTGCGCTGCTATTTGAAGATGGTTTTTACCGACGGCCTGTTTCACGGTGATTTGCACGCGGGTAATTTGCTGGTGCTTCCCAACAATCAAATTGGCCTGATTGATTTTGGAGTTGTGGGCCGCCTCAATAAGAAAACCCAAAGCGCGATCGCTAACATGCTGCTGGCTTTGTTTACTGAGGACTACGAACGCTTGGCCTATGAATATGTCGACTTAGCTCCTTACACGGGCCATGTCGATGTGGACCGTTTCTCGCGGGACATTCGTGATCTCATTGCGCCTTATCACGGACTGACATTTAAAAATGTAAATGCGGGACGCCTGTTGCTGGATTCGACCGGAATTGCGGCCCGTCACGGCTTACAGCTGCCAACCGAACTGGTTTTGTTTTTCAAGTCCATTGTTGCGATTGAGGGTATGGGTCGCATCGTCGTACGAGACTTTGATTTTCTCTCCTACTCTCTTGAGTTTGCCGATGAACTGGTGCGCGGGCGGCTGGAAACTTCGCGAGTGGTGAGGGAGTTGGCCAACACCGCCAAAGACCTCAGTTCGGTTGCCCAAGGATTTCCCCGCCACCTCAAACAGTATTTGCGCAAAATTAATAGCCCCTCTTATGCCATGAAGTTTGAATTGATGGGGAGCGAAGATCTCCGGCTGTCGGTGGTGAACTCCGCGCACACGATTTTTCTGGGCTTGGTGATCAGTGGCTTATTGATTTCCTCATCAATTATTATTGTCTCCGACAAAGGGCCCAAATTTGTTGAGTTGCCTGTCATCGCCTTAATTGGCGTGGGCTTGGCGATGATATTGGGAGCCTTGGCTTTTTATCGGTATCTCCGCAAGCGCTAGTTCTTAGCGACAGATCGGAGCTGCGGGATCTTTGCCACAGAGGTAGGCTTTGATGTCGCGGTTTTGTTGCTCAAGTGAGTGGATTTGTCGCTGGCTGCTTTCCAAGTCGGCTTTGAGAGAGGCGACCTCACGATCGAGACCCAACACCTGCGAGTAAACTGACTTGATGGCTTCCGTGAGCCACGGGATAAAACTAGTGTAATAGACTTCCAGGAGTCCCGTCTGTTTATCTTGACGAACAAACGAGGGTTCAATTTTCTGTATCTCTTGGGCTTTGTAACCAGTGTACCGCTGGCCGGAGGGGTCTTGGTTCATTTGGTAAGTGTAAGCTTGGATCTGCATGAGAGTTTCAAGGACCTGATCACCATCGACCAAGGCAAAGTTCTTCTTGAGGCGTTCGTCAGACGAACAAGACATGCCGGTGTTGGGCGTAACGGAACACACACCTGTTGCGGTTTCAAATTTGGCAATGGTGGTTCCGCCAGTCACGGAACTATCGCCGACGTGCAACTGTGCCGATGGCGCGGTATTGCCGACCCCCACATAGCCGTTGTCTTCAATCGTCATCCGCTCGGTTCCCAGCAGCGTGGTTTTGTTAGCTGCGGTAAAAAATCGGATCTGGGTAGCGGTGTTCATGACGGTTGAACCGCCACCAAGGTAAACTTCGTTTCGCGTGATTCCGGCGTCACCCATCAGCAGAGCCATAGGTTCTTCGCTGTTGGAATAGTGAGGGACACCAATTCTTCCTACCTTGATGTTGTTATCGCCTCGGTTGGTTGAGTTCACTTCGGCTCCCAGTAATATTCCCGTGCCGTTGCCAGAAGCGACATCCAACATCGCCGTAGGTGTGGTCGTACCCACGCCGACTTTGCCAGCGAAGTAGTTGTTTTGGCTCGTGCCCACCTGGTAAATGGCAAAATCTTTGGTGGTGGCGGAACCTGAAAATGCGCCGATGTGTACACCATAGCGGTTAACTATTGTCCCGCCGGTTGCGGCGAGGTCTCGCACGCGGAGTCCATATTGGTCGGTCACGGTGCCGGCGCTATTCTCTGAAAAAGTCTCGATGGCGGCTTGCGTGGCCGTGGTTCCGCCCGAGTAGGAGCCGACCTCAGCCACCACGCCCTTCACATTCGTGGCGGCGCCGCCAGTGTTTTTATGGGCCAAGAATTGACCACCGATGACGCTATCAACGACAGAGTTCCCCCAGTCGTGGCCAACATAGACATCAACACCAATCGTTTTACCAACGGCGCTTGAGTTGCTTGTTCCTGAGGATATCTGCGAAGAGATGCCGACATTCTTAATGGTAGGGGCTTGGGAACTCGCAACGTTCACTGTCAACGACACACCGGAGGTGGTGCGGTTGGTCGTCGTGGTGTTAGTGTCATCGACTTGCAGCTTGGAACTTGGAGTGTTGGTACCAATACCGACGTTGCCCCCATTCGTAATTGTGACACGATCGTCACCATCCCAAAACCTAAGGTCATCGCTACTACCAGGGGAATACATATACCATTTTGCCGACCCTTGTTTGCTCAACATATAGCCTGTTTCTGCGCCCGCGGTATCGGAATCAACACCAATAAACCCGTTGGTTCCAATACCTTTTGCTAATATGGCGTTTGGTTCAGCGGTAGAAGTAGTTTGAACTTCTAAGTTTGTTGATGGATTCGTCGTCCCGATACCGACGCTGCCGGCAAAGTAGCCCTGTCCTGCAGGCGAAATCCTAGCGTTATAGGTGCCAGGCATTTGACCCCCACCTTCGCCAACGACAAAGCCAGTCGTATCGTCAACTCCAGCGATTGTCTTGCCGGCACCTGCGGTCGAAGCGTACATGTAAAGGGCCGAGGCCTTATTGGCAAATGTGCCTAAGTAACCATCTTGAACGCTGCCAGTCGCGGTGTACCAACGGAGGTTATTTTGCTGGGTATTGGTGGACCGAGTAAATGAAACCACGGGACCTTGTCCGTTGCCTTTGCCGGCTTTGAGATGAATAAAGGGTTCTCCAGTTGTTCGGGCCGATTCGATTGTGAGTTCACTCGTGGGACTTGCAGTACCCACTCCGACATAGCCGTCGCCGCGGACACTCAACAAATTCGCGGCTCCGCCGTTTGATTTGATTTGCAGGGGGTAGTCGCTCGAGCCGTTTCCGGCCCAAATTGACAGGCCGTTGCCTTCGCCGCCAGTTACGTCGTTGTTATTAACTTGAGCGACGGCGGAGCCCGAGTTGAAGCCGTCGGGCCGAGTTAAGTCCAGCGTCCCATCGTACCTCATGTATCCACCGGCAACAGCCACATCAAGGGGGGCGACAGGAGAGTTAGTACCGATTCCTACGTAGCCTGCGGATGAAATCCTCATTCTCTCCGTTCCACCCGTCGCAATAGCGAATATGTCGGCGGCTGGAGAAAAAATGCCAGTGTTTGTGTCACCAGAAAAACTTAACCCAGGGCTGGCAGCCGATCCTGCCGACGACTGGATTGCTCCGGTCATGGTTCCGCCCGAAGTCGCCAAAAAGCCTGAGGTATCAGTAATCAAGTCTTGATAGGCTCCAGTATTTTGCGAAACCCTAAATTTATTTGATGTGGAATCAAAATAAATGCGGCCTTGGCCTGCGGGTGAAGCCGCAGGGGCCGCCATCCCTCGCACCGAAACCGCGCCATTAACATCGAGCGTAGTATTAGGGGTGAGCGTGCCGATGCCGACGTTTCCACCTGACGGAGCAATTTGGATATCTCCCTTCGTGGCGTTCGAAGTGGAATCGAGCCTCAAATTACCAGAAGCGGCACCTCCTCCATACAAGATACTGCTGGTGAGGTTAGTTCCCGCGTAGACCATCCCTGTGACATAGAGTCCATTGTTTCCGAGCCATGTTGGGTTGGTGCTGGTTCCGATCAACACCCCGCCACCGTACCCTGTGCCACTCTTGGATCCCGGAATTAAAACAATGTCTCCACCGTTTTGATTTCCGGTGCCGGCATTTTGGGCGGTCAGAGTTATTGGTACTCCGTTTGTGGTGGCAGCGGCAGTCCCACCTGCGACGTGCAAGGTACCTGATGGGGTTGTGGTACCCACGCCGATATTGCCGCTCGGATCGATAACCATTCGATAGGCGCTGGCATTGTTATCCCAAATAGCAAACATGTTCGGGATATCTCCGACGCCACTTCCGCCAACTTCCAAATCAAACTGACGCCCGTCGCCGATCAACTGCACTTGTGAATAGCTTGTCGAGCCCGGCTTCATGACTCTGAGATCGCCATCTAGGCCAACGTTTCCGTCTGAATCAACCCAAAATTTATCGTCGCCTGCAACTTCAAGTTCGATGAATGTTCCAGTGAAGGTAGCGGGATTTGCACCGATGTAATTTCCATTCGGCGATCCTGCGGCAAGTGTCGTGTTACTTAAATTCACGAGCGCCCGAGTGCTGTTGGCCACCGGCGCCGTACCGATCGAAAGCCGATCAAGTGGGGCGTTGGTTCCAATTCCCACATTGCCACTGTTATCAATGCGAACTCGACGGGTCATGGTTTGGGCGGTGTCGGCGGCAACGGTGTCGGCCGTCCAAAAATCCAGCCCGCCGGAAGTTTGATTGCTACTGACCAAGGCGCCGTAGCCGCTGCCGAGAGATTTATAGTTGGTGCCGTCCCAGTAGGTGTTGAGCCCCACCTCGGGCCAATTGCCCATGAGGCTAACGCCGCGACCACCGGACGCTTTAAAAATTCCAGGCGGAGGAGTGTTCGCGCCAGGACTCACGACCGTAAAGGTTCCAATCGGGGCTGCCGTCGAGCCAATTGCCACTTCACCGTTTGAAAACAAGCGCATCCGCTCGGTGCCTCCAGTGGCGATGGCGATCATGTCTGCTCCGGGCGAAAAGAATCCAGTGTCGGCATCACCACTAAATCCCACGCCCGGTGTTGCAGCCGAACCCGCAGTCGAGAGCAAGGCTCCCGTCAAGGTACCGCCCGCCAGAGGGAGTTTAGTGGCATCGGTGGTAGAGTCGGCCACACATATATAGGAGTAAGTGGGCCCCGGCCCCTGGATCGTGAGGTATTGACCAGCGGCACAGACCATGGTGGCGCTGTCAAAGGCCACGAGTTGGCCATGGCCAAAGGTGTTGTTGCTGTCTTCGCTCAACAATGCGGCCGAACCGAGTCCGAGATCAGAGCGGGCATTGGCCGGTGAGCGCATCACTAAATTCGTGCCATTCGAGCCGAGCAAGTAACCAGTGGTGGCTGAAGGATCAATTCCCGCCACATCAGCGAGCTGCGGATCACTGAGGCCAAAGGTTTGAACCGCCGAACCATTCCAATATTTCAGTTGATAACTGGTGGAGTTGTACCAAACCACTCCGGAGTAGGCGGTGCCTCCGGGAGTGAGCGTGCCGGTATTCAAGGTTGTCTCTTGCGCGTCGGTGAAGTTTCCAAGGTGCAAATATTTTTGACCTTGCATG